>JAJYIF010000042.1 GCA_021790195.1 Nitrospirota bacterium
CAGAGAAAAAGAAAGGCACAGGCTTGATTATGTTCTACAACCTATGCTAAAAAATCGAGGATAGGATGCTGCACCTGGGGGAATGACCCTGAAAACCAGGTGGGGGAATGCAGCTGAAAAATGACACTATATTTTCTAAAAAGCTAATGAATCAAGCATTTGAAAGCAAATTATTTGCTTCTGAAATTTCATCAATGCTCGTGTTACTTCGCTATTCGGACATAATAATTTGGATTCCGGTAGCAATATGGATTTATATAGATTCAAAAAAGGATAATTTTCTTGTTCCATTGCTGTGGGCTTTTTTAATTTTGCTTGCTTCTTATCAGGGCGTAATCATATATCTTATGCTACGGCTGATAATGAGCAAAGAAATAATCAAAGAAAACTCCTAACAAAAAAATCGAGGTGACAGGGAATAAGGTCGGCGGGTTTTCAGATCCTAGTTGCCCCTGCACCTCATTTAGATCGTTGTGCCGAATAAATATTCTGACCGAAGGCAATGAGAGGCAAAAGCGATGAAGAATAAAACTAAAGACGATTATAAAATTCCATTTAAAGGCACAATGCTATCAAAGACAGAGGGGAAAAGAGCCTTCGTCGCGTTTCTATTTGCGGCAGCAGGAGCAGTGCTAAGTGCTCTCACGTTTGGCATACAGAATAAGCTGGCGGTTTTTTCCATCTGTTTGGTCTTAGCTCTCATCGGCTTCGGTCTCGCTATCACAATCATAAAGAAATAACCAAAAGAATCAGGGACACTGAGCCTGTCTAAAAACTTCGCGCCAGTTAGTGCGTCTTGACGTCTTGCCGTCATGATGGTAGATTACAAGTATGAGATCAGCAGTAAAGAAATCGACGATTTATTTTGATCCTCAGATCCACAAGGCCCTTCGTCTGAAGGCCGCAGAGACTGACAGCTCCGTCTCAGATATCGTAAACGAGGCGATTCGGATCGTCTTCGCTGAAGATGCAGAGGACATTGCGGCGTTTGCGGCGAGGGCCCATGAGCCCAGCCTGTCATTTGAAAAGGTTCTCAAGGACCTGAAGAGGCGTGGCAAGATATAACATCCTTATCAAGCCGTCCGCTGTCAAGGAAATTGAGAACATCCCGCGAAAAGACCGTCTCCGGATAATTAAGAAGATCCGGGGACTGGCCTCCGCCCCCCGACCCCGGGGATGTGAAAAGCTTACAGGGGAAGACAGATACAGAGTTCGTCAGGGAGTTTGCAGAATTGTATATTCGGTTTCCGATACAGGCATAACAATTTTCAAGGTCGGACACAGACGAGATGTGTACAAATAATGGGGAAATGGGAGATCCCTCCAAAGGGACTGCCTTGATCGTGATCGGCCTTTCACTGAAGAGACCCGGTCATTCACCGGAAGAGTAGGGCAATTCGATCCTGATTTCGGTCCCTTCTCCTGGTTTGGATGTTATATCTATCCTGCCCTTGTGTGCATCTACGACCTTCTTTGCGATCGGCATGCCGAGACCTGTCCTCTCTTTCTTCCTTGTATAGAAGGGTACGACCGCAAATGACTAAAATGTGCCAGGTCATTTTTCCCTTGCACAATCATGTGCAGCAATGTTATCCTAAGTGCAGAATTTTGGAAGTTTTTGATGTTTATGAGGCTACAAAGACTTTTGACTTTGTGGCCTTTTTTGTTGCGACCTTCTGAGATTTGAGTCTGAAGATAAGGAGGAAAGAGAAATGTCACAAGGAACAGTGAAATGGTTTAACGACAGCAAAGGTTTCGGATTCATCACAAGCGAAGACGGAAGCGAAGCTTTTGTCCACCATACGTCCATCCAGGGCGGCGGCTTTAAGAGCCTCGCCGAGGGTGACAGGGTTAGCTTTGATACCGAAACAGGCCCGAAGGGCCTCAAGGCGATCAATGTCGTCAAGCTGTAATTAGCCGATGAAGGCCTCTTCCTTGCGGAAGGGGCCTTATCCGAGAGGGGTATCATGAACAACAGCATGAACTGCAGGAAGAACACGGCGAGGATGGAAAAAGAGCAGCAGAAGAAGGACGCAGGTGTTGTTGTCTCCCGCTTCCCTGAGATCGCGAGCATCGTCATCAACATGCTATACAACCAAAAGGGCATACAAAAATCATTACCCAGGGTCGTCAACTTCTTCCCCGACAGTTCTGCCTGGTTCAGGATAGATTGTTTGAGCAAAGAATGCGTCGGAGGCGGATTTGATCTCACACATGTCATCACCGACATGATCAGGAGCCGGAAAGAAGCCTCAACCGGAACTCTCTGTTGCGAAGGAGACAGCCCTTCCGCCGACCACTCAACTATCGCCTACGAGATTGCAATACAGTACTTATAGGCGGGCCTTTCTTAGTTTCTGCCATATCAAAAGAACTATGCGCTGTGCGGGGCGTATAGTTTAACACTTCAACTGTCTAACAAGGTGATCGGCCCTTCACTGAAGAGACCCGGTCATTTACCGGAAGAGTAGGGCAATTCGATCCTGATTTCGGTCCCTTCTCCTGGTTTGGATGTTATATCTATCCTGCCCTTATGCGCATCTACGACCTTCTTTGCGATCGGCATGCCGAGACCTGTCCCCTCTTTCTTCCTTGTATAGAAGGGTACGAACGCATTCTTAAGGGTCTCCCTGTCCATTCCCGCTCCCCGGTCTACTATACTGACGGTGACATGAGACCTTTTCGTTTCGGCGCTGACAGTCACGGTCTTCCCGGCGGAAGACGCCTCTATAGCATTGCTGAGGAGGTTTACCAGTGCCCTCTCCATGTGAAAGGTGTCTACCTCAAGCATGACAGGGGACGGAGGCTCCTCCGTCGACAGGCCCACCCCTCTTTCTTCGGCCTTTGCCTTGCAAAAGAAGCGTGCCCTCGCTATGACCTCTCTCAGGTCTTCCTGTTTCAGGGTCAATTGCAGGGGCCTCGCAAAGTCGAGCACGTCCTGTACTATCTTCTGCATGGTAAGGGCCGAATCCATCACTATTTCTATCGACTCGTCAATGTTGCCCTTCTTCTCCTTTATGCGCCTTGAAAAACCGAGTATTGTGATGAGAGGGTTCTTCAGGTCATGTACGATGGCGGTCGAGACCTGGCCGATCCTCACGAGGTCCCGCTCCTTTTCAGACCGTTCCCTTGCGGCCCTTTCCCTTTCCACCAGGTATCCGGCGAAGATAGCAAAAAGACCCTGAAGCACGAGATGAAGGAGTCTGACGACCTCCGACGCAAAGGCGCCGGTGCTGCCCGTGAGGATGAACGGGATCTCGAAGACAAAGACAGAGACGTAGATAAGGAGGGCGCCTCTCAGCCCGAACGCGAGCGCACCAAGGAATATCGGGATATAGTAGAACTCTTTATAGACGTTGTGGTAGGAATATATTCTGGGAAGGGTCGAATAATGGAGATAGGTGATGCCCAAGACAAAGCAGACGATAAAAAGCGTGACGTATCTTCTCCGGACCTTCACCGCTGTCTTCCTTCAAACAATCAGCCTGCGCATGCCGCCTTCCTGCCCTAAGTGTAGCACCGGCATTCTTTTCTTCAACCCTTTAAGCTTATTGTGACCTTCCAAACAAAAAAGGCATTCATGGGATCGCCATGAACGCCTTTTACTGTCGAACTGTTCGAGACCCGACCGGCCTCAGCAGCCCCAGGGGTTTCAGCCCCCTCCGCCTCCGGAGAAGCCGAATATGCTCGTCGGACTGAGCTTCAGCACATTGGCGCTGCCGCATTTGGAACACTTCTTTTCCGCCGATGCATACACTGCAAACTGGTTGCCGCACTTGAGGCAGATATATTCATTTGCCATAATCTTTTCCTCCTTCTATCTATTCTTGCAATCCGGACATTCCGGGAATATTATGTCCGCAGTAAGACAAAAAGCCATTGTTGCATATATTCTTAATTGTACACCTAATGGCCCCGTAAATCAATCCTAAACGTTCAACAGCCCTCCTTTCACATTTCTGACAACTCATCGCTTTCCCTCTTCTCCTTCTCTTCTTCCCTGGCCTCTTCTTTCAAAGGACATACCCTGTTTTTGAAAAACTCGTAATAGAGCAGCGGGACCGCGATCAGGGTGAGTCCGGTCGCTGCGACCGCCCCGAACATCATGGCTATGGCGAGTCCCTGGAATATAGGGTCGAAGATCATGACGAACGAGCCGACCACGACTGCGGCGGCGGTCAGCACGATGGGTCTGAACCTTACGGCCCCTGCCTTGATAAGAGCGTCCCTCAGCTGCCCCCTTTCCCTCCATTCCATCTGGACGAAATCCACGAGCAGGATCGAGTTCCTCACTATGATTCCCGCCAGGGCGATGAAACCTATCATGGACGTGGCGGTGAAGAAGGCCCCGAAGAGCCAGTGGCCCGGGAGGATGCCGACAAGCGTCAGGGGTATAGGCGCCATGATGATGAGCGGGGTGATGAAATTCCTGAACCATGCCACAACCAGAATATAAATGAGGATGAGGACGGCGCCGAAGGCGATCCCGAGGTCCCTGAAGACCTCATAGGTGATATGCCATTCCCCGTCCCATTTCATGGAATAGCGCTCTCCAAGCCAGGGCTGTTTTGTGTAGTGCTGCTGCAGCTCGTAACCCTCCGGCAGCCTGATCTTCTTTATCTTGTCTTTCATTTTCAGGATCGCATAGATCGGGCTTTCCTCTTTCCCCGCCACGTCACCGACAACGTACGTGACGCTCCTGAGGTTCTTGTGGAAGATGTCTTGCTCCTCAATGCCCCGACGCACCCTGACGAGGTCTGAAAGCGGGACCTCCCTACCGTCCGGAGAAGGGACGGCTATCTCCTTCAAAGAGGAGATGCTCCTGTCATGGATCGGCGTCCTCAGAAAGAGCTCCACCGGTTCTCTTTCCCTTTCGAGATGAACAAGCCCCGAGCTCATGCCATGGAGGGCCGTCCTTAGGCTCTGGGACACGGCCTCCGTGCTTATCCCGTTATAAGCAGCCTTTTCCTTGTCCACCTCGAAGGTGATCTTCTTCTGTGCGTCCTTCACGTACCAGTCCACGTCGACCACTCCCTCTGTCTTGCTGAAGATGTCCTTGATCTGCCGTGCAATCTCTATCCTCCGGTCGAGCCTTGGCCCGTATATCTCGGCAACGAGAGTGCTCAGGACCGGAGGGCCGGGAGGTATTTCGACCACCTTTATTCTCGCGCCGTATTTAGTCCCGATCTTGTCTATCTCGGGTCTTATCCTCTTGGCGATATCGTGGCTCTGGGCTTTCCTGTCGCCCTTCGGAACAAAATTTACCTGGATGTCCGCCACGTTGCTCCCGGACCTGAGGAAATAGTGTCTCACCAGCCCATTAAAATTATAAGGGGCCGCGGTGCCGACATATTCCTCGTAATCCGTCACCTCCGGGACGGTCTTCAGGTATTCTCCTATTTCCCTCGCAAGGGCCGCGCTCTGCTCGAGCGTTGTGCCGTCGGGCATGTCGATTATCACCTGTAGCTCGCTCTTGTTGTCGAAGGGGAGCATCTTGACGGTGACCGCCTTCAGGGGTATGAGCAGGACCGACAGGCCGAGAAGCGATATCACGACTACGAGCGCGGCCAACCTCATGCTCCTGTTGTCGATGAGGGGGCCGAGGACCTTCTCATAGATGGCGCTAAGTTTCCCCCCTTCCTTTCCTTCCTCTGTATGTTTCACGTTCTTTAAGACCTTATAGCTCATCCACGGGCTGACGATAAAAGCGACTAGGAGAGAGAAGAGCATCGCCGCCGAGGCGCCCACCGGTATCGGCCTCATATAAGGCCCCATCAGGCCGGAGACGAACGCCATGGGAAGCAACGCGGCTATGACCGTGAAGGTCGCAAGTATCGTGGGGTTGCCGACCTCGTCCACTGCGAGGACCGCGGTCAGGGGGTCTATCTTGTGGAGCTTGAAGTGGCGGTGGATATTCTCCACGACGACTATCGCGTCATCGACGAGTATGCCGATGGAGAAGATCAGGGCGAAGAGCGTCACCCTGTTGAGCGTATAACCGTAAAGGTAGTTAATGAGCAGGGTGAGGGCGAGAGTGACAGGCACCGCTACTGCCACGACTATGGACTCCCTCCAGCCAAGGGCGAGTGCGATGAGTATGATGACCGAGATGGTGGCGATGAGCATATGCTCAAGGAGCTCGTCCGACTTCTCCTTTGCGGTGTCGCCGTAATTCCGCGTCACGGTGACGTTTACGCCGGAGGGTATGAGCACGCCTTTCAGCGCCTCCACCCTTCGCAAGGCATCGTTGGCCACTATGCTCGCATTGGCCCCTTTCTTCTTGGCGACTGTGATAGTCACCGCCTCCGACAAACTTTGAGAGGACGGAGGTATTCCCTTTAACGCCGCAGCGGGTCCGAGCCCCATGAAGACATAATCGGCAGGCTCTTCAGGGCCGTCTTTCAGAGAGGCGACGTCCCTCAGATAAACCGGTCTTCCTTCGTAGACCCCTATCACGACGCTCCCCACTTCGTCGGCGTTTTTCAGGAAGCCGCCGGTATCGACAAGGAACTCCTCGTTGTCAGACGGGAATTGCCCCGAAGGAAGGACAAAATTTGCCTTCCTGAGAGCGCCCATGATCTGAAAGGAAGAGGCGTTATATGCCCTGAGTTTTGCGGGATCGAGGATGATCCTGATCTGCCGCCTCTGGCCCCCTATGATGGAGGTCTCTGAAACGTCCTTGCCTTTCTTTATCTCGTCGCACAACTCGGCCGCAACGCGCCTGAGCTCATAACCGGAGTATTTACCTTCGCCGCTCCAGAGGGTCAGCGTCAGGATGGGCACATCGTCGATAGACCTCGGCTTCACTATCGGCTGTGAGACCCCCTGCGGGATCCTGTCGAAATGAGACATGAGCTTGTTGTAGACCTTGACGATACTGTCTTCGGTGTTTTCTCCCACGTAGAACCTGACGATCGTCATGCTCATTCCGGGGCTGGCGGTGGAGTAGACGTATTCGACGCCCTTTATTTCCCACAGGAGCCTTTCGACGGGGTTTGTCACCCGCTCCTCCACCTCTTTCGGGGTGGCGCCCGGATAGGCAACGAAGACATCGATCATTGGCACTACGATCTGGGGCTCCTCTTCTCTGGGGGTGACCACTATCGCAAACGTGCCGAGCACCAGCGAAGCGATGACGATAAGCGGCGTCAGCTTGGATTTAATAAAGGACTTCGCTATTTTCCCTGATATCCCGAAACCATTCATATTCTTGCCTGTCCCTGCAGGATCCCTACTGTTTACTGCCTGCCATCTCGACGATACCTCCGTCGGCCGCCTTTTCGACCCCTCCTGTAATCACCCTTTCCTTTGGGTTGATCCCGGAAAGGATTTCGACGTTGCCGTCATATTGCCTGCCGAGTCTTACGAGTCTGTATGTAATGACATTGTCGGGGCCTACGACATAGAGGCCCGTGAGCTCACCTCTTTCGACCACGGCCTTCCCGGGCAGCAGTATCGCTTCCTTCGTCCCCACGGGGACCATGGCCTTCGCATAAAGCCCGGACCTTAAACCCGCGCCCGAGATCCCGACCTTGACAAGAAAGGTCCGTGACATAGGATCGACAGCCGGGACTATTTCAGACACCTTGCCCCTGATCGTGCGCGAGAGCGAGTCTATCACGATGTCGACCGGCGTTCCGATCTTCAGCTTCCCGGTCATGCCCTCGTCCACGTTCAGATCTATCCTGAAGGAAGAGGCGTTCTCTATCGTGAGGAGGGGCATTCCGGGAACGGCCATACTGCCCGCATCTGTCTTCTTTTCCGTTACAATCCCTGAGATCGGCGAGATTATCCTTGCAAAACCATAATAGACCTTTGCTTCGGCAAGACCCGCGCCGGCCCTCTCGTATTCGCTCTCCGCCACCTTTTTCTGGGTTTCTATCTGGTCTATCTCCTGGCGCGAGACGGCTTTGCCGTCGTACAGTTTCTTATATCGGCCGTAAGTCACATCCATAAGCTGCCTCTGCTGGTCAGCGGCTTCCACCGCTTTTTCCGCGGCCCTTACCTTCTGCTCCGCGTCCCTGTCGTCAAGGGTCATAAGCAGCTGTCCTTTGCGGACCCGTTCTCCCTCCCGCACCTTCATGGAGGTGACCGTACCCATGATCCTGCTCGCTACGACACTCGACGTAACCGGTCTGACGGTGCCTGTGGTCTCGTAATATTCCTCGGTTTGAGAAGGCAGGGCTTCGGATATCTCGACGCCTGTTACGACCTGTCTCTTCACCTGGGCCGTGCCCGGCTCTATCTTGCCGGTGCACCCGCCGAGAGCGGGCAAGGCGACAAGGGCGGCGCAAGAAAGGATAAAAAATATGATCGATCTTTGATCTCTGTTCATGGTTCCTCCGTCGTCTTATTCGATCTCCAGGTCTTTCAATATGGTCCCGCTCTCGTAGGCGAGCTTTACAACTGCAAGGCGCCGGTCGTTTTCGCGCGCTATGGCATTTGCCCGGGCATGGTCAAGGCTCACCTGAGAATCAAGAAGGTCCACAAGGGGAGAAAGGGAATTCGCGTATCTCTCCTCGACGAGTCTCTTCCCCTCCTCGGCGGTCTTGAGAGCGGACCTGGCAAGTTCGGCGTTCTTGGCCGCTTCCTGGACAGAGAGATAAGCGTCATAGACCTTGAAGGAGACCGCCTTCTTCAACCCGTTGAGGTGTTCCTCTGTCTCGGCTATCTGAAATTTTGCCTTTGACCTCTCATGTTCCCGCTTTGTCCCGTCGAAGAGTTCCCATCTCAGAAAGGCGGTCAGCTGCCAGCTTTCGCCCTCGGTCCCAAAGGGGGCCCTGTGGTCATTTAACTGATACGATCCGCCGAGGCCCACGACGGGATAGTATCCCGCGTTGGCGAGTCTCAGCGCGTTCTTTGCATTTTCAAACCGCTCCTCAAGCGAGCGGATGTCCTGTCTCTGCATCGAGGCATTTTCGTAATACTTCTCGGTCATCAGCGGTACCCTGAAGGTCTCGTCCTGCACCTCCACGGAATCTTCCGTACCGAGGAGAAGACCGAGCGCCCTCTTGGCCACACTGACATTCTTCCGGGCGCTTATGAGTCTTTGCTCCGCCTCCGTGACCGCGGTGGATGCCCGCAGCGTGTCCGAATAAAGACCGAGGCCTGAGTCGTATCGCAATTGCGCTATCCTGTGGTGCTCTTTGGCGTCTTCGACCGCCTTTTCAGAGGCGGAGACGTACTCCTTTGCAGTGAGTACCATAAGGTATGTCTGCACCACCTTCAGCGCGACCTCCTGCTTCTTCCGTATATATTCGTCGCTGCCGGCCCCGTATTCCTTCTTTGCCATGTCGAGGCCGACATACGCCTTCTTTGCGAAGACCGGCTGCTCGAATGAAAAGGAGGTCTGGAAATCGTCGGCCGCCTTCGGGTTGTTAAGCGAGTCGATGGAGAAGTCCTGCTGAGTAAAACGCTGCTGGTTAAGTTTGGCCATGAAGGCATAGGTAGGGTTGGTAGTCCTCATGTACCGCTCCTCAAAGGTTATCCTTGGAAGGAGGTAACTGCGCGCTATGCCTATATCTTCCTTCCGGGCGGAGAGGGAATTCCCGAAGGCGCGTATCTCATGGTTTTGCGCCATGGCGATCTCCAGCGCCTCGTGGAGGCTGACAGGCTTCCCGGCCGCGCTCGCCGCAAGGGAATAAAGGGCAAGGAATGCAATTATTAGCACGAACCTTCGTATCATGCGCTCACCTCTCATTTTCACTTCCCGGGCTCTGTCTTTCCTTTTCTCTTTTCCATGAAGGCCAGAAACGTCTTCATATCGCATTTCCCGGTGATCTTCTGGAACTGGGCGCAGTCGCCCATGGATCTCATGTCTCCTCTTAATCTTTTATCACCTTTCAACTCGCGCTTCAATATGCGGAGGATTTCGGCGGTCGCCGGAGGAAGGTCTTTCGCAATCGAATAAAACACGAGCTTCCCCTCCCGCCTTTCATCGAGGAGGCCGGCCGCGCTCAGGAGAGAGAGGTTCCTCGAAATCAGGGGCTGTGATATCCCTATGATGCCCATGAGCTGGCAGACGCAGAGCTCCCTTGAACCGAGAAGCATCAGCATCCTGACCCGCGTCTCGTCCGACAGGAGCTTGAACAGCCGAGTCAAATTTTTCATATAAACATATTTATATATGATTATCTGAAATTTGTCAAGAAAAAAGTGAATGCGGGATCCTGAAATTGTGAGATTGTGTTGCGGACGGGGCGGCGGAGACGGGAGACGCGGCAATTCCGCTCCTGGGACGCTTTCAGTCAAAAATCAGGAAGAGCCTCAACTTGCCGGAATCGGCTGCTTCTGCTGCAATCTCTCCCTCTGGTCCTCGACGATCTTGCCCCTGCTTCCTTTATCGGTGAATTCGAGGAGCTCGACTCTGCCGTCCCTGCGCTCCAGGTAGCGGGCGTTCTCCCGCTCTATTTTGGGGAAATATTTGCCGGATATGTCCTCATAGAGTTCCACCCGGTATAGCGGTCTGCCGTGGCGTCCGTCACCTTCTTCCCCACTGGAGAGACTCAGTTTCCCTGCCTTTTCGCAAACGGTGTACCTGCCTTTGTCGTTTTTATATCCGGCAAAATACCGTCCCTCTTCCTTGTGGTAGACATCCGCATTCATCCGATAAAGTTTGTCGCCGACGACCTCAAAGAAGCGCTTCCCCCTGATGCCGAAGGTCTTCCCCGCCTTGCAGAGCACCCACTCGGAGGTTATTTTATCCGGGCTGTGCGTCAGGATGACGTCCTCGCGCCTGAGGGTCGTTTTGTGCAATCTCTCGTAGCTGGTGTGGACCACACTCCGGCCGAGCGAGATGTCGTGGACCACGATTGCGCCATCAAAGGCGGTCACCGCGTCTCTGTAACGCTCCTCGCTCCAGGCCCTTTCTATGAAATCGTTGATATCGCCGCATATGACCGAAGAGGCCTCGAATTCCTTCCCTGGCATGGCAAGTCGCTGTTCCCTCTTTTCACGGCAAAGCTCTTCCCACAGTTCTTTGTCGTGTATGGTATCCGAGCTGAAGACGAGGGTCTCTTCGGCGGTCCTGATTCTCAGACCTATCCCTGTGACCCCGTGCCATACCGGGGCCTTGAGCGCCTCTATCGTGAAGCCCTCCGCATCCCAGTAAAGGTTCTGCTCTTCTCCGTAGAAGACACGCGAAGAGAAGGAATAGAAAGAGTCCGGCTCAACCCATTCGCTGTAATCAGGGTCCTTGAAAAGCAATCTCGGCATCTTTGTCTTCGGGTTTATTATTATCTTCGCCCTGTCTGGACCGACCTCCGCGCCGTCTTCGCCGGTAACGCAAAGCCTCGTCTTCCCGGCCCCGTCGTCTTTCGAAACTATTCTGTATCTTGCGCGGGGGCCGAGCATTGTGTGCTCGACATAATCCTCGTAGCCTATATCCGTCACGTTTTTTGAGTCCGATGAAAGGCTTTTGTCGAGGGCCGGACCCGAGGACCTGATTATTTCCTGGTGGACGTCCTCGGAGGTGAGGAGAGAGACCCTTGTGGAAAAATCCGGCGCGTACATATTGAAAAGTGCAAGGTCGGAAAACCACCTCTTGTGGTCATCGTGGCAGTGGGTGATTATCAGCCCCTTTATCCCCTTGAGCATGTGACCGCCTATCTGCTGAAAGAGGGGAGCGCCGCAGTCTATGAGATAACGCGATTCACCCACGGCTATCTGATAGCCGATGCTCTTGCCCATCCTCGAAAATGGGCCGTAGTCGCCGAGGATATGGAGGGTAATGCCGTCACCCATTTCGGGCTATTCTATCATACCGGCTGTTTCCGGGGAAAGATTTTTTCAATTCCCGCCCGAAGCCCTGCCTACCAGCAGGCAGGCGCAAAGTGTCCAGGGAAACCAAACAGTCAATTTTGCTCTTTCCCGGCGTCTTTGCGAGTTCGCGTGAGGATGCCGTACCGCTATTTATGGGTCTCAGGAAAGATGGATAAAGTATAATGTTACATGGACGGCAGCATAGAGATAACAGTCGAAGCCCCGGAGGCCCGTCAGCGGCTCGATGCATTTCTTGCCGACAAGACCGGGATCACCCGCTCTCAGCTGCAAAGACTCATCGGGGGCGGCAACGTCATAGTCAACGGCGTTCCCTGCGATCAGAATTACAGGCTGAAGGCAGGAGACGCTATTGCGCTCAACTTGCCCGAAAAGGAGGCTGAAGGGCTCGTTCCTGAGCCGATACCAATAAAGATACTTTATAGAGACGAATATGTTGCCGTTGTGGACAAGCCGGCGGGCATGGTGGTATATCCGTCAGCAGGTCACACTCACGATACGCTGATGAACGCCCTTGCGCATCACTGCAAGAGACTTGCTGTCGTGGGCGGTCCTTTGCGTCCCGGCGTCGTTCACAGGCTCGATAGGGAAACTTCCGGAGTCATGGTGGTCGCCCTAGACGACGATGCGTATTATGATCTTGTTGAGCAGTTCAGGGAGAGGAGCATCAACAGGAAGTATATCGCCCTTGTCTATGGGAATATAAAGAGTGACGCGGGTGAGGTAGCGGCGCCCATAGGGCGTTCGGAATCGGACAGAAAGAAGATGTCGACAAGGGTGAGGAGGGGCAAAGAGGCCGTCACGAAGTGGAAGGTCCTCAGACGATTTGGTGTTGCAACATTATTGGAGTTGCGCCTTGGAACGGGCAGGACCCACCAGATCCGGGTACACCTCTCTTCCATAGGCTATCCCGTCCTCGGTGATAAGACCTACGGCAGAAAAACCGAGGTTGAACTGCATAAGAAAAGGCTTTCGATTGCCCGTCAGATGCTCCATGCTGAAATGCTTGGGTTCAGGCATCCCGCCTCCGGCGAATATATGGAGTTTGCGAGCCCGATGCCGGAGGACATGAAGGAGATAATCGGCTTTCTTGAAGGATCAAGAGCCGCACCGAAATGATCCTTATCTTATCAGTCCTGTAAGTTATGATTGCCGACCAATGCTTCCCGGCAATCTCGGTCTCCCGAACTTCAATCTAATCCCACTGCAGCAGTCTCTTTTGCCCTGACAGTGCCCTTATGCCTGTAACGTCCTGGCTGACTTCGAGGGTGCCTCTGTACTTTCCTGCATTGTCTCTGACCGCGAAATATCTGATGTGAATGAAGCGTCCCTTCATCTGGATCCAGAATTCGGCGCTGTCTTTTTCGCCTTTCTTGAAGGCGTCTAAAATCTTCTGGACGATATCGACGCTCTTTGGAGGGTGGCAGTTCTGGACTGTCCTCCCGATGATGCCGGGACTCCTCGGGAAGATCCTTTCTTTTGTCTGCGAATAATATACGACCTCGTCATTTTCATTCACAAAGGATATATCGACGGGAAGGTTGGTGAGGATGAGGTTCACCTGCTCGGCAGTTATCTGTCCAGTATCGAGATTCAAGCTACCGATCTTGTCGACTGACACGACCTGTTGACCGCTCACGATAGAAGGCTGCCATGCCTCGACAGTCCCGAGCCAGGCATAACCGATCTCTTCCTCTCCCTTCTTGACCTTTAACCAATCTTCGTCCGTCAGTGTTTCGAGCGCCATCGGATAAAGGATACGCTCTTCCTTGTAAATCATGTCATTTATCATATTGAGCAGCGCCTTGACCTCGATCTGCCTGACAGAGCCTTCACGCGCCTTCCGCATAACATCCCGGAACATCGCCCTTATATCATCGTGCAGTGCCCACATTACCTTTGAAGGCCCCGAGATCCCTTTTGCCTCGAGCGCCGGGAAGAGCTGGTTTTCCTTCCTCAGGTAGTGCTTCTCAATCTCATTCAGCCGGGTCAGAAACCCCGAAAGCTCCTTGTAATCTTTCAATTCCTCTATCTCGCACATGATGCCTTCGGCGTATCTGTTTTCGAGCATGAGGGTATGCACCGGATGTCCGGCCGAAAGACCGGGCAGGGACTTCTTTTCGAGAGATTCCTTGAAGACCTCGACATGGACGCTGCAGAGCCCTTTCACCTCCTGCTCGGGCATGCCTTCCTCGATGAGTTTCTGCTCCATGGCCGCTATCTCCGAGGGAGAAACGTCCTTGATCAGGTCGAGAAACCTCTTTTTGAGAATATTCACATCCACGCCCTTGTGTATGTCCTTGATGATTCCCTTCAGTATTTCCTGCCTGTCTTCGGCAGGAGAAATATCTGCGCCGACAATAACGCCTTCGCCGGTCTTCTGTCTGATCTCTTCGGCGATTCTGCCCATGAGCTCTTTGAGGTCGGTCCCTCCGACCATGGCGACCTGGCTAAGGGTGGCCAGCCTTCCGAGGGTCTTCATCATTACAGGATTATCGAGGGCCTTAAAATTAGGATTGAGATTGATCATGAAGTCTTTGAGAAACGGGTAAGATGCCAGAAGAGAAGAAATCTTGGTCTTGGCTGTAAGTTCCATCTGATGCCTCCGGTATGAAAATTTTCTTGGTGCTTCTATCGGGAATTATAGCAAGGCTGCGGTACGCACGCTATGCGCGTAATCATATTATTGCAAGTGAACCCTAACGTTGCAATTCGTTGGGCATGAAGCCTAAAAAACTTTATGAATGCGACATGGTTTCATAGTTAGAATATCAAGATATTTCCCGGCGGCATATTACAGTTTCAGCAGCGTCATTCCCGAAGCCGGATCGAATTCCCTGACGGCATTGATCCCCTCCATCTCGATGATCACCGCTTCGAGCACGAGGAACGTCTCGGTCTTTTCGCGCGCACATCCAACCTTAACTTTGTCGCCCTTACCGAAAGCCCCGTGGAAATGGACCTTGGGTTCATCGCCCTGCCAGAATATCGTGCCGAAGCCGGTCACCTCATGGCTCTCTCCGAGCGCCCTCCACTGCGGGACAGGCGGTATTTCCTCCTTTTCAGGTCCGACGACTATCCTTGCCTCGCGCATTCCGCCTACGAGATAGAAGGCGGCGGCCCTGATGTTCTCTTTCTTTGCGATGAGGGCGAGATTGCCGAGGATTTCGTCTTTGTCCCCGAACCTTGCAACAACGACCCTCCCTGTCTTACCGATTTGATATTTCATAAAGACCTCCGTATTGACTTATGGGGAAATTTATTGTTAGCTTAAATGAACTAAACCTTTCAGTCAATAGAGGAGAAGAAGATGCAAAAGAGGTTTAACATATCCTGCTCTGGAGGATTTACCCTTGTCGAACTTTTGGTTGTTATGGTCATTATCGGCCTCCTGGCCACACTTGTTGCTCCAGGACTTATCAAGCAGCTCGGCAAGAGCCAGCAGTCAGCGGCCAAAAGCCAGATTGCGAGCCTCGAAGATGGGCTGGACAAATTCAGGCTGGACACGGGCAGGTATCCCTCGACGCAGGAAGGCCTGAGCGCTCTCGTAGCAAACCCCGGGGTGGAGAAATGGGACGGCCCTTACGTTAAAAACTCTCTGCTGAACGACCCCTGGGGCAGGCCTTATCACTACGAATGTCCGGGCACTCACGGGGATTTCGACATATATTCATACGGAAGAGACGGCAACCCCGGCGGAGAGAAAGAGGACAAAGACATAAACAACTGGGACCAATAGCCCTTTTCGTCAGCCATGGGCCTCGGCCCAATTTCTGCCGTAACCGGCTTCAACCTTTAGCGGGACCGAAAGGGAAGCAGCGCCTTCCATCTCTCTCTTGACGATCTCCATCACCCCGGCAAGCTTCTCTTCCGGCAGCTCGAAGACGAGCTCATCATGCACCTGGAGCACCATCCTCGCCGCCGGCTCCCTGTCTTTCAACCTCCCGGAGATGTTTATCATCGCGATCTTTATGATGTCCGCGGCCGTGCCCTGAATCGGCGAGTTGACGGCGAGTCTCTCCCCGAGTGACCTTGTAGTGGTGTTGCGGCTCTTAAGCTCGGGCACGCTTCTCTTCCTCCCGAACATGGTGACCACATAGCCCCTGTCCGTTGCCTCCTTCAATGTCCGCTCTATATAGGATTTCACCCCTTCGTGCCGTGAGAAATAGCCGTCGATGAATCTCCTTGCGTCATCCCTCGATATGTTCAGCGCCTCCGAGAGACCATAAGGGCTTATCCCGTAGACGACCCCGAAATTCACCGTCTTTGCCACCCGTCTCATTTCAGGGGTGACCCTGTCCGCAACCACTCCGAAAATCTCTGACGCGGTTCGCGTATGGATGTCCACTTCCGACATAAAGGCATCTATAAGTCCCCCGTCTCCGCTCAGATGAGCGAGTATCCTCAGTTCTATCTGCGAATAGTCCGCCGAGATTATCAGCTTGCCGGGCCCTGCCGCAAAGGTCTCCCTTATTCTCCTTCCCCATTCGCCCCGGATGGGAATATTCTGGAGGTTCGGGTCGCTGCTGCTGAGCCTTCCGGTGGCGGCCACGGTCTGATTAAAGGAAGTGTGAATGCGGCCGGTATTCGGATTGATAAGGTTCGGCAGCACGTCGGTATAAGTTGACTTCAGCTTGCTGAGACTTCTGTAATTCAGTATCTCGCCGGGCAGGTCGTGTGTCTCCGCAAGCTCTTCAAGCACGCCCATCTCGGTGGAATAGCCCGTCTTAGTCTTCCTGCCGGGCTTCAGCCCGAGCGTATGAAACAATACCCTGCTCAGCTGTTTGGGAGAGTTGATATTGAATTCCTCTCCTGCAAGGAAATATATCCTCTTCTGGATCGAGTCGAGTTCCCCCGAGAGTTCCTTTGACATATCGGTGAGCTTATCCACGTCCACTTTAAAGCCCGCTTCCTCCATCTCGATCAACACCCGGATCAGGGGCATTTCTATGTCGAAGTAGAGCTTATAGAGTCCTTCCTGTTCGAGCCTTTCAAACAGGAGCTCCTTCAATTCGAAAGCCAGGCATGCATCCTCGGCGGCATAAGGCACGGCATCCTCAATCGGGACTTCAGAAAACGAGGCCTTCTTTCCTATTGCTTCCTGAAACGTTTTCTTGCGATAAGAGAGATACTCGAAGGAAACGTCGCCCAGGCTGTGTTCCGCCTTATTCGGATTGATGAGATATGACGCAAGCATCGTGTCGTACAATCGTCCCCGCACATCCACGCCCTCGCGCCTGAGCAGTTCGAGGTCGTATTTCAGGTTGTGGCCGATTTTTGTAATCCCTTCGCTTCCGAATATGGGCGAGAAAAGTCCGAGGACTTCCTTCTTGTTCAGCTGCACGGGCGCGTTCTCATACGTATGTTCAAAGGGTATGTAATATGCCCTGCCTTTCTCGCTGCTTATGGCCAGGCCGATAATGTTGTCTCTGAGGGCGTTCCTTCCCGTGGCTTCGAGATCAAAGGCAAAAGCGCCCTTGAGCGAAGAGATCAGGTCTCTCAGTCTTTCGGTCGTCAGGACGGCCTCATATCGTCTTTCACTCTTTGCCGAGGGGATCAACTTCAGCAGGCTCCCGAATTCAAACTCGCGGAACAGAGACAGGAGCATCGCCCAGTTGGGTTCCCGCACGCCGAATTCGGAGATGTCCGCATCGACCGGCGCCGAAGTATCGACGGTTGCGAGTTTCTTGCTCAACCTCACCATCTCCGCATTTTCAGCGACAAGGTTTCTGAGCTTTTCCCTCTTTATCTTTTCGGGATGAGTGAGGAGCTCTTCAAGGCTTTGCACATCCGAGAGCAATTCCCTTGCGGTCTTCTCGCCGATGCCCTTTATGCCGGGTATGTTGTCTACTGCGTCTCCCGTCAGGGCCATGAACTCAGCCACCCTTTCGGGCCCGACACCGAACTTTTCTCTCACATATTCCCTGTCGAGCACCCGGTCCTTGACCGGATCATAAATCTTTATCCTCTCATCCACGATCTGGAGCATGTCCTTGTCGCTCGTCACTATAAAGACGTCCGCCCCGCCGCCGGCCGCCTTAACGGCGATTGTGGAAAGGAGGTCATCCGCCTCGTAGCCTGGGACCTCGAAGATCTTTATATTGAAGGCGTCGATCATCTTTCTTATGTGCGGAAACTGCTGGACAAGGTCTCCAGGTGTCTCCGGTCTCTGGGCCTTGTATGCCTCGAACATCCGGTGTCTTTCCGTGGGCACGGGTGAGTCGAAGGAAACGACAATCCCATCGGGCTTTTTCTCCCTCAATATCTTGAGGAGCATATTAGTGAAACCATAGATAGCGTTTGTGGGAAAACCCTTTGAGTTGGTGAGCCCTTTAATGGCGTAAAAAGCGCGATAGACGTAGGAGTTGCCGTCGATGAGGTAGAGGTTCATGGGGAATTATAGCATAGTGAATGAGGACCTCAGCGATGTGACCGGGACATCGCCTTTTTCAGCAATGTCCCGGTCACCGGCGTTGTGAGCCCTTCAGCAGGCCGGCCCAGAGCTTCTCGAAATAGTATTCTGTTATCATAAGAAATGAAGGTAATCGTCGGCATGAGCGGGGGGGTGGACTCTTCCGTGAGCGCCTATCTTCTCAAGGAACAGGGTTATGAAGTCGAGGGTGTGAGCTTCATCCTTTACGAGGCGCGGTTGAGGAATACCTTCACGGGATGCTGTTCTCTCGAATCCATAAACGATGCTGCAAGGACCGCCGGGCGCGTCGGCATCAAACATACCGCACTGGATTTGAGAGATGAATTCATGGCCCATGTCATAGAGCCTTTTATTGACGCCTATGCAAAAGGCATGACTCCCAACCCATGTATCCTCTGCAATAAACACATAAAGTTTCCCTATCTATTGAAAACAGCGGATGAGAAAAAGGCTGAATATATCGCGACAGGACATTACGCCAAAATAGAAAGAAGTCAGAAGTCAGAACTCGGGAGTCGAAATATAACATATCTGAAAAAAGGTGTTGATCCTAAGAAGGATCAATCATATGTCCTGTATGTTCTTGGCCGGGAGGAGTTGAATCGCCTTATACTGCCCCTCGGGGATAAGAAAAAGGAAGAGGTCAGGCGTATTGCGCGTGAATTGAATCTGCCCGCGGCAGAGAGACCGGAAAGCCAGGAGATATGTTTCATCGAAGACAGGAAGTATTTCAAGCTGCTCGATAATATTGCCGGACCAAAAGAGGGACCCATAATAGATGTGGAGACCGGCAAGACGCTCGGAACGCACAAGGGTATTCATAATTATACGGTCGGCCAGAGGAAGAGGACCGGCATTGCTACCGGCAGCCCCTTATATGTGGCTAAAATTTTGCCCTCAGAGAACGCTGTGTATGTCGGTCCGCGTGAATCCGCAATGGCTAGGGAGTTCTTGGTGGAGAATGTAAATTGGCTTGCTTACTCTCAATATGCCCTTAAGATAACGCCCTTGCCTCCGGCACCCCCTCTTAAGATAAGAGGGGGGAGGGGGAGTTATGATTCTGTAGGGAATGCGTCAGTGAAGAGTGGGCTGGAGGAATTCAGTTTTCATGCTTCCGTCAAGGTCCGCTCCATGATGAAAGACGAGCCTGCGACTATTACTGCCCTTGATGGCAATACTGTGAGAGTGGTCTATGACGAACCCCAATGGGCGCCTGCCCCGGGCCAGAGCGCGGTGTTTTATGATGCCGACACTGTGATCGGCGGCGGGGTGATTTCGAAGCCGGCTTCTGAGAGATAAATCTAAGAAAGCGGCGAAGGATAACGCCCAAGTCGGGTACGATCAGGTAGTCTCGAAAATCAACACCGGACGTATTTTTCTATCCTCTGCGAGAAGCGCGGCATAATAGTAAGGATAAAATTAAGTCGTTATTATATAGACGCGTTATAATTATTGCGGTTGCAATAATTGTCGTTTATTATCGCTGTGGCTACCCGGTTGGACAGGAAATTATATTGACACTCCCTTGGATTAATCCTATAATTCAGCAAATCTGAATAGTCAGCTCAAAAAAAATGTTGGCGCAGATACGCGCAGGGCGCAGTAAATAAATATGGAACATCAAAATATATTTGACGCACTCGCCCCACTGTCTGCGGCAGAAGCGCGAGATGCAATCAACAACGGCAAAATATACGTCGGTGAACAAGACTCTTCTTCTTATCAATTCGCTCTATCTCTCATAAACGCCAAGGAACGATCAGAACAAGAAGAACGAGATTTAGAAGCCAACAAACTTGCACGCGAGGCCAACGATACCGCCAAAGAAGCACTACGAATAGCACGACATGAAAAGACAATTGCAATAATAGCGGCTATTGCCGCAGTTGTTGCCGCTATAGCAGCGATAATAACCATATTCCTATCTCCAAAGAATTAAAATGAAAAATAAAACAACAACCGATCTGAGCCACATGACATGGGGTCAGACTTGACTATTGACATTGTACGGGTGTGGTGATAGTGTTTGTTTGTGGCGCGCAAGCCGAGGATAGAATTTGAGGGTGCATTTTATCACGTAATAACCCGGGGCAACCAGAGGCA
>JAJYIF010000043.1 GCA_021790195.1 Nitrospirota bacterium
ACATGGGGTCAGACTTGACTATTGACATTGTACGGGTGTGGTGATAGTGTTTGTTTGTGGCGCGCAAGCCGAGGATAGAATTTGAGGGTGCATTTTATCACGTAATAACCCGGGGCAACCAGAGGCAGAAGATATTCAGGCACGAGGAAGACTTTGGCAAGTATCATGAGATACTTGCCGGGTACAAAGACCGTTATAAACACCATCTATATGCATACGTGCTCATGAACAACCATGTCCATCTCCTCATAGAGACAAGGGAAATTCCACTTTCGAAGATACTACAGGGAATCAACCAGAGCTATACGGCGTGGTTTAACAGAAAATACAGAACCGTCGGGCATCTTTTTCAGGGCAGATACAAGGCCATACTCTGCGACCGAGACAATTATCTGCTATCCCTTGTCAAATACATTCACCTAAATCCGGTAAGGGCGCGGGTGATCAAAAGCCCAGAGGAGTATCCGTGGAGCAGCCATCTTACGTACCTCAAACCTGTTAGGAAGAGTATCGTGGATGAGGAACAAGTTTTGAGGATATTTTCGGAAGACAAAGGAAAGGCGCGGCGTCTGTATCGGGCATATGTTGAGGACGGGATACCTGTGAAGAAGAAGGACATATACTGCACGATTGATAAGAGAATCCTGGGAGACGAACAATTTGCAGACACCGTCATGGGCAAGAGCGAGGCATCAATCGTGCCTGGCAGGAAGGAAAAAGAATATACTTTGGCGGCCATTGCCGGCGCAATCGAGGAGACATTCGGAATAACTCTTAGGGATATGAGGCTGAAGGGCAAGGATAGGGATATTACGCGCGGAAGGAAAATGCTGAGCGTCGTGGCGCATGAATATGGCTACAGGGGAAAAGAGATCGCAGGATATATGAGAAAGGACCCGGCTCTGATCACCCGCCACATAAAGGAGAGGGAGGAGATTGGAAAAGACACGGCGCGAGTAATTACAACGTTGAAGGCCAGAAAGGCAAATGTCAATAGTCAAGCCTGACCCCATTGACCATTGACCTGACCCTTTCTGATGACGCGCCGACTCCAGTGAAGAAAGATCTGAAGAAACTTTCAGCTGCGCTCGACAGCGCAATACCCCCGAGATAATGTAAACTATTTTTCGCACAATTGAGTCATGGTGACCTTGAATCTGGTAATGTAATTTCGCCAAAAACACTTTACCGGAGGAGGAACACCATGACCCAAGAACATTCTAACGCAAAGAGGGGCAAAATTATCCAGATCGACGAGGATCAGGTGAAGGATCACCTTGGAGAGATCGTAAGGGGAACTGTTCAGGAGTGCTGGCAAGTTTTTTACACTAGTTACAAACTTGAATTCTGACCGAATTAGAAAAAAGGCGGGATGTTTCACCCGCTCTTCTTCACTCTCAAATAATCTGTACTATTTAGCCTGCCGTCCTTCTCCGCTTTCCCAGAGAATAGGCAGCGCCGGCGCCGGCAAATACTAGGAATGCAAGCATCCCCCATTCCGTCATCGTGGGCACGGCAACCGCATCGTTTCCATTTGGCTGGGCCGGCCCTCCAGCGTCGACTACTACGCCGTTTGCCTGAAGATCATCATCTCCCCTCTGGCCATCTACAAAATGCAGGACGGCCTGATTGCCGCTAATCTGTGCGCCTGTCGTATTGTCATACATAAAGTCATACCAATGCGGGTTCGGGTTCTCAGGTAAATTCTTGTATAAGGGGGTAGGGCCGTATTTCCTGTAAGTCATACCCGATAGGCTATTCGGGAATGTTATCGCTACATCAGCTGAAGAGCAGTTCAGCGTAAACTCCACGAGGCCGTAAGGGTAGTTATAGGCCGGATCATTGCCCGCCTGCGCCGAAGTCTCTTTGCCCCAGGAAGTAAAAGCGCAGCCGTTGCCGGCATCAAGTATGATATTCCCATTGCCCGTTGCATCCGGCATCACCACGTGGGTCGGATAGGAGGCGGTAGTCATATCGCTAAGCTCGGAAGCGGCACTGTAATCGTCATTGCCGCCTTGGTCGTAATAGACGGTACATGTGCCCGTGCCGCTTGTCATTGTTATAGTGGCCGAGCCTGTTCCGCTTCCGCTGCAAGACCCGGATGTCGTTATCGCAACAGGAAGTCCCGAACTAGAAGTCGCAGCCACATTGAAGGTCGCTTTATATGTGGCTGTGCCGGGGGCAGGCGTTGTTATTGAAATCGTCTGGGTCGCCTCCTGAAGCGTTACTATTACTGCCGATGAGGTCGCTTGATTATAATTTGCGTCTGCCGCCTTCATAGCAGTCACAGAGCAAGTGCCGCCCGCATTTGTTACCGAAAGTGTGCTACCCGTCACCGAACAGCCGGTCGATATGCCTGCGCTGTACGTTACCGCTCCGGTTCCGCTTCCGCCTGTTGTGCTTAGTGTTTCCGTTGAGCCGTAGGTCAGAGGCGATCCGGCGTTCAGGGTAAGTGTTGCCTGGTCGGCCTTGTTTACCGTCAATGTTGCTGCAGTTGTTGCAACGCTTGCGCATGTATTAGTAAATAGAGCATGAAATTGCTTTCCGCTGTCCGACATTGTCGGGGTGAATGAATATGACGCGCCCGTGGCCCCTGAGATATCGCCCCAGGTCGTACCGTCAGAGCTTGACTGCCATTTTACCGAAGGCGCCGGAGAGCCGCTTGCAGCGGCAGTAAATGAGACGCTGTTTCCGAAGAAGACTGTCTGACTTGACGGGTTTGTGGTCACCGTAAGGGCAGGAGGGTCTGTAAGGGTTGCGCTGCCCGTTTGAACGCACTTGTTTGCGTCCTTCACCGAAAGGTTGTAGGTCCCTGCGGAAAGACCGGTGAAATTGTTCGGCGACTGGAAGGTAGAGCCTCCATCGTCCGAGTAGGCAAGCGTTCCTGTTCCGCCGGATGCTGTTATTGATATGCTTCCGTCGGAAGAGCCGTTACAGCTTGGATTTGTGCCTGTTGGTGCAAGTGAAATTGCAGGAGGCGACGTGAGTGTCACACTTCCGGTTGAGGTAAAGCCGAGCATGTCTTCGACCGCGATGTTGTATGTGCCTCCGGCAATGCTGTTAAAGACATCTGAGGCCTGGAAGGTCGAGCCGTTATCTACCGAATATGTAAGCATGCCGGTCCCTCCCGATGCGCTTATCGTGATGCTTCCGTCCGATGAATAGCTGCAAAGAGGCGCGCTGCTCGATGTCGTAAATGTTATCGGCACAACCTCAAACGCGCCGATGTCGCAGTGGCTGCCCTGCGGACGCGTTATGCCTCGCTGGTCTGTCGAAGCGCAGGTCGCATCATCACCCGCGTCTATGGCAGAGGAGCCGGGAAGCAGCGGGATCGTCTGCGTCGGTCCTCCATAATTGTCGAGTGTCCCAAGCAGGATCGAGGACGAATTGGTAAAGCCTGCGCCGCAGGTGGCGTCATCGGCCAGGTTGTTCGACGCAGTGGTGGTAATAATACCGCCTGATGCGCAGTTTCCGCCCGCGGCCCCCGCGAGCAGGATATTATTGTACAGGTTTACCGTTATGGTGCCTGCCAGTCCCTGCTCATAATAATAAATGGAGTTGCCGCTTGTGGCCGTATTCTCCGCAAGGGTGTTGTTGGTCAGGTTCAATGCCGATACGCTGTCTGAGCCAGCATACACTGCCCCGCCGGCTGAAGTTGCGCTGTTACTGACGAAGGTGTTATTGGTCAAGATAACTTCCGTGTTTCCGGCCGCGACCGCCCCCCCGTAGCCGCCTGTCGGAGCCGAAGATTGGTTGCCCTCAAATGTGCTTCCTGAGACCGTGAGAGGGCCCCTGCTGAAGATCGCCCCTCCCATGCTGGGCCACCCAGTGATCGTAGTTTCGGCTTTATTGGCCGAGAAAGTGCTGTTCCTGACGGTGAGACTTCCAAAATTAATGATACCGCCGCCATTAAAGATCGTGACATTGCCGGAGAATACACAGTCCGTCACCATGCCGTCGCTGCCACTGCTCGAAATCGCGCCGCCGCCGCCCAAATAGGCTTGATTGTCCTGGAAAGTACTTCCCGTTACCGTGAGCGCTCCGCCAGCATCGCTGTATACCGCCCCTCCCGCCCAGTAGCCGAAGTTGCCGATAAATGCGCTGTCGGCCACCGTCAGAATGCCGTCGCTGTATATTGCGCCGCCCGTAGAAGTCCCGCCCCATGTATCGTTGTTCGTAAATGTGCAGCCTGTCACAGTCAAGGTGGCGGCCGCGGAATTGCAGATTGCGCCACCGTTGCCCGAGCTTGCATTGTTGGCGCTTCCCATAGCTGGACCGCTGAAAGCGCTGTTCGTTATGGTGAGTGTACCGCTGTTATAAATAGCTCCCCCGTCGTATACTGCCGAATTACCGGTAAATGTACAATGGTCCTGATTGAGTGTGCCGGCGTTGTAAACCCCTCCGCCGCTATCGGCGGAACCGCCCGATACAGTGAGGTTCAGCAGGCTGGCCGTTACGCCCGCGCTGACGTAGAAAACCCGATAAGAGCTGTTTCCGCTTATGGTAATGGAGTGCGTCTCGCCGTCAATCGTCAGGTTCGTGGTTATCGTTAGCGTGCTTGCGAGCGTGATGGTGTAATCCCCATTGAAGTTGATTGTGTCACCTGCCGAGGCTGCCGCGATCGTGTCGCGTAGGGAACCCGGGCCGCTATCGTTGGCGTTCGTTACCGTGAGTGTTGACGCATCCGCCGCCCCGTTGAAAAAGAGAGCGAGGGCAAAGACCAGGACGAAAGATAGGTCAACGAGACGCGCGGAGAGTGCCGGGATTTGATTTTTCTTGGCAATTCTCGTTTTCGGCAGAAATGCATCCATTCTGATTTTCATCTACGCAGCTCTGAGGGCAGGAAGGTCCACATGTCCATCATAAGCGCGGAATGATAAAGCGGCGAACCCTTTTGCGCAAAAGAAAGCCTTGTCTTCATTGAGCACCTCGATTTAGGACGTTGGTCCCCGATATAGGCAGATTTATTTAGCCCTTAACGCCGGCTATATAATAGTCCGGGAGACAAAGTTTTTCAATGGCTTTTTTTGCCTTATGTTTTGCTTTATGGGCCTGAAGTTTTAGCACAGTGGCTATCCGCATGCGCCGTAGTTTCGTCCGCCTTGTCCATTACAAAGCCAGCTTTTCATCAGCTCATTTCGTAGCTAGCGTTTCTAATCATCGGATTCTAGTCGCCGCGAGTTTCTGGATGTACACCGCGGATGTCCTTCACCCGCGGCAATGCTTGTTTCTTTTGGGATAAGTTATCTGGCCTGAAGCGCGGTTTTGCGCAGTTGTCGGTAGAGCCGCCCAAAAGGCCATCTAAAGTCCGGGGCGAAATATGTTTCGCTTGGAAAGAAATATCAAAGAACAACCTCTGGTCTCATTCAAGCCTCAAACTTAAACTTTCCCTTCGTCTGCTCAATAAATTTCCGCAACCCAGCTGTTAAAGAAAGCGAGATAAAATAACATAGCTAAATCAATGATACTTATTAAGGTCTTGTATCCGATAAAAGCCTGAGCTGAATTGATAACTTGCATCAGCACGACGGAAGCTATACCAAATGCGAGATCTAACAGGGTGCTGAAAAACTACTTTCAATGTTTATATGCATAGGGTATAGTTGATGAACGACATCATCATAGGAGGCATGATGAGAGGCATCAATGACCCGCAAGGCTTTACGAATGAGGATGACTAAAATGGTGAGGATGACTAAAATGGGGTCAGACTTGACTATTGACATTGTACGGGTGTGGTGATAGTGTTTGTTTGTGGCGCGCAAGCCGAGGATAGAATTTGAGGGTGCATTTTATCACGTAATAACCCGGGGCAACCAGAGGCAGAAGATATTCAGGCACGAGGAAGACTTTGGCAAGTATCATGAGATACTTGCCGGGTACAAAGACCGTTATAAACACCATCTATATGCATACGTGCTCATGAACAACCATGTCCATCTCCTCATAGAGACAAGGGAAATTCCACTTTCGAAGATACTACAGGGAATCAACCAGAGCTATACGGCGTGGTTTAACAGAAAATACAGAACCGTCGGGCATCTTTTTCAGGGCAGATACAAGGCCATACTCTGCGACCGAGACAATTATCTGCTATCCCTTGTCAAATACATTCACCTAAATCCGGTAAGGGCGCGGGTGATCAAAAGCCCAGAGGAGTATCCGTGGAGCAGCCATCTTACGTACCTCAAACCTGTTAGGAAGAGTATCGTGGATGAGGAACAAGTTTTGAGGATATTTTCGGAAGACAAAGGAAAGGCGCGGCGTCTGTATCGGGCATATGTTGAGGACGGGATACCTGTGAAGAAGAAGGACATATACTGCACGATTGATAAGAGAATCCTGGGAGACGAACAATTTGCAGACACCGTCATGGGCAAGAGCGAGGCATCAATCGTGCCTGGCAGGAAGGAAAAAGAATATACTTTGGCGGCCATTGCCGGCGCAATCGAGGAGACATTCGGAATAACTCTTAGGGATATGAGGCTGAAGGGCAAGGATAGGGATATTACGCGCGGAAGGAAAATGCTGAGCGTCGTGGCGCATGAATATGGCTACAGGGGAAAAGAGATCGCAGGATATATGAGAAAGGACCCGGCGCTGATCACCCCCCACATAAAGGAGAGGGAGGAGATTGGAAAAGACACGGCGCAAGTAATTACAACGTTGAAGGCCAGGAAGGCAAATGTCAATAGTCAAGCCTGACCCCATTGATGACCCCATTGACTCAGTGATGGGAGGTGTGAAATGAACATTGTTTACAACGACAAGACAGACCTTCTTTACATCAGGCTTGATGACAAGAAGCAGGATGTGATTAACAAAAGAGTTTCGGAGGACATAGTCCTTGATATCGGCGAGAATGACAGGATTATCGGCATAGAGATTCTTGACGCGTCACAGCACGTTTCTCTTGACAGACTTTTGCCGGTCAAGTATGAAGTGTCAAAAGCATAAAATGTTCAGGGCAATAATGCCTTGACTCTCCCATTTTGTCATATAGGGACCGTTGACGTGACAAGATGATCGATTTGGAGTACGCGGACCGGTCTCTTTATCTCTCAATGACTTGAGCAAATACGGCTCGGGCCGTATTAGGTCGCCTTAAACCGCAAGCCCCTGCGCCGGCGCCCCGGCTACAAAATCGATATACTGGAGCTCTCCCTGTATCGCCGCCTCTTTCAAATCGCCAAGCGGTATCCTGTTCTTGATGAGATTCGTATAGATACCCGCGTTGGTCACGTCCCCGACGAATAGCGCTCCAACAAGCGAATCGCCCTTGAAGACGAGCTTCCGATAGCGATCAAGGTCGTCTTCGACGATTACATCGTATTCCTTGCCGGCGGGTTCTATTGTTCCGACCGAGATCACGGGCACTCCTAAAATATCGGTGGAGTTCATCACAGAGAGGAACCCTCTGTATTTTATCTTTCCGCCCGCCATGTTCTTGCCTGCGAACCTGCCCATCTCTTCCGCATTGGTCCAGAGGGCGCTGACCGAAGGCACACCCGAAATCAGGTCCTCATATTCTACAACGTCTCCGGCGGCATATATATCTGCGACGCTTGTCTGGAGGAGTTCGTTTATGAGAATGCCTTTGTTGATCCTTATGCCCGAATCCCTGAAGGCCTCGACGTTCGGTCTTGTCCCCACGCCGATCACAATTATGTCGGCCTCCAGCGCCGCCCCCGATGAAAGCCTCACAGATTTCACGGCGCCAGAAGATCGAATTATCTCCGCGATCGAATCATTCAATATGATGTTGATGCCTGCGGCTTTTATCAGGTCAGAAACGATCTTCGAGGCCCTTTCGTCTAATCTCTGCGGCAGCACCTGTCCGAGCTTTTCGATCATCGTAACTTCCATGCCGAGATTCCGCAGGGCAATAGCCGCCTTTGTCCCTACAAACCCCCCGCCCATTACAACGGCGATCCTTTTCCCTCTCGCGAAGGACTTTATCCCGAGTGCGTCTTCCATTGTCCTCAGAGGGAAAACCCCGCTGCCGGCGAGACCGGGCAGATCAGGCATAATCGGGCCGCTTCCCGTCGCGATGAGGAGCCTGTCGTAAACAAGTCTTCCCGAAGACAGCCTGACCTCTTTCGCCGGCACATCGATGCCCACAGCCCTTTCGAAGACATATTTGAGTCCGTATTTTCCCTCCAGGTCTTCAGGAAAGGCCACGTCGATGCCTTCCTTTTCGATCAGGTAAGGTATCATCGGCCTGTAATAGGCCTTTGTCTTCTCTTCCGAGACAACCGTGATCTCCGAGGAAGGCTTGCCCTTGCGTATTTCCTTGGCCGCTGAAATCCCGGCGATGCTGCCGCCGATAATGACGTAGCGCATTACACGCCTCCCTTCACTGCGGCGAATATTAGCCGCTGTCTCTTCTCCTTCGGCATATCGTCGATCTCAGCGAACACGAGTGCGCCTGTCGGACACGAGTTCACGCAGGCAGGCACGTCCAGTTTGTGGCAGCGGTCGCATTTTACTGCTATATGCTTTTCTTTGTCCCGTGTGACCACGCCGAAGGGACAGACCATCATACACGTCCAGCAGCCTATGCAGCGCTCCTTCTTCCGTCTCACAAAACCCTTTTCGTCGCGGTAGAGACAACCGCTTATGCAGGCGCGCAGGCAGGGCGCGTCCTCGCAATGTCTGCAAATGACCGGCATTCTGAAATCATCGGTCGCCTCCACAAAGAGCCTGTTCATAGGGGGCGGCGACTGGAGCACGGCGGAGAACAGCTCCTTTTCCTTCGAGTGCTGGACCGCGCAGCCTATCTCGCAGCTTCTGCAGCCCAGGCACCTTTCGGGTCTCACATATATCTGTTTCATGTGGCCTCCTATGCGGACAGACCGAGGCCTTTGCGCCTCTCGCCTATCACTGCTATGAGTTTTTCAGCCGCTTTTACCGGGTCGGGCTCTACGATGAAATAACCCCCAAAAAGGTCCTTTGCCGCTGAAGTGAGCACCTCGGTGACGACCTTGCTGCCGAGCACGGGGGGAACAACACCGAGATGCGTCGGAAGACCCGCTGCGACCGCCCAGGTTCCAATGGCGACCGCCTTTTCCGTGACAGGTTCCGGGGCCGAGGCCACGACAGGGAGCATATGCAGATCCACTCCGAGTTTGTTCGCAACGGCGACAGCCACGTCAGAGGCCCTTGTATTGTCTACGCAGGAGCCCATATGGAGCACGAGCGGCAATGGTCCGCCGAGGCCCGCGGCCTGGCCCACCGCAGTGAGAACCGCCTTGAGACCCGGCCCCGCATATTTCTCAGTCGCCTCGGGCGTCATGAAACCTTGCCTTGCAAACGCGCCGGATGCGCAGCCCGTCGCAAGGATAAGCACGTTCTTCTTTGCAAGCTCCTTTATCATCGCGATGTAATTTGCGTCTTGTGCGACCTTGACGGTATTGCACCCGGCAAAAAGGCAGACGCCGTAGATATTCCCGGCGACTATATTGTCTATCAGCGGCTTAAGGGGGTCTTCCTTGTTTACGAGGGATAGCGCAGCCACTATCGCCTCGGTCGAGAAGCCCGCGAAGGCCGTGGTCGAAACATCGGGTATGTTTATCTTGTTCGGGTCCCTCTTTTTGAACGCATTGATGGCGGTCTCGATAATCTTCCTCGCGCTCTCTTTCGCAGTGGCTTCGTGGAATTCGATGTGCAAGGCCTTCGGTATCTTCGCGATGGGCATCGTCGTGATCAACCGGGTATGATAGCACTCGGCTATGCCGGGAAGGGAAGGCATAATGCACTGATAATCGACGACCATGGCGTCGAGGGCCCCGGTGAGGATCGCGGCCTCCTGAGAGACGGAGCTTGTTGCGAGGGGTATCTTATGTCTCATCATTATCTCATTGCCCGTACAGCAGACGCCGACTATGTTGAGGCCTTCCGGCGCGCCCGCGGCCCTGGCCATGTCGTTCAGCCCTTTTTCATCCGCCACCTGTGTGACGATATCGCTGAGGAGGGGATTGTGGCCGTGAAGGGCAATGTTGACGGCGTTCTTCTTCAGGACGCCCAGGTTGGCCCTAGTTGCGACCGGCGTGGGAGTGCCGAACAATATGTCCGCAATATCCGTAGCCATGTGGCAGGCTGAATAATCCGCGAGGGCGCATTTGATCGCTCCGAGAAGGATATTGACAGGGTCGGAGTCGACGCCGTAGGTGGTCCTGTGCATGGACTCGGCCACCGAGCTGTCGATCCCGGTGGGCACTACGCCGAATTTCAGAAAGGTATCGACCCGTCCCTTTGTGACGGTAGTAGCGGCCCACGTGAGAGGAGATTCCCTTTCGGAAAAGTCCTCGAGCGCCATTTTTGCCACATCCGCAGCTATCTCGTTTATACTCCTTCCCTCGGTGCTCACACCGATCCTGCCTGCTACCGCCTTCAACTTCGCCTCGTCCTTTATTGGATAATCCGGGGCCTTGCCCTGGGCCGATTTCAAAAGGGTGTGGGCCATATGTTTTGCGTGTCCGCCATGGGAAGCGGTCCCGGCCGCGACTGCCCTGGATAGTCCCCTCGAAACCATCACATCGGCATTTGCCCCGCAAACGCCTGTTTTGGGTCCGTCTTCAAAGGGGCTTATCCTGCAAGGACCTTGCAGGCAATGTCTGCAGCAGAGCCCCGTCTGTCCGAAGCCGCACTGGGGCAGCTGGGCGGCATACCTGTCCCACACAGTCTCGATACCTGATTTCGCAGCGTTCCCGATAGCTGAAAGCGTAGCCTTGTCGGTAGATTTTTCCATCTTCTCTCCTCCCGCGTTCCCCGAAAATTTATTAGATAAAATTAAAACGCAACTGTTAAAATTATACTGGAATTTTTGAGAAGTTTGTCAACTTATAATTTTGAGTTCGGCGAGGCGCGTTTTGGACCCTTATCTCTTGCTTATTCTCGGCTTATACATCCTCAAAGAGGCGTTTGAGTACGTGGTCCGTTATCTCAACCTGAGATGCATGAAGAAAGCCGGACTGGCCGTGCCTCCTGAGTTCGAAGGTAAGATGGATGAGGGCCTTATGAAAAGGACTCGGGACTACGAGACAGAGAAGACCCGTTTCAGCTTTATCTCATCCATATCCGGCAATGTCGTCACCTTTTTTTTCATCTTCGGCGGGCTTCTCAACCTCTATAATTCGTGGATAGGCTCGCTTAACCTGTCGTTTATCGTCTCGGGATGGCTTTTCTTTCTCCTTTTGTCCTATGCCGGCGAGATCGTGTCAGTGCCTTTCAGTCTTTACAGCACGTTCCGGATAGAGAACCGCTACGGTTTCAATACCATGACCATTCACCTGTGGATATCGGATTTCGTCAAGTCCCTATTGATCTCCACGGTCATGCTTTCGATCGTGGCGCCGGCTGGATTGTGGCTTATTCAGTCGAGTCCGCATCACTGGTGGTTGTGGGTATGGGGCTTCCTCCTCATTTTTGGGATATTCGTCATGTACATATCGCCTTACGTGATCGAGCCGCTCTTCAACAAGTTTACACCTGTTTCGGACGAGTCCCTGAGAGACAGGATCATCGAACTTACGGAAAAGGCCGGGATCCACGCCCGCAAGATACTCAGGGTGGACGCATCTAAGAGGTCGAGACATACTAACGCCTATTTTACCGGCATCGGAAAGACAAAGAGGATCGTGCTGTACGATACGCTCCTTGAAGGCATGGAGCAAAACGAGATCATTTCTGTGCTGGCGCACGAGATAGGACACTGGAAGAAGAGGCACCTCCTGAAGACCATGGCGGTCCTTGAGGTCTTTTCCCTTGCGGCCCTTTATCTTTGCTACAGACTTGTGCAGGGTGATTATCTCACACGCCTTTTTCATATTTCTGAAGCCACTCTTTTTGCGAAGCTCGTGCTTCTCGCCTTTGTCGGGGGCATCCTCTCCATCGCCTTGACTCCCCTCATGAACGCTCTTTCCCGAAGACATGAAAGGGAGGCGGACAGGACATCTTACGAGCTCACCGGGGACGCTCAGGGCATGGCGGGCGCCTTTGTAAAGCTCTCGAAAGAGAACCTCTCGAACCTTTATCCGCATCCTCTCTATGTGGCGATGTACTATTCCCATCCGCCTATCCTGGAGAGGATAAGATATATAAGGGAGATGGCTGGAGGCGGTCAGACGGGACTGTAAAAAGCGTCTCTTTCCACCGGGGTCTTCCCGGCCTTTCTGATGAGGTTTTCCATCTCCTGCCTCGTCAAGGCCTCGCCGCTCATCGCCCCTGCCGAGTGGGTTATCTTTTCCTCCACTACCGTCCCGTCGAGGTCGTCAGCTCCGAAGAGCAGCGCCATCTGCGCCACTTTTTCGCCGAGCATGATCCAATAGGCCTTTATATGGTCGAAGTTGTCGAGGAAGAGCCTGCTGACGGCTATGGTCCTGAGGTCGTCGATCCCTGAGGAATAGAAGCCTCCGATGTCTGTGTTCCTGGGGTGATAGGCGAGGGGAATGAAGGCCTGAAAGCCGCCTGTCTTGTCCTGCAAGTCCCTTAATCTGAGGAAGTGATCGACCCTCTCCTCAAGGCTTTCTATATGACCGTAAAGCATCGTCGCATTTGTCGGGATGCCGAGGAGATGCGCCCGGCTGTGGATCTCGAGCCACCTCTCCCCCGTAATCTTCTCCGGGCAGAGACTTTTTCTTACGCCCCGGGCGAATATCTCCGCTCCTCCTCCGGGCATCGCGTCAAGGCCGCTCTTTCTTAACCTCGCCAGGACTTCGTTTGCGGACAAGCCGCTGATTGCGGAGAAGTGGTCTATCTCGACCGCTGTGAAGGCCTTTATCGCCGCGTGGGGATAGGAGCGCTTGACCGCCGAAAGCATTTCCTGATAGTACTCAAAGGGCCAGTCGGGATGGAGCCCTCCCACGATATGGATCTCGCGGAGGGCGGCCTTGTTTTTCGACTTTTGGGCCTTGAGCTTGGACAGGATTTCCTCAATAGTCAGCTCGAAGGAGCCCGGCTCCCCCTTCGAACGGCTGAAGGCGCAGAACCTGCACCTGTTGATGCAGATATTGGTGGGATTAATGTGTCTGTTGATTACAAAATACGCTCTCCTGCCGTTCTTCTTTGCGGCAACCCTGGAGGCAAGCCTCGCCACGGAAAATATGTCCTCGCTGCGGAAAAGGGCGAGCGCATCTTCCGCGCTGAGCCTTTTGCCAAACCTGACCTTGTCGGCGATATCTTTCAACATACTTGAAATTATAAAACAAAGGAGAGCTTATTTTCCTGCGGGAGTCGAGAAAATCATCGCCCATAGAGGCGCTGATTGGGCCGCTCTTTGGAAGAGCGGCCCAATCAGCGGACTCCTTATTTTTTCTGCTGCAACTCGAACGCCTTTTTCGATTTTTCGGCCGCTACCTCAGCCTGCTTTGCGGCAGCCGCTGCTTTTTCCGCAGCTGCATCGGCCTTGCTGCAACAATCTTTCAGGCCCTGAGTCTCAGCCTCAAGTTTGCTGATCCTGTCGACCAGCGGGTCCACCTGCTGCTTGACGTAATCCCTTGTGGCGCACCCGTAGGAAAAAAACGATAAAATGGTGAACGCTCCTAATAATAGTGCGATCTTCCTCATCTTCTCACCTCCTTTCGTGACGCTTTTCAAGTCTTCTGTAAGCGATATCGGTCCCCTGCAAGGTCGCAAAGAGGACAATCTGGTAATCCGCATGATTGATGGCCCTATCGAATCCTCAATGCTTCAACAGGACAAAATGGTCCCTTCTGTTCTTTGCCCAGCAGCTCTCCTTATGTTCGCTGCAGACCTGTTTCTCCTTCCCGTAGCTTAGCGTTGTTATTCTCGACGCCTGAACGCCCAGAGAGAGCAGGTAGTCTTTAGCAGCCTTCGCCCTTCTGTCGCCGAGGGCAAGATTATACTCGGACGTGCCTCTCTCGTCGCAATTGCCTGTGATCAGCACCTTCTCCGAGCCGTTCTTCATTAGATACTTCGACAGAGAACCGAGTATGGGTTTTGCGTCTCCACGCAGTTCATAACTGTCAAAATCGAAAAGGACGTCCTGCAGTTTCGTCGGAAGTTCCTTGCCGCCCGAGGGAAGCTCTTCAGACGTGATTTTAGCAGGCTTCTGCTCCGTCACATTCTCCGGGGTACTGTTATTTGCGTTACGCTCCGAAGATTGGCGCATTGACGATGACGGTTGCTGCTCAGTCGGCGCAACAATCTTCCTTTGAGCGCAGCCGGCCATTACGATGAGCAGGATTGCCAAAACTGAAAATGTTCTCTTCACGATTCCTCCTTAAACAGCCTGAAAATAGAATCCAGCCGCAACGGCCCGAAACAGGACGTTGTCCCGTTTGAGCGCCGTTGACTATTCGAGCGCTGCGTTCAGGTCTGAAAAGGCGGAGAGAGGCCTGAATATGAGAAAAGAAAACCCCCGAGACACTTCGCTGAACTGAGGTAGACCCTTGATGAACGCAAAGAGCAGAACGAGTGGGCCAAATGGGCGCCGGTTATCGACGCATTGTCCCTTGATGGCCCGGTCCTGAAATCGGAACTGTCCGGTATGGTCGCCTGTTTCTTTCTAAAGAGGATCTTGATGGCCGAATTAGAGTTCTTGTCGTCGTCCACGGCGGCGAGTTTTGAAAAGACAAGCTCCCAGTAGAAGGGGCGGGCGTTATTTGAAAACATTGATACCGTATGAGGTACATTGCCGCTGCCGGACAGAATGTAGCAAAGCGGGGATATTGCGTAGAAAATGAAAAAAAAGAGAGAGAGCGAATTCAAGAATTTTAGACTTCTGCCTGAAACCATTTGTAAGATTCTAATGCCCGTTACTCCTTCCGACTAATATATCAGGTAGGGGGTGGGGAGTCAAGGGCGGATTTTGGCCTGGACCCGGTCCTGCCGCTATGACAGGTCCGCATGTTAAAATATCAGGATGTCTGTGAGAGAACTCATAATAGAAGGCGCGCGGCAGAACAACCTCAAGAACATCAGCCTAAGACTGCCGCACAATAAGGTCATAGCCGTGACCGGAGTTTCCGGCTCCGGAAAATCTTCCCTCGCCTTCGACACGATCTTTGCAGAGGGGCAGTGGAGGTTCATAGAGTCGATTTCCACCTATGCGAGACTCTTCCTCGAAAAGCTGGACAGGCCGGAGGTGGAGGCCATCCGTAACATAAGACCCTCTGTCGCCCTTGAGCAGAAGAACCCGGTGCGAGGTTCCCGCTCCACGGTCGGCACGCTTACCGAGATCTACGACTTTTTCAGGCTGTTGTATTCAAAGGTATCGACGCCATACTGTCCCGGATGCGGGAAGGAGATCAGGAAATGGGACACGTCACAGGTGGTATCTCACCTGACAGAAGAATATGCGGACAGAAGAGCGCTCATCATCTTTGAAACAGCCGAAGATCTGACGGACCTCAGAAAGAGGGGATACCAGCGCATATTTTATGAAGGTCAGGTAAAAGACCTCGCGGACCTCGGACCCAAGGCCCCGGGGACCGGCGGCGGGAAATCCGTCGAAGTTGTTCTGGACAGGCTTATGATAAAGGACGAGCCGCGCCTTTCCGATTCCATCGAGCTGGCGTGGAGGGAAGGGAATGAGCGGGTAAGGGTGGTCCTTGTGGACGAGGACCCTTTCAGGCGGCTGCTTTTTACGTCGGCAAACGTGTGTGACGAATGCGGCATAGGGCTACCCGAGCCGTCTCCTCTTCTTTTCTCTTTCAACCATCCCGTGGGCGCGTGTCAGAAGTGCAAGGGGTTCGGGAACGTGTTGCTCTACGACGAGGACCTCCTTGTCCCGGACAAGTTACTATCTCTTTCGGAAGGCGCGATAGGTCCGTGGGAAAAGCCGGCCTACAGATGGTGGAAGAGGCAGATGCTGACCGGGGCAAAGAAGGCCGGGGTCGATGTGAAGAAGGCGTACGGGGAGCTTTCGCCGGAGGGAAGGGAGAAGATATTCAAGGGAGATCCGAATTTTTACGGCGTCAATGACTTTTTCGAGGAGCTAGAGAGCAAGAGGTACAAGCTCCACGTGAGGGTCTTTCTGAGCAGATACAGGAAGGGCGCAGTCTGCCCTGAATGCAACGGTAAGAGACTTTTGAAGGAGGCCCTGGCTTACAAGATTTCGCACCTCGACATAGCTGAGCTTTCGGACATGTCCGTGGCGAAACTCGATGAATTCTTCCGGGACGTGGACCTCTCGCCGTTTCAAAGGGACCTCTCGAAAGAGATCCTCAGACAGATAAGCCTCAAGCTTACCTTTCTGCGGCGCGTCGGTCTTGATTACCTGACCCTGAGCAGGCAGGGGAAAACTCTTTCGGGCGGGGAATATCAGAGGATAAACCTCTCGAACCAGCTCGCATCGTATCTGACGGGCACGCTCTATGTACTCGACGAGCCTACGGTAGGGCTCCACGCGAGGGACACTGAAAGAATAGCGCACATAATGGAAGAGTTGTCCGGGATCGGCAACACCATAGTCGTTGTCGAGCACGACAAGGGGATTATCCAGGCAGCGGACTGGATCGTCGAGCTCGGCCCCGGGGGCGGGCACCTTGGAGGCGAGGTAATCTTTTCGGGCAGCAGGGAGAAGTTCCTGAAGGCGGATACTTTGACCTCAAGGTATATAACCGGTGTCGATAAGATAACGCCGCCCCGTCAGACAGGCCGCCTGTTGAAAAGACACAGGAACGAGCTTGCCCTGTTGAATGCGAGGGGCAACAACCTGAGAGGGATCGATCTCAGGGTCCCGCTTCAGACCCTTACGTCTGTCACCGGCGTCTCGGGCTCGGGGAAGAGCAGCCTTGTCGTCGAGACGCTATACCTGGCCCTCGCGAGTAAGTTCGGTCTCGAAAACGAGACACCTCTTCCGCACGACGGAATTCAAGGGACCAAGCTCATAAAGGGGCTGAAGATCATAGATCAGACGCCGATAGGCAGGTCTCCTCGCTCCAACCCGGTGACGTACCTGAAGATATTCGATCAGATAAGGAAGCTTTTTTCGGAAGAGGCGGAGTCAAGGGCCCACGGCTACGGTCCCGGCTTCTTTTCTTTCAATGTCCCTGGAGGCAGATGCGAGACCTGCAAGGGCGAGGGATATCAGAAAATGGAGATGTACTTCTTCGAGGACATATACATTAAATGTGAAGAATGCGGGGGCAACAGATACAAGCCCGAGGCCCTGAGGATCACATTCAGGGGCAGGAATATAGTAGACGTTCTCAATATGACCGTTGACGAGGCCGCCGAGGTCTTCTCGGATGTGCCGGCCATAATAGGCAGGCTTTCCGTGATGAAGGACGTGGGACTTGGTTACCTGAGACTCGGGCAACCTGCCACGACCCTTTCGGGAGGCGAGGCACAGAGGCTGAAGATATGCTCGGAGCTCTCTTTCGGAGGGAAGGGCGATTTCCTCTACATCCTCGATGAGCCGACCGTGGGGCTACATTTCAACGACGTGAAATTGCTGATAGATGTCCTTAGACGGCTCGTGACCGCAGGCAACACCGTCGTGGTCATAGAGCATAACCTCGACGTGATCGCCGCCTCAGACTGGATCGTGGATTTGGGACCTGAAGGCGGCGACCAGGGCGGCAGGATAATCTTTGAGGGCACGCCGGAAGAGATCGTGGACGTGAGAGGATCTTATACGGGGCAGTATTTGAAAAAGGTGCTGGCAGGGCAATAAAGAACTTTTGGCCTTATCTTCTCACTGTGGAAGAACAGAACTTGACATACAGTCGTAAAGCAGACGTTAAATATCAGTAATTACTTACAGGACGCCGCACGAATGGCGCTTCTGAAAAACCAGCAGGTTACAATCGTGAGTCAGGCTGCCAGCGCCCCAAAAAACTTAAAGAGAACCGACCTCTTTATTCTTTGGCGAAAACAGTCAGCATATCAATAGCAATAGAGAGAATTGCAACGTTGTTTCGGAATTTGTCGCCTCTGTGTGCTCTGCAGTTTGAGAAGGTCAAACGGATTCAAATATAAATCCCGATTTTCTTCCAGCCGAGTTCAAAGCGTTGCATTCTGCACATCCCCCAAATATACCCAATGGTGGGTATTTACTTCATAAAACCTACCAGCATATATTGTCATTTATTGAAGCTGTCCACTGCTTGACCATACAGGGGAAACGATAAGAGAATAAGGATGTACAAGAAATCCATTCTTCTTGTAGAGGACGACGCAATAGTAAGGGAGATGCTGAAAGATTGTCTTGAAGAACATTATCTCGTGCGTGAAGCAATCACCTGCGCGGAAGCAAGACAATTTTCGGATTCCGTTAATCTTGCCGTTATCGACTATCGCCTTCCTGATGGAAATGGTTTCGACATAGTTGATGCGATAAAGAGAAAAACTCCCCAAATACCTATCATACTCATCAGCGCTTATAGCACCGATGACCTGATTATAAGGGCGTTCAGATCAGGTGTGGTGGATTTCATAAGAAAGCCCTTTAGCCTCAGATACCTTATAGGAAAGATATCCGAGACTATGGGAGGAAAGAAGAGTGACTTAAATCTTTCGAGTCTTGAAAGCCGTGACGAATTTATCATGGAGGGCATTGCAGCTTTCATCGAAGAAAATTTCCGGGAGCAGCTGACTCTCGACAGAGTTTCAGCGGTGGCTCACATGACCAAGTTCGGATTTTGCAGGGCATTCAAGAAGAGATTTGGCATAAGTTTCGTAACTTACCTGAACCAAACAAGAATTAAGAATTCGCTTCCCTTACTGGGGAATTCTTATTCGAGCATAACCGACATAGCATTTTCCTTAGGCTTTAGGAGCGTCCAATATTTTAACCGTGTTTTCCGTCAAACGACGGGCATGTCCCCAACAGGATACCGCAAGCATCTTAAAAAACCGACGTTCGAGCCATATTCATAACTGCTGGCGAAATACGCTAAAAGAACGTACCTTAATCACGAAGGTCAGCAAGATCGTACAATAAAATAACAAGATCGGCGAAGCAATAAATTTTTGAACTAATTAAACTTTCTTAATAATTCGTTTATGGGGGGAGCATCATCATAATGAATCCTTTGACGGAAAGACTAAAGCGGACATATTCGACCTACGACTCCCAAAATATTCAAGGTAATAGTTACCGACACCCTCAATGATTATCGGCCAATATAAGATCCTCGAAAAAATAAGCGATGGAGGCACGGGCATCGCTTACAAGGGCGAGAACGTTACCCTCGAACAGATAATTGCCCTTAAAGTTCTACCCATAACATTTAGCGGCATCAAGGATCTTCCGGGCTGCGTCGACATTATGCTGTAGCAGAATCGAAGTTCTTGTTGATGACATGGGGGGAAATGAAAGATTTGTTTCCAAATTTGTCAAGACTGAGTTTTTTGTATCTGAATTCCAGGCGCTCTTGCTTAACGCGCTTACACGCCCTGGAACTTATCTGGAATCTGCTAGCAATTACGTCGGATGAGGTAAGGAGCGGTGCACTATAAGGAGGAGGGACATATGCAAATGAGAAGCGAGTTGTTGAAACGGACATTTTTATCAAATCAATTTGTGGTGATCATGGTTTTAGCATTAATAGCAGTTTTTATTGGATGTGATTTTTCACGAGCATTCCCCCATTTGAAGGGATAGTTTTTCAAGACCATTCCCCCACCCTTTTTCAGGAGCATTCCTCCACTTTTTCAGGTCATTCCCCCACCTGATGAGCGGTTCCCAGGT
>JAJYIF010000017.1 GCA_021790195.1 Nitrospirota bacterium
GTATTCTTGTTCCAATATTTTCTTTCGCAAAGCCTGTTCCTTTCTTCTTGGTATTTAAGGGTTACCAATTATAAAGGTTCAGGCTTTTCTTTCCTATAAAATTCTTCCGCAACAGAAACTAGTTAGAGTCAAGCATCCAATATTTATACAAGCATCTAATACTATATGCTTTTCGAGTGTTATAGTTTCTCTGAACCTTAGATGAGCTTGTCACCGATTCCCCTCCTTCTGCAACTAACGCAAGAATACGTTGCTCTCTCCCAAAAAGTGACCGCTTTTTTATACCTCGCTTATCGGACCTATGTCAAGAAAAAAAGATATGCGGTGTTGGCAGTGAAAGTCACTCCCCAGGCCGAAGTTATGATCACGTTCATCCCGATGAAAAGAGGGTTGCTCCAGAGTTGCTGCTTGAATTCTGCGCCGGACAACATGTCCGCAAATGGCACACGAGATCGGCAGGAGGTTTCCCCTTGACTGAAGACGTACAATAAATTAAGATAAATACGTCAGGGAGGTATTTATGGCTACAAAGCTCACTTTAAGGCTTGACGAAAAAGTTATCAGACAAGCAAAGGAAACGGCTCGTTCAAAGGGTGTCAGCCTATCTCGCATAGTGGAAGACTACTTCAGGTCCCTCACAACCTTGAAGAAAGGGAAAGCCCCTGAATCGCCGGTGTTATCTGAAATATCGGGTATTCTCTCGGCGCGGAGGACTACAAGAAAGCTTCGATCCGAGTACAGGAAGCATCTTCAGGGAAAATATCGTTGAAATCAGCTCTCTGTGACATCAATTTCTTCCTCGACATATTTCTGAAACGCGAACCTTTTTACGCTCCAGCCGCCCTGGTATTCAAAATGATCGAGGAAGGGAGGCTTAAAGGCTATCTCTGCGCTCTCAGTTTCCCGACGTTATATTACCTTCTCTCGAAAGACCTGAAGCGGGAAAAGGCTATAAAGTCCCTCGAAAAGATCAGAATCGTCTTTGATGTCGCCGCAGTTGATGAGCGGGTCATCGATCTTGCCCTCGCCTCCGGCTTTAGAGATTTCGAAGATGCCGTACAATATTATTCCGCTGTTCAGGCAAGGTCAGACTATCTTATTACAAGGGACAAGAGCGACTACAAGGCAGATGTTCTGTCCGTCCTCACGCCCGAGGAATTCCTGGCCATTACAAAAGGCTGAGGCAATGAGAAGAACTTCTTTATGGGCGGGTGCAGCGCAAAACTTTTTGACACCTTAATGTAAATTCCCAATAAGCACTTTGACACGAGTTGCCACAGTCGGTTTTCCTTAATCCCGGCTTCTTGATAATGATATCCCGTCAATTGCAAAAAAGATTTGAGTCGCGTCGGCCCGTCATGCAACTAAGTTCATGAACGATCCGGGTCAAAATAACTCCACCTCCACCACTTCCCCTTCCTGCAGTCCGCGCTTGTGCGGAGGGATTATCACAGTCCCGTCGGCCATGACAAGCGTCCTTATCAGGCCGGATTTCCCCAGGACCGGAATTGCCCACAACTCGCCGTCTCTCTCCTCAACCGCAACCCTGACGTGTTCTTCCCTTCCGTGGACCGATGACACATTCTTCGCAAGTCTGGCCGTCAGGGTTCTTCTCGACAGGAATTCTTTCCGGTTTACCCCCGTCAGCATGCTCAAGACAGGTTTTATGAAGATATCGAAACATACGGTCACGGCAGCGGGATGGCCTGGAAGCCCGAATACCGGAACCCCGTTCACAACTCCGCCGATCGTCGGTTTCCCAGGCTTCAAGGCAACACCATGAAATATAACCCCGGGAGAACCGAGGCTGTCTATGATCTTTGCCGTAAGGTCCATGACCCCGACAGAACTGCCGCCCGAGATGAGGACCATCGAGCATTCCTTCAGGGATTCTTCGACCACGTTCCTTATATCCTCGTACACGTCCTGGATTATCCCCTTTTTCACAGGCTCTCCACCGTTTTCAAAAATGAGTCCCGCAAGGTTGTAAGAGTTTATATCGCGGACCTGGCCCGGCCTCAGGGGTCCACCCAAGGGAACAATCTCGTCTCCGGTCGAAACGACCGCAACTTTGGGCCTCTCGTATATCGCAACCTCCTGCACTCCTACGCCTGCGATCGCCGCAACATCCTGAGGTCTGAGAAGACTGCCCCTCTTAAGGACGATCTCGCCTTTCCTTATATCGTCCCCGGCTGAAATCACGTTCTCGCCCGGGGCCACCGGCTTCAGTATCTCTATCAGGCTCCCATCGACAGACTGGACGTGCTCGAACATGACGACTGCATCCGCCCCCTCGGGGAGCATCCCGCCCGTCGGGATCTTCGCGGCAGTTCCGCCTTTCAATGCTAAAAGAGACTCCTTGCCCATGACAATCTCTTGACTCACGTTCAGATAGGAAGGAAGGGTCTCGCTTGCTCCGAAGGTGTCCGAGGACTTCACGGCAAAGCCGTCGACTGTGGAGCGCGAAAAAGCCGGGAGGTCTTCGGGAGAAGACAGGTCTTCGGCCAGGACCCTCTCGTAGCAATCCCCGATCTCTAACTTTTCGACCGGAGGCGTCCTGACCGGAACATGCCGTGCAATGAGTTCCCGCGCCTCATCTACCGAGACAGCGTTCTCTCTCCCCAGCATGTCACGCATGGGAGGTCTTAAAGATTGCTCCTTTGAGACAAAAGCCAGGAGCTCAGAGCAGGGCGGCGGACCGCCACCATCGGGCTCCTGGTCGTAACTTCCGAGGACTTGCCGTTACACAGGATGTCCACCATCCTCTCCACGGATTCCAGCTGAAGACGCTCGATATTCTTCTTCGTCAGAACCGTGGGATCGACGGAATTCCTCTGGATAAAATCGCCGACGCGCTCCTTATTGAAGCAGGAAAGGAGGAGCATGCCCCGGAATATCCTCTTGTTCGTCTTGAAAGAGAACAACGCCCTGTCCAGAGACTTTTCGAGGAATAGATCGTTCCGGGCCTGAACGGCCCTGTCTATCCTTATCGCCTGGGACCAATACTTCTTGTCGATAATACTGTCCGCCCTCAGCTCCACAAGGGTATGGGCGATGTTCCTCTTCTTGCTGGTAAAGCTGCCGTGCGCAACCGTGTCCGCAGCCAAATGGCTCATATACCCATAAACAAAGGCCTTCTGCTGGCGCGTCTTTGCGGAGTCGAGAAGGCCCAGAGCAACCTCCCAGCTATGGGAATTCTTGTCCTTCGGCAGGAACTTCTTGCCTATGATAATGTCGGCCATAAGATTTCCGTACAGAAAATCGTTTCTGTATTTCTTGATTATCGCGTACACGCTCGCGGGCAGCAGCGGCCCGAGCGAAAAGATCTCATTGCCGAGATATATATGCGTGAGGGGTCCCCAGGCAAAGGCAAGAGAGGGAGTCAGGATAATCGAGAAGAAAAGCAAAAATTTAAATGTCCTCATTTCATCTCCTTAAATAAATTCAAGAGGAGTCTGACGCCTATGCCGGTGGCGCCTTTTGGAGTATAAGGTTTGTCCTTATCGGTCCAGGCGGTCCCTGCGATATCGAGGTGGACCCACGGGGCATCGCCCGCGAATTCTTTCAGGAAATATCCGGCAGTCACAAACGAACCGTTCCTGCCCCCGGAATTCTTGATATCCGCAAGATCGCTCTTTATATATTCCATGTATTCTTCATAAAGCGGCATCTGCCACACCCTCTCATAGGTCTCCTCCCCGGCAGTCTTCAGCCTGTCCATCCAATCGTCATTGTTGCCCATCATGCCGATAGCTTCGTTGCCGAGAGCGACCGAGCAGGCGCCGGTAAGCGTAGCTATATCTATTATAACCTCAGGCTTCATCTTTTTGACATACCCGATCGCATCCGCAAGGACAAGCCTTCCTTCGGCATCGGTGTTGATTATCTCTATGGTCTTTCCGCTCATGGAGGTCACAATGTCTCCGGGTTTTGACGCAGAGCCGCCCGGAAGGTTCTCCGTCGCAGGCAGGACCCCGAGGATATTGACAGGCAGCTTAGCCTCAGACGCAGCCTTTATCACGGCAAGAACGACCGCCCCGCCGGCCATGTCATACTTCATCTTCTCCATGCCTTCGCTCGGCTTTATCGAGATGCCCCCGCTGTCAAAGGTTATTGATTTGCCGATTATCGCCACAGGCGCGCCCCTGCCGCCGTTATATCTCAGCACAATGAACTTGGGCGGCTCCTTGCTGCCCCTTGCAACCGAAAGAAAAGCGCCCATCCCCTCCCTTTCGGCGTCTCCCCTTTCGAGTACCTTTACCGACACCCTTCCTCCCGAAAGTGTCCGCGCTGTCTTGGCGAGGACAGAAGGAGTCATATCGTTTGAAGGAGTATTGATGAGGTCTTTCGCGAAATTGACGGCGGACGTTGTAGAAACAATCCATCGCATCGAGGCCGTAAGGGCCTTATCGTTTCTGCATATCAGGGCGACCTTGTTTATACCCTTCTTTCGGTCGACCTCCCTCCTGTAGCGGCCCATTTTATAAAGAGACAGCAGGCCTCCTTCGATAATGAAAGCGGGAGAATGTCTCAATGCAAGGACATGCCTTCCCGATACCGCAATGTCCTTGCATCCCGCAACGTAAAGCTGGCCAAAGGCCCTTCCCCCTGCCTGCCTCAGCTTCTCTTTTGTAAGTTCAGACTTCTTTCCGAGTCCGGCGAGCAGAATCCTGCGGGGTCTTATCCTGTTCACGGTATGCAGCAAAGTTATCTGATCGGACTTGCCCTCGAACTCGCCAGAGGCGACTACTTTCGAAATCAGTCCGTTCAACAGCGAGTCGATCGCCTTATAAGGCGCCGCGCCTTCGCCCTCGCAGACAGGTAAAATGAGGGCGTCGGCAGCATAGTCCACATCTCTTATATCCTTTATAGCAACTTTCATCAGAACCGCGACAAATATTACTCACTCATTGTATCATAAATCAGGATAACAGAGCGCCAAATCTCCCAGGAGGGAACAGGAAATGAGTGATGACTGGGTCCAGGTTTTCCTCACCTATGACACGATTGAAGCCGAGATGATAAAGGACCTTCTCGAAAGCGGCGACATCGAAACCGTCCTGAGATCGTCAAAGGCAGGTCCCTTTCCGGTCAACATCGGGAAGATGGGGGAGATAAAGGTCCTTGTGAGAAAAGAGTATGAGGAGACGGCCCGCAGGCTCATCGCCGGAGAACAGGATAGTCCCTCTTCATCTTGAACGCCACGAGAGCAATAATGCCGATCATAAAGAGGACTCCTCCGATCAGCGCCCAAAGTGTCCCCGGTTCTCTGCTCACCTCGAGCAGGACCTCTTTGGAAGGATAAGCCCGGACGTCCCTGACATAAATGCCTATCCCCCGCTCGAAAAAAGGCTTATTGGGAAGGAGAACGTCCTTTTTCTCAGCGCCGCCGGCTTTGAAGTCCACATTGACAGACCAATCAACTATATAGCCCTTTGCATCTTCGGATACGTTGATTGCGGAAATCTCAAACACTCCCCCGTCAGGCAGCGTCAGGACACCGCCCTCATCGGCTATGCCGAAGGACTTGAACGCCCCAAGAGAGCTAAGAAGGTGCGCAAGGAGCATAAAGAGAAATCCGATATGCACTATCTGCGGCGAGATTATCATGATCCATTGGTCCGCCTTCCTCTTCTTTATAAGGGACTCGGCGCTGCAGAAGAGCGTATTGAGCGTGAGTACGGCGAGGATGCCGATGCAGCCCCACAGCCACCACGTTACCGACGGAGGCTGCTCACCCAGCCATTCAAAGAGCGGGATTGAATGAAGGAGCTGAAACGCCTCATCGGCCGGCATAACAAAGGCCCCGACAAAGAACAGGGCCAGGAGAAGAGCGAGCAGCAATACAGTCGTCTTCAGCGAGAGGAAAAACCGCATTACGTATTTCAGTATCTTCACAGAGTCTCCTGTCCCGGCAAAGCCTGAAAAAACCAAAAAGATCTTCCCGCGCAAAGGCGCAAAGAACGCAAAGTCAGAAGAACAACTTTTTCACACGAAGGCACGAAGCTCACAAAGAATATGAAAAGGTTAAGAAGCTTCAAGGTCAAGAAGTTCCAAGTCCGAAAAGTGACCTCGACCTGCTTAACCCATTTGCCCTTCTTGAACTGTTCGACCTTTCTTTGTGCCTTTGTGTCTCTGTGTGAGAATAATGTCTTTGCTATATTCTTTGTTATACATCTTTTTCTGCGCCCTATCGACTTCGCGTCAGATATTTCGTTCATTTTGTACAAGACTATTCCCAAGGGACTAAAAAGTGTGTGAGCTTTTCATCAGGAGACTCACTCCAAGATACGTGAAGATCACCACAGCGAAACCTGCGACGCCGAGGACCGATGACGGCCTTCCGCTCCATTGCTTCGTGAAACGCGCATGGAGATAAAGGCTGTAAAACACCCATACGATCGAAGTCCAAAGCTCTTTCGGCGTCCAGAGCCAGTAAGTGCCCCATGCGAGATATGCCCAGACACCCCCGAATATCATCGAAAGAGAAAACAGGCAATAACCGACGAGCAGCGACCTGTATTGAACGCCTTCAATCGCGTCATCTTTTTCCTTCAGATAAAGGAGCCCTATGATCGCCCCTATTCCGAAAAGGGCATAAGAAAGAAACGCCGAGACGACATGAAGCTCGAACCAAAGCGTCTTCAATACCGGAGGGAGAGGGGCATTCTGCTGTTTCGAGAGGACCCCGGCTACGACGAAGATTACGGCCGCGGCTGAGACCCCCTTATGGAATACAGGGTACTTCTTCAGGGCAATGCCGAAGGGGACCGAGAACGCCGCCACGCACGCAGAGAGGAAGATGAGGGTGTCGTGGGGTCCGATCAAGGGAAGTCTTCCGAGCTCCAGCCCTCTCGAAACAATATAAGCGACCTGCACGGCAAGCCCCAAATAAAGGAAGGGCCTTTTCCAGAGGCTCAGAAGATACAGGACACAGGCTGCATAGGCCATCGGCATCTGTTTATTTTACAGCAATGCGCGGCAGATTGTGCAAGGGCTGACGAGGATACTTCATTTCGCGTTATACGACTTTACGTCAAGCCTCATACCCTCGACCTCCTGCGGATCATATCCCGAATACAGATAACTGAAGACCGTGTTATTTGTCAGAAGCGGATCGAGGCCCTCGTCGATCACCCCGCTCCGGACCAGCTCTTCCCATGATTTCGTCCCCTTGATAGGGGAAAACTCCGTAAGGTTTATGCGGACATCGAGGTCCTTCAGGAATTCGACCCCTTCACGGACCTCATCAAGGGGCTGGCCGGGGAGGCCGTACATTAGATAGACCCCGATTTCGTCCTTGGTGAACCCCTCGTCCTTGAGATATTTGACTGCGCTCTTCATATCTTCATTGCCGACCTTGCCGCCAGTGACCTCCTGCCTCTGATGATCGACGGTTTCGAGACTCAATCGTATAGTCCTGAAGTTAGCCGCCTTCATCAGTCGCGCGATCTCCCTGTCCAGAAACCTTGCATGAAGCCCGTTCGGAGTATGAAACCGGGCGTTGAGACCCTTTGCTACGATCTTCCGGAGGAGGGGTTTTATATGCTCTTCCGGATCAAAGAGAAGGGCGTCGTCATAGAAGGCGAAATCACGAATGCCCGTGTTGAACAGTCCGCCCAGCTCGTCGATCACATCGTCTGCGGGCCGCCTCTCATATCCTTTTGAAAGAAGATCAGAGGCGCAATAATGACATCTGTACGGGCATCCGCTCGCCGTCAGCAGGGGGGCGAAGGGTTGTCCGCCCTGAAGGCCCGCCCGGAAGCGAGCGCTCACATGCCGTCTCTTTTTCGGTCTGAAACCGAAGGTCCTGATGGCAAAACCTATGCTGTCGCTCAAAGGCCCTTTATAAATAAAGTCGGCGCCCGAACAACGGGAGGCGTGTTCATGATAGAGAGTTGCATAGACGCCGCCGAGAATAATCGGCACGTCGCCCGCGGTCTCTCTGACCAGCTCCACGGCCCTCTGCGCCCCAGGGTACCAGTAGCTCATAACGCACGTCATAAGAACGAGGTCGAGAGGCAGCTGTTCCTTTACCTTTCCGACAAACTCCTCAGCGGCGATCCCGTATCGTTTGTAACTCCTCGGAACTTGCCTGAGGAGCGAAGGCTTTTCTATCCTTTCGCTTCGGAACCTCCCGGTCCCGTATTTCCTTATTTCAATAGAATCTGTACAATCTATGAAGAAAAGCTCTGTTTCAAGGGAGTCCAGATACCCTGCGACCTTGAGCAGGCCGAGGGGCCTCGACCATAGATTATAGGCGGCAAAATCATGGATCCATGGGTTGACGAGGAGAATGCGCAGATTCATAAAATTGTTTGAAGTTCTCGTTTACAAAGGTTATATTACACTACCATGCCGGTGAATCTATATTCAAAGAACTACAGGAAGTTTGTCTGGGCCGGTCTGGCCATGGTTGTCATCATTACGGCCGGCACCACAGGATACTGGTTCATAGGAGGCGGCAGGTATTCTCTCGTGGATTGCCTCTATATGACTATTATTACGGTTGCGACCATAGGATACGGAGAGATCATCGACATGTCTCATAGCCCTGCGGGCAGGATATTTACCATGTTCATTGCCGTATCGGGCATAGGCACGGCAACATATATCCTCACCAACCTTACTGCCTTTATGGTGGAGGGAGAACTGAGCGAAGCCTTTCGGAGGAGAAAGATGGAGAAAGTGATCGGGAAACTCAAGGGACATTATATCGTCTGCGGCGTTGAAGGCGTGGGGTTCTATGTCTTGAACGAGCTCTGCGATACCAGGAGACCTTATGTTGCGGTGGATGTGGATAGGGAAAAGATAGATAAGACACTCGAGAGTTTATGTAATCAACTTTTCATAGTGGGCGACGCCACTGACAGCGACACTCTCGTCGAAGCCGGGATCGGTGAGGCAAAGGGGTTGTTTGCAGTCACCGGAGATGACAATCAGAACCTTGTTATAAGTCTCACCGCCAAACAGCTCAATGCGGATGTGAGGGTCGTTGCGAGGTGCCGGGACCTGAGGAATGTCGAGAAGATGAAAAAGGCAGGGGCCGACGCCGTAGTCTCTCCTACCTTTATAGGGGGCTTGAGGATGGCCTCGGAGATGGTGAGGTCGACCGTTGTGTCTTTCCTCGATACCATGTTGCGGGACAGGGAGAAGAACCTCAGGATCGAGGAATTCATGGTGCCGAAGGCGTTCGCGGGAAGACCGATCGCAGAGATGTCCTGGAAGGAGCACCCCAACACGCTTCTCCTCGCCGTGAAGGCTGAAGGAGGCTGGCTCTACAACCCTCCCATCGACTATATCCTTAAGTTGGGAGACGCCCTGATCTTCATGACTACCCCTGAAGAAAGGGACAGACTCGAAGCCGTCTTTAAAGCGGGAAGCGATTAGATCCGTCCGTGGGTTACTACGAATTCAATCTTACAGTTCCGGACAGATCTAAGGAAGCGCTTCTGAACAAGGTGTCCGAGATGGGCTGCCTTGGAGTTACCGAGAATAAAAATAGCCTTACCGCTTTCTTCCGGGACGGACAGGACGTCACAAAGCTGAGGGACGAGTTGAACTCCTTCAAGAAGGTCCTGAGGGAGTGCGACCTGGACGACGGCTTTTCTTTCGACTATAACTATCTGTCCGAGAGGGACTGGAACGAAGCGTGGAAGAAGAAGTTTGTTCCCATCGACGTCGGGAAGAACCTCTCGATCCTTCCGCCGTGGGAAAAGGGGAACGGCAGCCGCATAGCCCTGATTATCGACCCAGGAATGGCCTTTGGGACCGGCCATCACGAGACAACAAAGACCTGCCTCATGCTCATCGAAAGATTTTCGGAGAAACAAGACGGTAAAAGGAAGTTCCTCGATGTCGGCACCGGAACTGGCATACTCTCCATCGCCGCATCAAAGCTCGGTTTTAATGAGGTTACAGGAGTGGACATCGACCCGCTTGCCATTGACGCGGCAACGCGAAATACTGCCTTGAATGGACTCGGGAACGTCCTCATAAAATCCGGGAGCATCGCAGGAGTTGAGGGGCGCTTTGACATGATAGCCGCAAATCTGATGTCGGAAGTATTGATTTCTATAGCTTCAGATATCGCTTCGCATCTGAAGGAGGGCGGGACCGTTGTATTCTCAGGAATTCTCGTGGGCCAGGAGGACGGCGTCATAAAAGCAGCGAATGAAGCCTGTCTCGATATACTCGAAAAGGTGGCGGACGGAAGATGGGTGTCGCTTGTGGCAGGACATAGAACTTAACATGGCGCAAGATGCCGGACAGCGGTGAGGGCATTCAATACTGCCCATCACTTCCTTGTGGTCGCCGGACGCCTTGAATAATACTTGTCCACTTCAGTAAGTATCTCCCGCCGATAATATTTATTGTTAAAAATCGTTCCGGGATATGAGATAATGAATATAGCACTGAAGGAGAGGACATGGATTTTGGGCTTGCCTTGAAACGTCTTGAGGACCTCGAAAATGCGATTGAGAAGCTCTATGTATGGTTTGCTGAATTGTGCCGACCCGACCCCTCTGTCGCATCTTTGTTTAACAGTCTGAGCCATGAGGAACACATGCACGCCGACATTATCAGGTATCAGTTTAGGATATATCAAAAGAACAAGGGGCACTTCCGGGACGTGGAGATCGACACGGAGGCGATATCCGCTCTTACCGGGAGGATCAGGGAGTTAATGATTGTCGGGAGGATTACAACATCGGAGGAGGCGCTGGAGGCCGCCTACAAGATAGAGAACAGCGCCTCGGAGCATTATTACGTACTGGCCGGCTCCCAGTCAAATCCGGAGATCAAGAATGTCCTTAAGGCCATGGCCTCAAGCTGCAACGAGCATCATGGACGATTGGCCAGATTCTTTACGAGCACGGGGCTGGATGTCCCTACGGATAAGGATTTTGAACCCCAAGGACCGCAGAGCTGATACCCTTTCCGCTTCGGGTTGATTTTCCGCGCTTAATGATATATGCTGTTTTAGTCGTATTTTATCCTCTCGTTAAAGTGGCACGATAGAATGACAGAGCAAAGGATGATAGCGAAAATCGTCCCGCCCCGCCCTCTTAAGGTACTTCACCGCCAACGCCTCTTCGGACTGCTGGATAAGGGACGCTCCTCAGAGGTCATCTGGATAAGCGGTCCGGCGGGTTCCGGAAAGACCACGCTCGCCTCAAGCTATCTTGCGGCTAAAGACATTCCATGTCTCTGGTATCATCTGGACGAGCGAGACAGCGACCTTGCCACCTTCTTCTACTATATGGGTTTGGCTGCGAAGAGGGCCGCGCCGCGCTATAAGAAACCCTTGCCCCTTCTGACAGGCGAATACCTGCTGGGCGTGCCCGCCTTCTCCAGGAGGTATTTCGAAAACCTCTGCCTGCGTCTGAGACCGCCTTTTGTTATCGTCCTCGACAATTATCACCGCATTGCTCACGACTCCCTCCTGCATGCTGCGATAGTCGACGCCTTGTCTGTCATTCCCGACGGCTTCACCGTCATCGTAAACAGCCGAAGCCGTCCCCCGGAAAGCCTGGCGGCCCTCGTTGCCTATAACAGAATCCACTATATCGACTGGGACGATCTCAAATTCGACATGGACGAAACGAGGGCCCTTATTGGACCTGAGGGCGCAGGTCCTGCTCTGAAGAGAACTGCGGAGCGGCTCCACCGCGTTACCGGGGGATGGGCTGCGGGTCTCGTGCTTCTGACTAACCGCATGAAGTCTGCAAGCGCGTCACCCGATGAGTCCGGACACTTCGGACCCGAAGAGTTGTTCGACTATTTCAGGACCGAGCTCTTCGAAAAGACGGATCAGGAAACGCAATCGTTCTTGCTCAAGACTTCCTTCCTCCCCAGCATGACGCCCCAGATAGCCGCTAGGCTTAGCGCAAATGAAAAGTCGGGTACTATACTTGCCTCTCTCGCCCGCAACCACCTCTTTACTGAGCGCCTCTCTGTCTCTGATCCCAGGTATCAGTATCATCCCCTCTTCAGGGACTTTCTTCAGTCGATGGCGAGGCAAAGCTATTCCGCTGAAGAACTGGCAGATATCATGCGCTCTGCCGCGGACCTGCTCGAAGGGATAGGGCAGATCGAAGAGGCCGCCTCACTATGGCGCATATCCCAACAATGGCACAGGCTTGTCGGTCTGACACTCGCGAATGCCGGGCCGATGATAGCGCAGGGCAGAAGTCGTCCTGTCGAGGAGTGGCTGAAGGCACTGCCTAAAGAAATACTGGAGAGCGATCCGTGGCTCCTCTACTGGATGGGCGTCTGCAGAATGCCCTTCAATCTCCCGGAGGGACGCAAGTATTTTGAGGCGTCATTATCGTTTTTCAGGCAACGATGCAATCCGGCAGGAGTCTATCTCGCCTGGTCTGGAGGAGTGGAGGCCGTCTTCCTGGAGATGGCCGGAATCAAGACACTGGAATCCTGGCTCTCTCTCTTTGATGAACTCGTGAAGAAACATGGCCCGCCGCCTGCCGGCGTTGAGGCGCAGGTTGCTATCCGCATCTTTGCCGCCCTGCCATGGCGACATGACAATAAGACCTTTCTCATGTGGAAAGAAAAGGTCCTTGGACTTATGGACAGCGCCGAGGATGCCGGACTGAGGATGCTGGCCGGTTTTTATCTTTGCCTCTATCACATCTGGTGGGTAGGAGATTACGTAACCGGCAGGCAAACTCTCGAAGTCATAAGGCGTATAGCAAGGTCACATAATGATCTGCCGCCTCTGGCGCGCACGATGCAGAAATCCGCCGACGCCATATTCTCCCTGCTTACGGGCGACCATGAAGACTGCATGGCAAAAGTGGAAGAGGGCCTTGCCATATCGAACGAAAGCGGTGTGCATATATGGGACAATATACTCCTCATGACGGGGGCCGGCACATGCCTGTGCTTCCGCGATACATCCAGGGCGGCACAGTATCTCGATAAGATGGCCCCTTCGGTGGAGGCGGCCCGCCTTTTCGACAGATTTTATTTTCATCATAAGTCGGCCTGGCGATACCTAGTGGCGAACAACATACCCGATGCCGTTGCCCATGAACAAAAGGCCCTCGACCTGGCGGTCAAAACAGGCTTCGAGATAGCCGAGGCCCAGGCTCATTTTATCATGACGCATCTTATGCGTAGGGAAGGCAGGAGAGTCAGGGCAGCGGAGCACGTACAATCCTGCCGAAATGTAGGGCAGAGGATAGGAAGCCCCATTGTGGAGTTCATGTCGCTTTTGTCGCTTGCCACCCTTGCCTTGGATGACAATAAGGAAAAAGACGGCCTCTCGTACCTTGGAGAAGCGATGACTCTGGGCAGGTCTAAGGGTTTTGTTTTTTTCTGCGGCTGGATCGCTTCCGTAATGTCTCCGCTATGCGTCAAAGCGCTCGAAGCCGGGATTGAAACCGAATATGCTGCAGATTTGATCAGGAGATGCAGGCTGGTCCCAGACGAACTCCCCATCCATGTTGAGAATTGGCCATGGGCGGTGAAGATCTACACTCTCGGCCGCTTCGATGTGATAATAGGCGGCAAGCCCCTGCGGTTTGACCGCAAGGTGCAGAAGAAGCCCCTTGAAATGCTTAAGGTGCTCGTGGCCCTCGGCGGACAAGATGTCGGCGAGCAGAGATTCATTGACGCTCTCTGGCCTGACGCCGACGGCGATGCTTCATACACCACTTTCAAGTCCACATTACACAGACTGCGCAGATTGCTCGGCGGAGAGGAATACATTCAACTTCAGGAAGGGAGGGTGACTTTAAACCCCCGGTATTGCTGGGTCGATTCCTCGGCTTTCGAGCAGTTGATAAAGAATGCCGGTGGCGGGGCGCCAGTGGACGCATCAGGGAGCCGAGATTATCACCGACAATATTCACGGACAGGCTCAGATAGAGTTTCTCTCGAGCGGGCTGTGGCATTATATCAGGGCCACTTCCTTGGTCATGAAGAAGATGCGCCATGGGCAGGCCCGTTCAGGGACCGCTTGCGGCGTAAATATGCTCAGGCCGTCCGCTCGCTATGTGGGTCCTGGCTTGCACAATGCGAGAGAGGTCTTAATGCCGCCGAAGGGAAGGTTTCGGAGACCGCTGTCAATAAGGCGGCTGAATGTCTTGAGCGCGCTATCGAAATAGACGACCTGGTTGAAGAGTTTTATCATGACCTTATGCTTTGTCGTCAAAAGCTCGGGGATAAGGCTGAAGCCGTAAAGGTTTACAAACGGTGCTGCGACAGGCTGTCTGCCGGCCTTGGGGTTGAACCATCCGAAAAGACACGCCTTCTATACAATAAGCTCACAGGAAGTTTGCCCAATTCATAGAGCAAAATCCTAAGAGGCCGAATAACCGCGGATCTTCGCGTGAAACCTCCGGGAAAGGCCCCGCCAGTGCAGACCGCCTTCCGTCTCTGCGTTTGATTCCTCAAAAGTATCCGATCTGCAACCTCCCTCATGATAATCTGTGATCAAGGAAGAAAAGGGAACGGTACAACTAACGAAGGACAAGGGAGGAGAAAATGTATAAGGACACAAAGATTCGTTTGGGCTGGCTCAAGTTTATGTACTTCTACACTATCGTCGGGGCCGGAGGGTTCGGCCTCGGGATGATATTTGTCCCTGGGGTCATACTGCCGGCCTTCCGGTTTCCTGCTCAGGACCCCGTTGTTCTCGGGATCGTGGGAAGCAGTTATGTCGCCTTCGGGCTTGCATCAGTATTGGGACTGCGCGCGCCCCTGAAATTCGCGCCGCTTCTGCTGCTGCAACTTACTTACAAGATAATTTGGTCAATTGTTGTTGCAATACCGCTTCTCCTGTCAAAGGGGCTGCCGGTACATGCCATTTTGCTTCTCGTCATCTTTTCCACCTATATCATCGGCGACCTCATCGCGGTCCCTTTTTCCTATGTCTTCTCGAGACACGAATGACCTGAAAGGAGGAAGATATGAAAAAGGTGCTCATTGTCTATTTCTCCCAGGGGAAGACAAACATGCGGGTGGCGGAGGCGATAAGCAAGGGGCTCATCGAAGCAGGCCACGAAATTAAGATATGGAACCTCATGGACGGGCGGCCACCCGATCCCCGCGAATATGACCTCTTCGGCATCGGGTCCCCGACGTATTATTTCCAGTTGCCCTTCATTGTGACCGACTATGTCAACGGCCTGCCGGACCTTTCCGGACTTCCCGCCTTTGTATTCGTGGTGAACGGCAGCCACCGGGGCAACACCGGCAATAGCCTACGTCATGCCCTTAGCTTGAAGAATGCGCGCGAGTTGGGCTATTTCCATTGTCACGGAGCGTCATATTTCCTCGGTTACTTAAAAGTGGGATACCTGTTTTCCGCAGACCACCCCTCAACAGACGATTTGACACGTGCCGCAGAATTCGGGCGCGAAGTCGCCGCCCACCTTGCCGGAGAGCGGTATGTAAAGCCCGGGGACGATCCCCCCGGAGCTCTGCTCTATCGCGTAGAGAGACTTGCCTTTAGCCGTTGTCTGGTGAAACACGTCTATAGCAGGCTATTCAGGACAAATGCAAGATGCCGTCCTGATTGCGACCTCTGCATCAAGCAATGCCCTGCAAAGAACATCACCAGGGGGGAGGACGGACGACTGTTGAGGGGCAGGGACTGTCTGCTATGCCTGAGCTGCGAGAAGAACTGCCCGGAGGATGCCATTACCTCTTTGGTGGCCGGGCCTATTCTAAGGCCGGTAATGCTTCTGAATACGTTTCTCGGTTCCCGGGACCCCTCGCTGGATTATGCGAGAGTGATACACAAGAATGGGCAGACACAGAGATTATAATATGTATTTCTTTCAGAACAGATAGAACCTGTTCTGAGATAGGTCATAGTCTGTTGTTCACGTCAGGTTCAGACGTTGAATCTGAAATTTATGATGTCCCCGTCCCTGACGGTGTATGTCTTCCCCTCGAGTCTCAAAAGGCCCTTCTCACGCGCGGAGTGCATGCCGCCCGAGGACATAAAGTCATCGTAGCCCACCACCTCGGCGCGTATGAATCCCCTCTCTATGTCGGAATGCACTTTGCCGGCTGCCTTCTGCGCGTTCGTGCCCCTCGCAATCGTCCATGCCCTGACTTCGTCCTCCCCCGCCGTAAGAAACGACATGAGACCCAAAAGGTCATAACTCACATGTATCAGCCTGTTGAGAGCAGGCTCTTTTATCCCAAGGTCGTCGAGAAACGCCTTGGCCTCTTCAGTAGACAGCTGGGCGATCTCCATCTCGATCTTTCCGCAGAGCGAGAGCACAGAACTGTGCACGGCGACCGAAGGGTCCGTGCGTTTGCCGGCGAAAAAGGAGGTGACGGATTCCTCAATGCTTCCTGCCTTTTCCGAATTCAGGTCGCCCTCCCCTATGTTAAGGACAACCACCTCCGGCTTTGTCGAAATAAACTGGAGCGGCCTCATGGCCTTTTCCTCCTCCTCTGTGAAGGCCACGTTCCTCAGAGGGACTTCCTTTTCGAGGGCCTCTTTGCACTTAAGCAGAAGGTTCCTCTCTTTCTCGTCCGGCTTCTTGCCCTTCCTCTGGCTCTCCTCCATGCGGGCAAGCCTCTTTTCGACAAACTCCAGGTCTCCGAAAACAAGTTCGAGTTCAAGAGTCTCCACGTCCCTGAGCGGATCGATACTGTTAAGTGGGTGAGAGACGGCCTCGTCTTGAAAGGCTCGCACTACATGGACGATGGCGTCCGCGTCCTTTATAAGATCGAAGACCTTCCTGTTCTGCTCAACGTCTCCCTTCGTCAATCCTATGTAATCTACGTACTCCACAGAGGCATACGTGATCTTCTTGGGTCTGTAGATTTCTGATAATTTGTCTATCCTTGCATCGGGGACCTTTACGACGCCGAAATGCGGCTCTCCGCTTACCGTGGGATAAATCGTGGTCTCGAGGTTCTGCCGCGACAGTGCATTGAAGACAGTTGTCTTGCCCGAGTTGGAAAGTCCTATAATCGCCAATTTCATCGGGAGTCTCCTTATAGTTCAAATCTCTTTAAAGGATGGGCGCGCCGAAAAAGTTTTACCGGCGATACCTTGGATCTCACCAAAACGTCTCTATCCCCGATGTAGCTTGCCGTCAAGATAAGGCAAACTATAACTCAACTATAATATCTATCGCTTGGTAAAACTTTTGAGGTGTGCCCGTCTTTCAGAGCTATTAACAACCAAATAGAACTCTCACTATAGAAATGCCTACATCTGTCTTCTTCCCTCAAGGGCCTTGCTCAGCGTCACCTCATCCGCGAACTCTATGTCACTGCCCATGGGAAGACCATACGCTATCCTCGTTACCCTGACAGGAAGTCCTTCTAGGCGCTCCCTTATATATCTGGCCGTCACTTCCCCCTTCGTATTGGGGTTCGTGGCTATTATCACTTCTTCGACCTTGCCTGCCTGTATCCTCCGGACCAGCTCATTGATCTTGAGCCTCTCGGGCGTAACACCGTCCATAGGGGAAAGCGAGCCAAGGAGGACGTGGTAGAGGCCGTTATAAAACCGTGAACGCTCTATTACAAGGATATTGCTCGGCTCCTCGACCACACATATCTTTCTGTCGTCCCTCTGTTCGTCCCTGCAAATCTCGCACATCTCCGAATCGGTGATATTGAAACACTGGGAGCAAAATCTCGCCTTGTCCTTTACCTCGGTAATGGATTTCGCGATAGACTTCGCCTCGCCCTCCGGCATGTTCAAGATGAAAAAGGCGAGCCTTTGCGCCGTCTTTCTGCCTATCCCGGGGAGGCGTGTAAGATCGTTAACGAGATTTTCGATAATGCCGAGCGTCATCCGAATATGTTTCCGAGACCGCCTATACCCGGTATTTGAAGCCCTCCCGTCAGCTTCGCCATCTCGTCGTTTACCATCTGGTGCGCCCTTCTCAGTGCCTCGTTGGCCGCTGCCAATATAAGGTCCTGCAACATCTCCACGTCTTCGGGGTTGACTACGTCCTTTTCTATCTTCAACGAGACTATCTCCCCACCTCCGTTCGCCACAACCGTTACCATGCCCCCCCCCGAGGTAGCCTCGACGGTCTTGGTTTTGGCCTCCGCCTGAAGCCGCTGCATCTCGGCCTGGAGCTTCTGGGCCTCTCTCATGATATCACCAAGCATCTTTTTAGACATCTGTGCCTCCCTTTCTCGGATTCTCTATCGGTCTCACATCAACAATCCTTCCGTCAAACAACTCTATCGCGTCTTTTACAAGTGGCTCCGACAGTATCTTCTCCTTGAGCTCCCTCTTGCGCTGCACCTTCTTCCGGACGATATCTATCAAAAGAGACGTCTTCCTGCCGAGGACCTCGGCCGCGATCTTTTCCAGCAGCTCCTGACTGCCCTTCACCGAATCGGCGTGTATCGCAGAACCACCGTCGAACGTCACGACAATACTCTCCCCTTCTATGCGCATCCCGGCGTCGGCCAGCTTGCACGCAAGCAGATGATTGACGCCCTCCACCTTTGCAAGGAACCGTTCCCTGAATTCATCACTTCCATCTATGGGCTGCCCGGGAGCTTCGACCACTTCCGGGGATACAGGCGTATTCTTGGAAACAGAGACAACCGGCGCTTCCGCCTGCTGTATTACACTCTCTTCGCCAATCTTCCGAGAGCTCCCGGATCCGCCGGGGCGTGTGCCGCAGCTCCCGGCCAAAGACTCGATATTTGCCAGCGCGTCTTTGACCGGCTTCAGCATACTTAGAAAACTGGCCTTAATAAGCGCCATCTCAAGTGCGACCCGGGGCGAAAAAGCGGTCCTCACGTCGGACTCTGCCTCGATCATCCCGGACAAAAGCAGGGTCAGATGGTCTTCCGTTGTCAGTTTGAGGATCTCCTTTATGACAGTGAGCTCGCTGTCGCTCGCATCGAGGATCCCCTGTTTGCTCACGACCTTTGCGACAAGAAGGTCCCTGAAGAACTGCATGAGGTCCCGCATAAATGATTTCAGGTCCGTGCCCCTGTCGATAAGCTCGCTTATGATCGTCAAGATCCTCTCCCTGTCACCCCTGATCACCGCCTCGGCGATCTCCGACAATGCCCTGAAATCCGCAATCCCCAGAAGGTCCTTGACCTCAAACTCCTTTATGTCCGGAGAAAAGGCGGACAACTGGTCCAGGATGGTGAGGGAATCTCTCATGCTTCCCTCGGACGCCCTGGCTATAAGTTCTATAGCCGAATCGGATATCCGTATTGCCTCGGAGTCCGCTATCATTTTCAAGCGGTCCTTGATCTTCTGGATCGGGATCCTCCTGAACGGCAGGTGCTGGCATCTCGAAAGAACTGTTGCCGGGACCTTGCCGGCCGCTGTCGTCGCCAAAACAAAGACTACGTGTGAAGGGGGCTCCTCCAGGGTCTTCAGCAGGGCATTGAAGGCAGCCCCGGAAAGCATATGAGCCTCATCAATAATATAGACTTTATACCGGCCGCCGGCGGGCGCGTATTTCACGCGCTCCCTGAGATCCCTGATGTCATCGACGCTGTTATTTGAAGCCCCGTCGATCTCCATAACATCGACGGACGAGCCGTCTGCAATCCCCGCGCACGAAGCACAGACTCCGCAAGGCGAAACAGTAGGTCCTTTCGCGCAGTTTATCGCCTTTGCCAATATCCTCGCCGTCGTTGTCTTTCCCACACCCCTAGGACCGGAAAAGAGATAGGCGTGGGCAATCCTTGACTGGGAAATGGCATTGACGAGAATACGGCTTATGGCCTCCTGACCAACGAGATCATCGAAGCCGGCCGGTCTCCATTTTCTTGCCAGTACGAGGTAGCTCATATTTCTATATGTGACAAGTGATGAATGACAGATAACAGGTTTTCGAAATAATTCTTATCTTTCAATCTCGTTACTAAATAGCTTATGACTTTCTTTCTGCAACCAGGGAACAACTTGCTGCGGCACACAAAAGAAATGCTTACCGTTGCTTCCTTCCGGACCTGGCGGGGTTGGCACCCATCTGTTGCGCAGGGCCGTTCCCCGGCTGCAGAAAACCCTCGAACAATGCCGCTAAGTTCAGCCCTGCAGACAGTTCGAGGCCGAAGAATATATTAGCATATCTTCTCATAGTTTTTCCGTCACCTGAACCGGCTTGATTAGACACCCGGAAGATATTTTTTAGACTTCATCCAATAGTTCTCGGCAACCATAAGCGTAAAATTAAATGCGCTACTTTCTTCTATGTGTGTCTAAGATTAATAATTTTCCTGAACAGGTAATTAGGGTTCTTCATTACTAATTTATAGTTTCGGTTGCGTTCTATCTCCTTCATAAGTCTTGTCAAACCGAAATAATCCATATCGGATGAGTCATCAAATAGCACGTACCCGCCTGGTTCTATATACCGGTCTACGTTTTCGAAGTCCCTCTTGGCAAACTCATACGTGTGATTGCCATCTATATAACAAAAACTGATCTTTCCCCCCAATGTAATATTCCTGCCAAAGATGTCATGTGTTGTTTCACCTTTTTCCCATAAGATAAAAAATTCATCGGATGTGCTTTCTATAGTGTAAGGTTTGTTATCTGGAGAAAAGAACTCCACATTCCTCACAAAAGCCGCCTTAACAAATTCACGGTATTTGGCGTGCGAGATTTGGCTGCTGCCAAGATTACCCCCCTTTTCAGCTCCTTCAAAAAGCCATTTGTCACAACTGATAATTCTGTTAGTTTTTCCGCGAGATGACAGCAAATAACTGATCACATTGATAGAGAGACCACACAAGCTGCCGATTTCAAGCACAGGGGATGCTGACGGAAGATTTTCTATGGCAAGACTCATAGAGTAAATGTTTCCGCTGTTCAACATACCTGCATTGGCACGGGTAAGCCATTTTATGTACTCGTCGGATATATATTTAGTGTTCATGTATTGTAAGCCAGCATGGAACAATCTCTTAAGCCTTGGAATCATTTTTATCTCCCGTTCTGTTAACCAAACACTTGCCTTAAATCATATTCCCCATAAGTCCTGATTCCCCCCTCGCTTCGCTCGGCGGGAATGCGGCGCTGAGCAGTGGTGCCGCATTAGTCGCTTACTCCTGAGCATTCATAAAACGATTTAAAAATGCAAGTTTCTTTTCCTCCTTAATGCTTACATCTAAACAACGAATGTCATTGCGAGGAACTCTTTTGCCTCGCCACATACTTACGAATTTCTCTATCCGAGAAAAATTATTGATTATATTGTCGGGATCATTTCCAATCTGCAACAGAAAAGGCGCTCCCTCCGGAAAATCCATGTCCTGATACCCTACTATCGTTGGTAGCCCGTAAGCAAGATATTCTCGAACCTTTAAGGGAGACGATTCTTTCTTGCCGATAAGATAAAGGGAGAGAGGTCCTATGGCTACGTCGGCTTGTGCAAGAAGCAATTCATATTGGGACTGGTTCAAAAAACCATGAAAAAAAACGTTTCTGGGTGAGCCCCTGAAATCTGCTGGATCAGGGCCGATCAAGTCAAATCTCCATGTCTTAAGACGATGAGCGAGCCACAAAATCTTATCAATTCCGTGCCAGGGTTGGTTAGGTGAACCCATGAAAATGAGTATAGGGTCAAAATTGCGTGGGGCGTCAAGCTGGCGAAAACGTTTTAAGTCGATACCATTACCGATCGCAATATATGGCTTGCCGAACCTTGCAAGATGTGGAAGTTTAGCCAGCTGATGAGATTCAAGAATGAGACCCTTGCTATTGAGAAAAATGTATCGCCTTGTAAGATAATTGTACCAGCGCCTAAAGCGGTTTCCCATACGGAATTCTGCAATATCATCAGAATTTATCTCCACGAACACTGGAATTTTTTTTGAAAGATGTCTAAAAGCGGGATGATAGAGATCATACCGATAATAAACAATGCTCGGCAGGTAATCAACTACACTAGCGAAAAGCTGAGAAAGTCGCCTTGATCGCTTAGCGATCCCCTCATATTCATAAACAAATGTGGGGATTCCCGCTGCTCTATCAATGAACGACTTAGCCAACCCTGTCTGTGTCAATATAAAAAAAGCAACCTTGTTACCATGATTGATCCATTGGTGGGATTGATCCATAATTTTTTTGAATACACCGCTTTCCGGTCCGTCAATTAAGTGGAAAATATACGCTATTAGCATAACCCCCTGCACAATTTCTGAATATTCAGGACAGTGTAATTATAAGAAAAGATCTTTGTGAATATCCAGTATTATCAGAAGCTTAACAGAACCTCAGATTGACGAACTGATCAGCGTCATGTTAGACCCCCAAAGCGCATTTTGCAGTCAGCGGTCAGAAAGCATACAGAACTCAAGTCAGACTATTCATCGCTGGTAATTTACCGGCGGTCTTTTTAGGGGTCCTGAAGGGTCTCAGTGCTTGTTTTTAAAGGTAAAAGAATGGCGGAGAGAGTGGGATTTGAACCCACGGTGCGGTATTAGCGCACACACGATTTCCAGTCGTGCTCCTTCAGCCGCTCGGACATCTCTCCACGCCCAAAAAAGTTTCTTATTATAAATTAGGATCTTCAAAAACAACAAGCGCTCCCAATTGCTCTTGATAGCTGTGACATGAAGACCGGCGATGCCTGTTCGCTAATGCCACTGGATTTTTTTTTAGACTTGCGTTAATATTAAGCATTACCCCATAGGGGCTGGCGAATCCCCTCCCAAGAAAGCGCCAGCCCCTCCCCACTTTCACCCTTCCCTTACTTGCACCCTTCGAGTGAATGCGTCCCTGTCGATGACGGCACTTCTGAAGACGGTAAATAGAAGGACTTTACAGTATAAGAAGAGGCGCTCACCCTCAATCCTGCGACAGGATAGTTCAGACAAATATCAAGATGCTCAAGAAGAAGCCCGGACTCGTCCCTGACGCCTGAAGATCAGGCACGTTAGAGGCGCATAGACAATACCCGGCAGCCTTAAGGCGCTAATATACTGCCGGACTGAAGGATTGTCCCCCAATCTCCCACAGCTACAAAGGTGCCGTTGCCGTAAGTTACACTGCGAAGTGTCTCGGTAGTCGCGGAAGGCTGCACTGTCCATGTTTTTCCATCGCGGGACGCAAGTATCGTGCCGCCCCCTACAGCCACAAAAGTGCCGTCGCCGTAGGTCGCTCCATAAAGCCCGCCCTCGGTCGTCCCCGACTGAGTTGTCCATGTTGATCCGTCAGGAGAAGTAAAAATACCATATTCTCCAACGGCCACAAAAGTGCCGTTGCCGTAAGTCACTCCTGCGAGATAACTAATCCCCGCCGGGGAGTGGGCTGTCCATGTTGTTCCATCAGTAGACGTGAGGATCTTATCATAGCTTCCAACACCCACAAAAGCGCCGCTACCGTAAGTAACGCTGACGAGGTGAGCACCGCCCGACGATTGGGTTGACCAGGTCCTTACATTAGTAGACGTGAGGATTGTGCCAACGCCTCCTCCGACAGCCACAAAAACACCATTACCGCAAACCACTCCTGCGAGTGAATCGGAACTTCCAGAGGCTTGAGCTGCCCATGTCTTTGCATCTGAGGAAGTGAGTATCGTCCCGGAGCTTCCCACGGCCACAAATGTACCGTCACCATACGTCACGCCAAAAAGGTCTTCCACAGTTCCTGAGATTTGAACCGACCATGTCTTTCCATCGGGAGACGTAAGTAGCGTGCCACCTGCTCCTACAGCTACGAAAGTGCCATTGCCATAAGCCACGCCATATAAGAAATTAGTGGTCCCCAACGGGGCTATCCATGTCTTCCCATCAGGAGAGGTAAGGATCGTGCCATGTTCTCCCACAGCCACAAAGATGCCGTTGCCATAGGTCACTCCAGTCAGAGCAGCGGCAGCCCCGGACGATTGAGTCGTCCACGTCTTTCCATCGGGAGATGTGATCATGCAGCTCTTTCCCGATTCTCCAAATGTTTCCCCCACAGCAACAAAAGTGCCATTGCCATAGGCCACGCCGGAGAGATAATCAGAACCTCCCATGGATTGCTCTGTCCACGTCTTTCCATCGGGAGATGTAACTATTAGGCCATGGTACAAGTATCCTACAGCTACGAAAGTGCCGTTGCCATAGGTCACGTCAGAGAGCTGACTGACTCCTGACGATTGTGTGGCCCATGTCTTTCCATCTGGAGAAGTGAGGACCACACCATGTTCTCCCACGGCTACAAAAGTGCCGTTGCCATAGGTCACTGACAAAAAGTGGTCGGTACTGCCCGATGACTGGACCGTCCAGGTCTTTCCATCGGGAGAAGTGAGAATCGTGTAGTGTACTTCCATCTCCCCGGTCGTACCCCCGACAGCCACAAAAGTGCCGTCAGCGTATGCTACCCCAGAGAGTGTTTCGCTAATGCCGGAAGATCGCCCTGTCCACGCGCTTCCATCAGGAGAAGTGAGGATCGCACCGAGTGATCCCACCGCTACAAAAATGCCATTGCCATAGGTCACCTTATAGAGATTGACTGCGGTAGTCCCGGATTGCAGTGACCAGCTCTTTCCATCGGGAGACGTAAGAATTGTACTGGCATCTCCCACAGCCACGAACGTACCGTTGCCATAGGTCACGCCATTGAGAGTGTTTCCCTGACGGGCAGGATCACCCAAAGTCCAACTATAGAGAGCCGATGTCACTGGTGGCGTCGGTTGGGCAGTGGTCTCGTTGCCCCCTCCGCCTCCACAACTTACCACAAAAAAGGATATGCAGACATATATTATGAGAGTGAATATCGACCTATCACGCTTTTTCATATTTTTCCTCCAATAGATAGAAAGATGCTGAAGCGCGGACTACCCTGTTTGACATATGCAGTTTCATATTATCCCCTCATGCCAATTATGCCTGATGATACAGTTCGGAAACGATAAAGTAAATACCCTTGGCGGGGTATTTTTGGGGTACATTCGACATTATCGCGAGTTACGGAATCTTATCATTTGCCCGACTCGACAGCCACCTTATAGCGTCATTTTCATTTCTGAGCTTTCCCAGAAATTGCATCTTCCTCACTTCTCTCAACAGGGAGCCGAGTTCGGGACCCGCGCCAACTCCCGTTATCTCCATGATCTTCCCGGCGGACAGGAGGCCTTTCATAGCAAGGAACCTTCGCGCTTCTCTTACGAATCCCTTTCTCCGTGTCAACAGGGCAAAATCCATGGCGCCCTCCCCGGCCGCAGCTAACAGATCATACAACTTCGTTCTATTTATTCTTCTATTCTTTTCATACACACTCAACAAGGGACCAATGACATTTAATCTATTGAGAGAGGCCCTGCTCAGTCTCAAGAGGTTCTTCCCTGCAGTTGAGCCACTAAGAAGCTGCTCGGCCCTCAGCAGACCGATATGTGAGAGCCCTTGTGAGAACTCGTCTCCAAAAGAGATCGGCAGGCCCTCTCTCCTCTTCTCAATAAAAGAGTCGAGCCTTGAGAGCTTACGTATGTTATCGCCCAACCTGGCCGCATCCAGTGATATAATCTCACCCAACAGACCGTCGGCAGCGGCCATCTTCACCGCCTTCACGCAATAGCGGGAGTTCAACAGTCTGATCGATTCCGAAGTTGTTCTTTCAAGGGCCGGGAGTTTGATCGATCCCGCAAGCTCCTTCACTATCTTTCTCGTCTTACCCTCAATCCTCCAGCCCAGCTCCCCCGCAAAACGATACGCCCTGAGAAGCCTCAGAGGATCGTTGACAAAGTTGCTTTCGCAGATCGCCCTGATCCTCTGCTTCACAATATCTTCTCGCCCCTTCAGCGGGTCGATGATCCCCCGCCCAGCCGACCAGGCTACGGCGTTCATAGTAAAATCCCGTCCGGACAGGTCGTCTTCAAGGCTCCCGCGCAATTCCGAGAAGTCCATAGTGTAATCGTCTACGACGACTCTCACCGTCATTGCCTTCTTAAATATGATTACAGTGGCCCGCTCCTCTGGAAAAATTTTCGATATGAGTCCCCTCACATCCCCTCTCACTATGAAGTCAATATCCCTCGATCTTGTCCCAATCAAGAGATCCCTGATGAAACCACCGACCAGAAACACGTCTGCGCAAGCGTCAAGGACCCCCGCAATCAGCGGGTCGCCGAGGATTGTCTCTCTCATGCCCTCCATAACTCATATTATGTTGATGTCTTTGGCCTTAATCAACAGATTTCCTCCAAAACTTATTCCTCTTTGTCATCTATTAATGAATGAATTATGTTACAATCTATTGCCATGTTCACCGTCTGCAGGGAGGAACAATAATGAAGATCAAGGTGCTGGGCTGTTCCGGCGCTGAATTCCCGGGACACAATACGCCCGGTTTTCTTCTTGACGATGAGATCTTGCTGGACGCCGGAAGCCTCACGAATGTTCTTAATGGAAACAGGCAATGGAAGATAAAGAACATCTTCATTACCCACGCCCACCTGGACCATATAAAAGGCATCCCTTTTCTTGCAGATAACCTGATTATGAGGAACCAAGGCCATAAGGTAACCATAGCGGGCATTGCCCGCGTTATCGACACAATCAAGAAAAACCTTCTCAACGGCTACCTCTGGCCCGATTTCACGATAATTCCGGACCCTAAGAGCGGCGTATTGAGATTCACGCGTTTGCGTGAAGGGCTCCCGGTCCAGGTCAACGGTTATTCTGTCACGCCCTTCAGAGTAAATCATTCGGTCCCCGCAACGGGATACCTTGTTGAAGACAACGCGGGCAGGACTCTTTTCTACACAGGCGATACAGGCCCTACGCGATCAACCTGGCAAAAGATCGGCGACAGGAAAATCAACTGTCTGATAATAGAGTCTTCTTTCCCTGACAAGATGCGCGCCACCGCTATGGCCACCGGCCATCTCACCGCGTCCCTGATGAAGGAAGAAATATCCAGGATTGAAAAGATGCCCGAAAAGATATATGTCACTCACACCAAGCCGCAGTATTTCAAGACGATCCGGGCCGAGGTCTCGGCGCTCGGGCTGAAGAACCTGAGACTCCTGCGGGACGGCGAAGTGATCAGAGTGTAAAGAAGACCATGTCTGTAAGAGCCGCAATGCGGTATTCTGATAAAATTTGGAGGGGCCTGATTCTCTTCTTGACAAACGCTCGGGACCATATATAAGGTATTAATCAATGCATATAAGAGCAAAGATATTATTTATCGCATCGCTTATGGCTTTCTTTCTTTGTTTTTTCCCATCGGGTTCCCGCGCCTCCGAAGCGTCCTATGAAAAACATCTTGCAAAGGGCGTAGCAGGCCTCGACGCAAACGATTTCGGTGCTGCCGTAAGAGAATTCAAGGCGGCGCTCAATGAGAAACCGGATGATGCCGTGGCGACGCTTTATCTCGGAATTGTCCTTAGCCGCTCCGGCGATAAGGATGCCGGAGCAGTCCTAAGGAAGGCCCTCTCAATGCGGCCCTCTGATCCTCGCGCGAACCTCGAACTCGGCGTATATGATTTTGATGTGATGCTATATACGCAGGCCCGAGAATATTTTGAAAGCGCGGCAAGGCTCGCACCAGGCACCGAAATCTCTGCGACGGCGGAAGAGTATCTCGAACGCATGAAGCAACGCGGCATTGCCCGCCGCTGGTCGCTGGACTTATCCTTGGGAGGCCAGTACGACAGCAATGTAATATTGAATCCGGATGTCGGCCCCCTGCCCCAGGGCATCTCCGGAAAATCGGACTGGAGGGCGGTGGCATATCTGAGAGGCAGATACACGATTTTTGCGAGCAACAGTGTGGAAAGTTCGGTGGGCTATAACCTTTACCAGAGCCTCCATGCGAAACTGTCGGATTTCAACGTTTCGCAGCATGTCTTTGACTTGTCCACGACATATCGCATTACCCCTGTGCTTCGCCTGAGGGGCATCTACTCCTTCGAATACGTCCTTGTAGGCGGGAACGGGTATGACTTCGCCCATATGCTCGCGCCGGCCCTCGTCTTTGACGAGGGCAAGGGCTTCTCCTCGACAATTGAATACAGGTACAGGAAGGAGCATTTCATGAACGCGAGCTTCTTTACCGACAACTCGGACAGGACAGGCTCTGATAATCTGATAGAGATAAGCCAGGTCGTTCCGCTTCATAGGACCGTCCTTGCCCGCGCTGCCTATTCCTATGACGTTGACTCTACCGAAAAGGACTTCTGGCATTACAACGGCAACAGGGTAGCGGCCGGACTGACCGTAACGCTCCCCTGGAGGATGTTGATGAACGCAGACGGGGAATACTATAATAAGAACTACGAGGGCATAAGTCCGCTGTCGGGCAGCAGAAGAAAGGACGACATTTATACCGCATCCTTATCGCTCACAAAAGCCTTGGATGACAGATACAGCGTTACAGCGGGCCAGATATACGTGAGGAATAAATCAAACATAAGCGATTTTGATTACAAGCGCAACATTACAAGTCTCTTTCTTAACGCGAGGTTTTAGATGAGGTTCCGCCGGAAGCTTTCAATGTTTTTAATTATACTTGTCGCTTTTTTCTCCTCATCCGCTGTTGTTTCCGCGGCAAACGAGGTAGGAACCGTCATTGCTCTCCGGGGAAAGGCCGTGATCCATAGAGACAAGAAAGACATTCATGCCCGTTTGAGGGATGGCCTGTTGCTTTCGGACGCCGTTTCTACTCTTGAGGCCTCCAGGGCCAAGATGCTCTTCAGAGACGACAGCGTTCTGACCATGGGTGAAAAATCCAGCGTTTTGATCAAGGAGTTTCTGTCCGCAGGCCAAAAGAAGGGCAGATCGATCTTCAACCTCGTCGACGGCAAGATGAAGGCTGTCGTCGGGGGAGGTCAATTTGAAGTCCATACGCCTACGGCTGTAGCGGCTGCCCGGGGAACCGTGATCTACTTCTCCGTGGAGACGGTGAAGGGGAGACAATGCACCACTATATTCACTTCTGAAGGGACAGTCATTGCCAGGAGTTCTTCCAAGAAGATCAAGGGCAGCATAACTCTGACCAGAGACCTTGTCGCGACCATATGTCTGGGTGAACCCCTTCCCAAGCCGGTTGCAATATCTCCGTTGGAAAAGGAATCACTGATCAAGGATACCGATATTACGGGATATGAAATATCTATGCCGGTTCCTGCCGGGACAGGAATGGGAGCAGGGGCCGCTGTCTCAACAGCTGGTACCCCTCCTGTGAATCAACAGCCGATCACGATATCCGGCGCAACCGTACCTCCGCCCCCTCCACCGCCTCCGCCGCCCCCGCCCATAACGCCACCTTCATCCGGGGGACATGTTTATTACGGCTTGCCTCGCTACGACTAAGACGCGCGTACAAGTGAAGTTGCCAGCCCTGAAGAGAGAAAGTTGTCGCTGTCGGTAAGAACAGCGCTCTCCGGGCTTCGGTCTCTTCAAATACGTATTCCGCACTGTTTTCATTTATTTGGCCGACTCTGTATAATCCAATTATGAAGAAGACCCTGCTGCTCTTTTATCTGATCTCCCTGTTATCCACTTCCTTATTCGTTCTCCTGCAGTGGATCAACCCGAAAATAATCGATGAGCAGCTCGAAAGCAAAACGTATGACCTCAGACTTCGGCTGAGAAATTACTTAAAACAGCAAGCACCCCCGCATGACATCGTTATCGTAGCCGTTGATGAAAAGAGCATCGATGAGATCGGGAGGTGGCCGTGGAACCGAGGCATTCAGGCGACTCTTATAGATAACATCTCGAAAGACAAGCCTAAGGTCATCGGCATCGATATCATGTATACGGAGAAAGAGAGTCCGGAGGCGGATGAAAAGCTTGCGTCTGCCATCAAAAAGGCCGGGAATGTGGTCCTCGCCACGAGATTTGACATGCCCGAAGGCAGGAATGTCGCCACCGTCCCCAAGGACGTCCCGGATTTTCTGTGGGACTCTGCCTTCATGGAGGTCAAGACCGTAAAGGGTATACCCTGGAAGACGTTCGCCCTTAAGCCCGACCGGGTCAAGCCTTCACTTGCAGAATTCTCGACGGCTGCCACCCTGGGTCATGTTTATACGCATCCGGACCTCGATGGCTGCCTGAGGTCCGAATTCCTTTATCTTAATTTCGGTGACGACTGCTATCCCCAGTTTGCCCTTCAGATCGCTAGGATTGCCCTCGGTGTCGAGATGAAGAACATGGTCCTCTATGGGGGCTCCGGCATAGGACTCGGCAACATGTTCATTCCCACTGACCTGCGCGGACGTGTTGTCATTAATTACAGGGGGAAAGACCACAGCTTCCCATACGTTTCCGCCGCTGATGTAATCAAGGGAAGGACCCCTGCCGGCTCTTTTAGAAACAGGATAGTCCTTATCGGGACTTCCGCAGTGGCCACCTACGACGAGAAGGTCACGCCTTTTTCGACCAACATGCCGGGTGTCGAGAAGAACGCGAATGTCGTCGATAACATCCTCTCAAACAACTTTATCAGAAGAAGTCCGGGCGTCATCGAGTTGGTCGTCATCATTATCACCGGAATCCTTTTGGGATTTACCCTGCCCAAACTGAAGGCGCTGTCCAGCGCCCTCCTCGCCGCAGCTCTTCTGGTCCTTTATGTCGCGGTGAGTTGTTATCTGCTGATCTACCAAAACCTCTGGATAAACTTTCTCTACCCGTTCACGAACATGTTGAGCATATTTTCGATCCAGACGGTCATAAGGTTTTTTCATGAAGAAAGAAAGGCAAAAGAGATCCGCCAGATGTTTTCGAGTTATGTCTCTCCCAAGATCGTACAGGAGCTGATCGAGAACCCCGAGAAGGCAAAGCTCGGCGGAGAACGAAGGATCGTGACCGTCCTTTTCTCGGACGTAATGGGCTTTACAACGCTCTCTGAAAGGAAGCAGCCGGAAGAGGTCGTGTCGCTCCTCAATGAGTACTTCAAAGAGATGGCGGACATAATCTTCAGATGGGACGGCACCCTCGACAAGTTCGTAGGAGACGAGATAATGGCGCTGTGGGGCGCCCCCCTGGATCAGCCGGATCACGCTGAGCTCGCCTTGAGGTGCGCGCTCAACATGTCGGACAAGCTGGACCAGCTTCAGGAGATGTGGCGCTCAAGAGGCTCCGATATTTTGGACGTGGGCATAGGCCTCAACACGGGCGAGGTGCTCATCGGCAACATAGGCGCCCAGGGCAAGAAGATGGACTACACCGCGATAGGAGACCACGTCAATTTGGCCGCCAGGGTGGAGAAGTTGACAAGACAGTATGGGACAAGGATCCTTCTTACAGAGAACACCCGCGAGCACATCGTCGAGGTGGTCGGAAGAGGCAGATTGGGACACGTTGAACTGAAGGAGCTGGCCTCGGTAAAGGTCAAGGGAAAAGAAAAGGAAGCGAAAATATTCGGCCTCAGGGCATTAAAGAGCCCGCAGCGTGCAAAGGGCGTTTCGTGAAGATGAAGAGGGAGAAGAAACGGTCGCTCGCCTGAGTCGTCACCTTTTCGCCTGCAAAGTGATAAAATAGAATGTCCTCACGGGGCAGGTCTTCTGTTCCCTGCGGGGACGTCTCATAAAACTAAGCGAGGGTCTCAATATGAGCGAAGACACGCCTTCTGTTACGCGTGCAACGGAAGTGCTCCGGTCTGCCGGGGTTGCATTTACCAATCATCTCTACACCTCTGATGAAAAAGGCTCTACGGAGGTCTGCGCAAAGCAGCTCAACATAGACGAGCACGCTATTGTGAAGACAATCATCGTCGAAGCTGACGGGAAACCATACATGGTCCTTATGCACGGGGACATGAGGGCGTCTGCCAAAGTGCTTGCCGCCGTAATCGGGGCCAAGGCCGTTACACCGTGCCTTTCCGAAAAGGCCGAGGAATACACAGGCTACCAGCCGGGAGGCATCTCGCCCTTCGGCGCGCGTATGAAGATCCCCGTATGCATGGAAGAGACTATCCTCAATCTCAGGAAGGTCTATATCAATGGCGGAAAGAAAGGCTATTTCGTCGGCATGGACCCATACGACGCAGTCAAGATACTCCATCCCGTCCTCGTGAAGGTCGGCTCTGCGCGGGCCGCATGAGTGGTGCACATTTCTGGGAGTTCCCAGACCGAAAAGGCCGGCAGCTAATTTCAGACCGGCGAAGAAACTCTCCCTAACAATAACAATTAGAAATGTTAATACCAATATAGCCGCGTTGATTAGACCTCTCGAGTGTGATAGATTCATATACTCCGGACGTTCAATGGGGCGTCTCCGACAACCAAGTCTGCCGGAAGGAGGTAGAGAGATGACGCTTAAATATCTGCTGCAATCGAAGCCTTCGAAGATGATCACCTGCAAGACGACATGCCTGGTTGCGGACGCCGTTACTGTTATGGACGGCCACAATGTGGGTTCGATACTGATACTTGACGATGACGAAAAACTTGTCGGCATCTTCACAGAGCGCGACATCATGCACTGCTTTGCGAAGAACATATCCTTCAGGGACGTCACTATGGACAAGATCATGACGCCAAACCCGATAACGTTTGATTCGTCGACGGAGATCAGTCATGCGATCACGGTCATGTCGGAAAAGAAGATCAGACACCTCCCGGTGACGGAGGGCGGAAAGATCGCAGGCATAGTCTCTTACAGGGACCTGGTTTCGTACTTGCTGCCTCAGGTCATCTTCGCTTCGGAGGACATCTTTTAGCAGGTTGAGGCTCAATTTTTTCGTTCCGATTGATTGAGTCAAACCCGCTGTGTTAAATTAAATATAAGCGGTTTTTGGGGGGCCGTGGGGAAAGAACGAGAGCGCTTAGGGACCGAATTGGAATATAGCCTGTCTTCCGTGCTTCGGACTTTCCATCCCCGTGGTTCAAGAGAGTTCAAGAACGAGTAACTATAATGATATGCTTGAGGAAAAAGACATGAACGATGTCCTCGACAGGATAATAGCCAAATACAGGGAAGACGAGGGCAACGTCATATTCCTCCTCCAGGAGACGCAGGACGCCCTTGGATATATCCCCGAAGAGGCCGTCGCGTATTTTTCTAAGAAACTCGATATCCCGTCGAGCCGTTTCTACGGCGTCTTGACCTTCTATTCCCAGTTCCACCTGAAACCCAGGGGCAAGAACATTCTTTCGGTCTGCTGCGGCACGGCATGCCATGTCAAGGGCGGGACAAAGATAGCCGAGCGGATACAGAGGGACCTGGGTCTTGCGTCGGACGGCGAGACGACAGAGGACGGTAAGTTCACCTTCGAGATCGTCCGTTGTGTCGGCGCCTGCAGCATAGCCCCCGTGGTCCTTGTCAATAACAAGGCCCATGCCGAGATGTCGGCGGACAGCGCATCGAAGCTCGTCACGGAATTAAAGAAGAAGGAGACCGGCGTTGGCGCAAAGTGATGAGACCAAGAAAAAGGTAGTCGTCAGGGTATGCATAGGCACCGGCGGACTTGCAGCCGGGGGCAAAGAGGTAATCGAGGCCTTTAAGAAGGCGATCAGCGATTTTTGCGTAGATATCGAGCTTGATTTCACCTGCCATTACCAGAAGGTCGGATGCCGCGGCTTCTGCGCCAGGGACGTGCTTGTGGACGTGGTCGACGGCGACACGAGCGTCACATATCAGGGGATAAAGCCCGACATTGCAAAAAGGATAGTCCAGGAGCACCTCATAAACGGCCAGCCTGTGAAAGAGTGGCTCATCGATGATTCTTACTACTCCTTCCATTCCAAGCAGATGAAGGTGCTCCTGAAGGACTGCGGCACTATCGATCCCGAGGACATCCAGGCATATAGCAAAGTGGGAGGATATACAGGCATAAGAAAGATCCTCTCCACAATGACGCCCGAGGATGTGATAGCCGAGATAAAGGCATCAGGCATACGCGGCAGGGGCGGGGCCGGCTTTCCTACCGGAGTAAAATGGGAGGCATGCCGCAAGGCGCAGGGCGACGTTAAATATATCGTATGCAATGCCGATGAAGGCGACCCCGGGGCGTTCATGGACAGGTCGATAATTGAAGGTAATCCCCATTCGGTCATTGAAGGCATGATGATCGCCGCATACGCCATCGGCGCCGGACTCGGATATGTTTACATCAGGGCGGAGTATCCTGCGGCAGTGGAAAGACTGAAGCTCGCGATTGCACAGGCCCACGAAACCGGACATCTCGGCAAAGGACTTTTCGGCTCGGACTTCAGTTTCGATCTTCGGATAAAACTCGGCGCGGGCGCATTTGTCTGCGGCGAAGAGACGGCCCTTATCGCATCCATTGAGGGAGAGAGAGGCATGCCGAGGGCGAAGCCGCCCTTCCCCGTTCACAGAGGTCTGTGGGGGAGACCCACAGTCATCAATAACGTCGAGACGCTCTCGAATATTCCCTACATCATAAGAAACGGCGCTTCCTGGTATTCCTCCATCGGCACCGATAAGAGCAAGGGGACTAAGGTCTTTGCATTGACCGGCAAGATCAGGAACACCGGTCTGATAGAGGTACCTATGGGCATAAGGCTGGGCGAGATCATCTATGATATCGGCGGCGGCATCATAGGCGATAAGAAGTTCAAGGCGGTCCAGCTCGGCGGGCCTTCGGGGGGCTGCATTCCCGATCACCTTCTCGACACCCCGGTCACGTACGAAGACATTGTGCGAACCGGAGCAATCGTGGGCTCAGGGGGGATGGTGGTTCTTGATGAGACGGACTGTATGGTGAATATCGCCAAGTTCTTCCTCGAGTTCACTCAGGCTGAATCGTGCGGCAAGTGCGTTCCCTGCAGGATCGGCACCAAGAGGCTGCTCGAAATACTCGACAGGATCACAAGGGGTCTCGGCAAGGAGGGCGACATCGAACTCCTCGAAGCCCTCTGCTCGGATATCAAGGTGGCGTCCCTTTGCGGGCTAGGGCAAACGGCCCCGAATCCCGTCCTCAGCACCCTCAAGTACTTTCGCCATGAATATGAGGCCCATATTAAAGACAAGAAATGTCCGGCGAAGGCGTGCAAAGACCTTCTGATTTACAGTATCCTTGAAGACATATGCAAGGGCTGCGGGGTCTGCAAGCGGGCATGCCCTGCGGGTGCGATCTCGGGAGACAAGAAGAAGCCTCACAAGATTAATGCCGACCTCTGCATCAGGTGCGGGGCCTGCTTCGATGTATGCAAATTCAATTCTGTCAACAGGGAATAGGAAGAAACGGACAAAGAGATGAACCGGGGTGACCGATGATAAAGCTGATGATAGACGGCAAGACGCTATCTGTCCCGGACGGGACGACGGTATTGGATGCTGCAAGAAGATTTCACATAAATATACCTACGCTCTGCCATCATCCGAAACTTACCCCTTTCGGCGGATGCAGGCTCTGCCTGGTCGAGATCAAGGGGATTCCGAGGCCCGTGACATCCTGCACGACCCCGGCCGCCGAAGGCATGGAGGTGACGACTACAAGTCCGAACCTCGAAAGTCTCAGGAAGACCGTGCTTGAGCTGATCCTGTCGGACCATCCCAACGATTGCATGATATGCGAGAGGGCGGGAGATTGCACCCTCCAGGAGCTTGCTTATTTCTATGGGATAAGGAAGAACAGGTTCTCAGGTGAGAGAAGGACATACTCAAAGAGAGACGGCAACCCTTTCATAGAAAGGGACATGGAGAAATGCATCCTTTGCGGAAGATGCGTTAAGGTCTGCGACGAGGTCGAAGGCGTAGCAGCAATTGATTTCGCGTACAGAGGATTTAAGTCCAAGATCTGTCCCCCATACGAGAAGGACCTTAATTGCGAGTTCTGCGGCCAATGCGTTGCCGTATGTCCGACAGGCGCGCTCACGGGCAAGGCATGGAAGCAGAGGGGAAGACAGAAAGACGTCAGAGAGGTGGATACGACCTGTGCTTACTGCGGCTGCGGCTGCAGTCTCACCCTCCATGTGCAGGGCAACGAGGTGATAAGGGTCACGTCGAGGGAAGACACCCTCAACGAGGGGTGGCTGTGTGTAAAAGGAAGGTTCGGCTACAACTTCATAAACAGTCCGGAGAGACTGAAGAAACCCCTGATCAGGAAAGACGGGAAGCTCGAGGAAGCCTCCTGGGAGACCGCCCTCGATTATGTCGCAGGCAGATTGAAAGACGTACGCGATAAATATGGGCCCAACGCCATAGCAGGCCTTTCGTCGGCGCGCTGCACGAACGAGGAGAATTACCTCTTTCAGAAGTTCATCAGGGGCGTAATAGGAACTAATAACGTAGACCACTGCGCACGTTACTGACACAGCGCTACGGTGGCCGGTCTGGCCACGGTCTTCGGCTCCGGGGCGATGACGAACTCGATGCCCGAGATAGAGAACAACGACCTCCTCTTCGTTATCGGCTCGAACACTACCGAAACTCACCCTATCATAGGCCTGAAGATGAAGAAGGCCTTCAGAAAAGGCGCGAAGCTCATCGTTGCAGATCCGAGGAAGATAGACCTTGTAAGGTTTGCCGACTTATGGCTCAGACAGAGGCCAGGAACGGACGTGGCCCTTCTCAACTCCATCATGCACGTCATCCTCCGTGAGGGTCTCGAAGACACTGAGTTCATCAATACGTGGACGGACGATTTTGAGTCCTTCAGGGGTTCGCTTGCTGAATTCACCCCCGAGACAGGCGAAAGGATCACGGGAGTTCCCAAGGAAAAGATAATCCAGGCGGCCCTTCTTTACGGAAACGCCGAGCGCCCCGGCATCTATTACACCATGGGGATAACGCAACATACCCACGGCACAGAGAACGTGTACGCTATAGCAAACCTCGCTCTTATGACCGGTAACCTCGGCAAGGAAAGCACCGGCGTAAATCCTCTCAGGGGACAGAACAATGTCCAGGGCGCGACGGACATGGGCTGCACGCCCAACATGTACCCGGGGTACCAAAGGGTCGATGTCCCGGCAGTCAAAGAGAAGTTTGAGCGCGAGTGGAACGTGAGGCTTTCCGAGAAAGTAGGCCTCACGGCTACGGAGATGCTCCAGGCCATAACAAACGGCTCGCTTAAGGCAATGTATATAATGGGAGAGAATCCGGTCCTGAGCGATCCGGACATGGGCCATACGATAAAGGCGCTGAAAGAACTCGATCTTCTTGTCGTGCAGGACATTTTCATGACCGAGACGGCCGAGCTTGCCGACGTGGTGCTGCCTGCCGCCTCCTTTGCCGAAAAGGACGGCACCTTCACCAACACCGAAAGAAGGGTCCAGCGCGTGAGAAGGGCCGTGAATTCTCCGGGAGAAGCAAAGAGGGATTCGGCTATTATCGCAGAGCTCAGCAGACTCTTCGGCTACGATATGACGTACCATTCCGATGAGGCGGTCTTCCGGGAGATCGGCAGACTCTGGCCCGCCACGGCAGGCATAAGTTACAGGCGCATAAGAAAGATAGGCGTTCAATGGCCCTGCCCCACCCCGGACCATCCCGGAACGCAGTATCTTTTCAAAGGCGGTTTTCCAAGAGGAAAAGGGAGATTCACGGCGGTGAGCTACAGGCCCTCCGCAGAAGTCCCTGATAACGAGTATCCTTATATTCTCTCAACAGGAAGACAGCTGTTCCAGTACCATACCGGAACGATGACGAGAAAGACGTCTGCTATAGAGACAGTGGCCCCCGGGCCCTATGTCGAGATGAACGACGAAGACGCGCAGGGTCTTGCCGTAGAGGACGGCCAGAAAGTGAGAGTCTCTTCCCGCAGGGGCAGCATCGAGGTCAGCGCCCATGTTTCCGAAAAGACCTTGAGAGGCATGGTCTTCATTCCTTTCCATTTTAAGGAAGCGGCCGCAAATGTCCTGACGAATCCCGCAACCGATCCGGTCTGCAGCATTCCTGAATTCAAGGTCTGCGCGGTCAAGATAGAGTCTTTGTAGGCCGCGTGAGGAATATGACGCCCGGCGACCTGTAACGACTTGAAAAAAAAAGTCTTTTGCCCTATAGTAATAATCCATCTTATTCCGGAGGTATTATTATGGTCAGCCCAAATATATTAAAAGAGCAGGCCCTTCTTGCAGACCTGAACGACTCCGAACTGAAGAACATCGGCGGCATTATAAAAGAAATAACCGTCAGGAAAAGCGAGCATATCTTTAAGGAAAAGGAAGACACAAAGGGCGTTTTCCTTATCCGTTCCGGCAAGGTCGAGATCTCCAAGATGACGACGGACGGCTGGAAGCAGACCCTCGCAGTCCTGACGAAGGGCAGTTTCTTCGGTGAACTCTCCATCGTCGAGCACAGATTGCACGAGGCCAACGCAGTCGCGCTTGAAGATACGGCCCTGCTCCTCATCAAGAAAGAGGATTTTGAGAGGATGGAGAACGAAGACCTTCAACTCGCGTCAAAGATCATGAAGAAGCTCATCCTCGTTCTCAGCAAGAACCTCAGGCAGATGAACGAGAAGTTCCTCAAAGCGCTGATAAGTTACTAAGCAAGCATATAGCAAACAGTAGACAGTAGAAAGCATTAAGAAGAGAATCCCTGTCTACTGTCTATTGTCTACTATATTCTTTATTTGAAGGAGGATTCAAGAGATGCCGTACGATGCAACGAAGTTAGCCGATTGGCAGATTTCCGAAGAAGCCGAAAAGCACATGCCCACGCCGGAGCAGTGGCGTGAAAAACTGGGACTGCAAAAGGACGAGATGTTGCCTATGGGCCGCCTCGCCAAGATCGACTTTCTCAAAGTCATCAACCGCCTGAAGGACAGACCCGACGGGCAATACATCGAAGTGACCGCCATCACCCCCACCCCTCTTGGTGAAGGCAAGAGCACGACCTCGTGCGGTCTTATGGAAGGTCTGGGCAAGCGCGGCGTGAACGTCGGCGGGGCCCTGCGTCAGCCCTCAGGCGGTCCGACCATGAACGTCAAAGGCACTGCGGCGGGCGGAGGGAATTCACTGCTGATCCCGATGACGGAGTTTTCTCTCGGGCTCACGGGCGACATCAATGACATAATGAACGCGCACAATCTGGCCATGGTCGCTCTGACTGCGAGGATGCAGCACGAGCGTAATTACAATAACGAGCAGCTGGACCGCCTTACCAAGATGAAACGCCTCGACATAGATCCGACCCGTGTCGAGATGGGATGGGTCATGGACTTCTGCGCCCAGAGTCTGCGCAATATCATAATAGGCATAGGAGGCAGGCAGGACGGCTTCATGATGCAATCCAAATTCGGTATAGCCGTCGGCTCCGAGTGCATGGCGATCCTCTCGGTGGCCAACGACCTCGCCGACCTCAAACACCGCCTCAACAATATCACTGTCGCCTTTGATAAGAGCGGCAAGCCCGTCACCACTGGTGATCTCGAAGTCGGCAACGCCATGGCCGCATTTATGCGGAACACAATAAACCCGACACTCATGTGCACGGCCGAATACAATCCGTGCTTCGTGCATGCCGGGCCTTTTGCCAACATCGCGGTGGGCCAGTCCTCCATCATTGCCGACCGCGTCGGCCTTAAACTCTTCGACTACCACGTGACCGAGTCTGGCTTCGCCGCGGACATCGGCTTCGAGAAGTTCTGGAACGTCAAATGCCGTTTCAGCGGACTGAAGCCGCATGTTTCGGTGCTCACGACCACTGTCCGTGCCCTGAAGATGCACGGCGGCGGTCCAAAGGTCGTTGCCGGCAAGGCGCTTCCGGAAGAGTACACGAAAGAGAACCTGGCCCTGGTCGAAAAGGGCTGTGCCAACATGGTGCACATGATCAACGTCATTCGCAAGTCCGGCATAAACCCGGTCGTTTGCGTAAACCGCTTCTATACTGACACGGATGCCGAAGTGGCGCTGGTCAAGAAGGCCGCAGAGGCCGCCGGCGCGCGCTGCGCGGAATCCCAGCACTGGCTCAAGGGCGGCGAAGGGGCTCTTGAACTGGCCGATGCGGTCATCGACGCTTGCAAGGAGAAGAACGCCTTCAAGTACCTCTATCCTCTTGAGATGAAACTGCGCGACCGTGTGGCCCTCATCGCCAGGGAAGTGTACGGGGCCGACGGCGTCTCCTGGCTGCCCGAGGCGGAGGCCAAGGCCAAAATGCTCGAAGACGATCCCAAGTACGCAGACTTCGCCACCATGATGGTGAAGACCCATCTAAGTCTCACTCATGATCCCACCCTTAAGGGAGTGCCCAAGGGCTGGACCCTTCCGATCAGAGACGTTTTGATTTACTCCGGCGCAAAATTCCTTTGTCCGTGCGCCGGGACGATCAGCCTCATGCCCGGGACAAGCTCGAACCCGGCCTTCAGGAGGGTGGATGTGGATGTGAATACAGGAAAAGTGAGCGGGTTGTTTTAAGCCGCGACCTTACTTCAAAGAAAGGTTTTAACACAGAGGCACAGGGGACGGAAAGAAACCGACAACCGGAAAGAAGTGCCGAGTTATAAAAAGGCCCCCGAAAATTATCCCGGGGGCCTTTTAGTCAGATTGCGAATATCACCCCAACAAAGAATACTCCTTGATCTCCTTATACGAAAAGACCGGACCGTCGGTGCATATATATTTCGGGCCTGAATAGCAATGTCCGCACTTGCCCACGCCGCATTTCATATGGGCTTCGAGAGTGGTAATGATTCTCTCATCGGGCATACCGAAGAGCGACAGGTCTCTCATAACGGATTTGATCATGATCTCCGGACCGCAGATATAGGCTGTCGCCCTCGAGAAGTCCACCCGTGCTCTATGCCAGAGGTCAGTGACAAGACCGGCGCTGCCTCTCCAGTCGCAGTTGGCCCTGTCTACAGTCAGAATTACATCTATCCCCCCCGACCTCCAGACCTGGACTTCATCCATAAAGACCACGTCCTGAGGGCCCTTCGAGCCGTAGAGGAGCGTGACGCTCCCTGCGGACCCGTCCTTTGCAAACATCTGAATTATCGGCCTTAACGGTGCAATGCCGATACCCCCCGCCACAAGCAACACGTCCCCGTTCGCTCTCCTCCCGACTGCAAAGCCGTTTCCATAGGGACCTCTGAGCCAGAGTCGGTCCCCTTCCTGAAGCGAATGAATTGCGCCTGTGACGGTCCCTGCCTTTCTCACGCAGAATTCCACGAATAAGTCATCCTCGCACAAAGACGCGGTCGAGATCGGGACCTCTCCCGCCCCCCACACGGAGACCATAAAGAATTGTCCCGGCGTATAGCGGAGAGGAGAAGCGGTGCTCACTCTGAACAGACTGACGTCCTCGGTCTTCTTTCTTATTTCTTCGATCCTTCCACTTACAGGGAGGTAAATGTTCTCCGCCTTGGTCCGTTTTCCTGATGCGGTCCTCATTCGACCTCTTCCTTAAGGGCCAGCCCCTTTATCTTGGTCGCCGTTCTTGCCATATCGATCTTGCCGGGGCAGGCAACGGCACATCTGCCGCAGCCTACGCAGCCGAACTTCCCTGTCGTCCGGGGATAATGAACCAGCTTGTGATAGTACCACCTCTTGGTTCTCTGCACCCTCTTCTCATTCGGCAGGACACCGCCCGCCATCCTTGTGAAGCCTTTGAACATACACGAATCCCAGAGCCTCGCCCTCTCGATCCCTTCAGGATTTATCCTGTCGGTTACCGTAAAACAGGTGCATACGGGACAGCTGTAGGAGCATCCGCCGCACTCGAAGCATCTATCCGTGACCTCCTGCCAGAAATCGTCCCCAACCTTTCCCGACAGGATCGCCTGTCTCGGTCCCTCGAGATTGATCCTTTTCCGGAACCTGGCCTTTGAGCTCAGGAATACTTCATATTGGTCTTCATAATCGACCTTCCGGGGCTTGCGGAAAAAAAAGTTCATGGCCCTGACCGTGCGGACCGCTTCCGGTGAGCCGGCCTGGACAAAATAGCGGTCGCCGAGGTCCGTCATCTGGATGTCGAACCCCTCCTCCAGATAGGGACCGGTCCCGAGTCCGAGACAGAAACATGTGGGGTCCGGGTTGTTGCAGACGAGCGATATGAGAAATGTGTTTCTTCTTCTCTCCTCATAATAGGGATCGCGGAGCTTCCCAAGACAGAAAGCATCGAGGAGCCTCACGGCGGAGACATCGCAGGACCTCACTCCGAAAATCACTCTCCTTGTGCGATCGCGCAAGTCCGAAATCTCTCTCTTGCCGTCAGAACCATCTGAAAGAGACAAGCCCCTGCAGCTGAACATCGCCTCGTACTGCGGGAAAAGGAACCCTTTAGGGGAAGGCAGAGACGAAGGACATTCAAGGACTATCTCGTGGAGCATGTCAACCGTCCTGAAAAGGATGTCCTTTCCTCCATCCCTCAGAGGACCGATAAGCTCCCTCTCATTCCGGAGCTGCCGCAGCCAATAGGACAGATGGTCCTTGCTGAGGACCCATTCGCTCTTCATGTTATCCTCAGGTCCTCCAGGTCCACGACAGGCGGCTTCTCAACTTCCCTCGGGGCATGGAGAGGCTCCACTCTTACGGCGCAGACCTTGTACTCTGGTATCTTTGCGTTCGGGTCCACTGCCGGATTCGTAAGGATGTTTGCGGCAGCCTCCTTGAAATGGAACGGAATAAAGACACTTCCTTCAGGGATTCTCGGCGTGACATAAAGTCTCACCTTGATCGACCCTCTTCTGGACGTGACCTTCACCATGGAGCGGTGTTTGAGTCCGAGCCTGTCGGCGTCCAGGGGATTCATCTCAAGGTAGCATTCGGGCTCTTCCCTGTCAAGGACCATCGTCCGTCTGCACATAGTGCCCGTGTGGTAATGAAAGGATATGCGTCCGGTAGTGAGCAGCAAGGGGAACTCCCTGTCGGGCGGCTCGTCGGGCGGAACGAAATCGATCGGGATAAATGTGCCGAGTCCGCGCGCGAACTTCCTCCTGTGGAGGTACGGTGTTCCGGGGTGGTTTCCATCGGGACAGGGCCACTGAAGACCAAACCCCTCCTGCAGCCGGTGATGGTGAATGCCTCCGTAGGACGGGGTCAGAAGAGCGATCTCCTCCATTATCTCATACGCGCCCCGGTAATTCATCCTGTAACCCATCCTCGTCATGAGGTCGCCGAGGATCTCCCAGTCAGGTCTCGACTCGTATACGGGCGGAATCGCTTTTCTGAGAAGCTGCACTCTCCTCTCGGTATTGGTAAAGGTGCCGTCCTTCTCGGCAAAAGATGAGGCCGGAAGAACGACATCCGCATATTCGGCCGTCTCAGTCGGAAAGATGTCCTGTACCACGAGGAACTCCAATCTCTTCATCGCCTCCCTGACGTGACTCAGGTCAGGGTCCGAAAGAAGAGGGTTTTCGCCCATTATATACATGCCCTTGAGTCTCCCCTCATATGCCGAATCCGTCATTTCCATGACTGTCAGGCCGGGCCCTCCCGGAAGCTTCCTGCGCCATGCCCTCTCGAATTTGGTCCTCGTTTTTGAATCGGATACAGGCTGATAACCGGTGAAGACATTGGGCAGAGCGCCCATATCGCAGGCACCCTGGACGTTATTCTGCCCCCTCAGGGGATTAAGGCCGGACATCGGAAGACCTATGTGACCGGTAAGCATGACAAGGTCCGCACACGCCCTTACGTTATCGATGCCCGTTATGTGCTGCGTGATCCCCATCGCATAAAAAAGCATGGAGCGTTTTTCCATGGAGTATATCCGCGCCACTCGTCTGACATCATGGGCCTTGACTCCTGTAATGCCCTCTACCACGTCCGGAGGGAAGCGCCGGAGGATCTCTTCGAAGGCGTCAAAATTCTCGGTCCTTCTCCTGACGAAGTCAACATCGACAAGGCCTTCATTCACTATCACATTCATAATCCCCATGAGCAGCGCCACGTCAGTGCCGCACTTGTGCCTGATGTGGATGTGGGCGAATTCCGCTATCTGCGTCCTTCTCGGGTCGGCGACGATCAGGACCGCTCCCCTGTCGACGGCTTCGAGCATGTGCTTGCCTATCATGGGATGCTGCTCGGTTGTGTTCGAGCCGATAACAAAGAGGACCTTTGCCTCGGGGATTTCATTTATCGAATTCGTCATGGCCCCGGAACCGAAGGCCGCGGCAAGACCGCCCACAGTGGAGGAATGACAAAGCCGGGCGCAGTGATCGATATTATTGGTCCCGAGCACCGCCCTTGTGAATTTCATCATGAGGTAGTTTTCTTCGTTGGTGCATTTGGCGGAGCTCAGTATGCCTATGGAATCCGGTCCGTAAGAGGTCTTTATCCCGGACAGCTTCCTCGCGACCAGGTCCAGAGCTTCATCCCATGAGGCCCGTCTCAGTCTTCCGTCTTCTCTGATCATCGGAAACTTCAGCCTGTCCGGGTGTGAGACAAACTCATGGGCGTTCCAGCCCTTGACGCAAAGGCTTCCACCGTTCACAGGATGCAGCTTGCTTGGTGAGGTCCCCTCAATACGGCCTGCTTCGACGTGGAGATAAAGACCGCAGCCGCAACCACAGTATGGACACACTGTCTGTATCGTATTCATATAAGCCGGGTCTCCTTGTTTATTATAGCACTTAGGTCGGGTCCGTTATAGAACGCGGGGGTTCCCTGATTCGTTGGATAATGGCCCTTAGAAAGAATTATAATATAAGGACTTTCCTGAGATAAGGTTATGAGGAAAAGACATTTCGGACATATCGCTATTCCCCTTCAGAGGGTGCACATAGAACTCACCAATATCTGTGATTTCAACTGTGTCTTCTGTCCCAAGTCCGAGATGAAGAGGCCGTTCGGCTATATGGATACCGCCCTCGCAAAGCGGATAATCAGCGAGATCAAGGAAAATGAGATAGCAGATAAGATCACGTTTCATGTCATGGGCGAGCCGACGCTGCATCCTGACTTCTTCGACATCCTGTCCTACGCACGGGATACGGGCATAAAGGTCGGTCTGACTACGAACGGCGGAGGTCTCGGCGGCAAGGCTGGGAAGGGACTTCTTGATTACAGCCTTCATCAGATTGACGTTTCTTTGCAGACACCTGACGTCCGTTCTTTCGAATTAAGAAAGGCAAAAAAACTTACCTTCGATGCTTACCTTCGAGGAGTTCTCGATTTCTTCAATGATTACCATTCGAGATGGCCGGAGACGATCTTCAAGTTTCGTTTTCTCAACACGAGATTCGCCAAGAAGTCCCTGGAGGAGAGAAAGGGTCGGATACGGGTCATTTCTTCCACTGAGGAACTGAGGGAGACCTTTCGGACATGGGCCAATCGCATCTATGATTTAATCGGCGTGCAAGAGGAGAAGAGACAGGACGCATTCAGGAAGATCCAAGAACTAGTCTCTTTCAAATGGAATGTCGTGGAGATCAGTCCCAAAATCTTCTTCGAGACTTACGTCCTCGAAGACTGGGGACATGCCTTCTCGGATGAAAGGATTCTCAAGGCATGGGCAGGATATTGCTTTGGCATGAGGGACCACTTCAGCATTCTCTGGAACGGAGACGTGACCCTCTGCTGCATAGATTATGACGGCAACACCCGCATCGGCAATCTGAAAGGGTCCTCACTAAGGGAGGTCCTTTCCTCCAGCCAACTGGGCGAGATTGTGGACGGATTCAAGAAATATCGCCTTGTGCATCCTTATTGCAAGAGATGTCTCGGAAGCAGGTCCTTCGGCTCATGGCTCTTCAAGCCCGTGGCTTCTGTAGCCGCCCTTAAATTACTGAAGCCTTTCTTTTACAAAAAGACAAAGCTCTTGCAGTAGAAGGGTCAGTTTCTGAAGATCAAAAGCTGATGTCGGTCCCTTTGTCCATGCTGTATATAGGATAAAGTCTGTAATTCTTGACCCACGGCTGCCTCACAGTATAGTCATTCCTGTGCCAGAAGAAGATCCACGGCGCCTCCTGCACGATAATACTCTCGGCCCTCCTGTAGTATTGGTCCCTTTCTTTCTCGTTCTGCGCGGCCTGACCGAGCTCTATAAGTCTGTCCACCTCCGGGTTTTTATATCTCGACCTGTTTCCGGCAGGTCCCATATTCGACGAATGAAATAACGGAAAGAGAAAGTCCTCTGCGTCGGGGTAATCCGCCCACCAGCCAAGCCAGAACATATCGGGCTCTCCCTTATCGATCGCTTCCTTGTATGCGCTCCATTCCAGCTGATGTATCCTTATGTTCAGTCCGGTCTTCCGGATATAAGACTGAATGAGTTCAGCCATGTCCACTACTTCCTGGTCCGACGTGACATAGAGATTCACCGTCCTGCCGGTCATGCCCTGTCTCGCCACTATCTCTTTGGCCTTTTCCGGATCATAGTCGTAGACTGGGGGCATTTCCCACTTACGAAGAAGATCAGGCACCGGACCGAGCGCCAGTCTTCCCCTGTTTTCAAAGAAAGTCCTGAGCAGTTTCTTCCGGTCTATGGCGAAATTCATCGCCCTTCTCAGCTCGACATTGTCAAACGGCGGCCTCGAACAGTTCAGGCCCACATAATAAGTATCGATCGCCTCGACAGAGGTCATAAGGTTGCGCCATCTTTTGGACTTCCTGAACCATGAATACTCTGACCCCGGAACGGAAATCACGTCAAGGTTACCCGATTCAAATTCGGTCGTTGCAGTAAGATCTTCGGGGATGACCCTGTAGATGATGCCGCTGATCCTGGCCTTTTTATCGAAATAGTCCTCCCTTCTTTCAAGCCTTATCTCCCTGTCGGGCAGCCATTGCGAAAGAACAAAAGGCCCTGTGCCGACGGGATGGGTCCCGAAATCGGGTCCCAATCTCATGACCTCGTCTCTTGGGACGACGTATGCGGCGGTCATTGTGAGGAGATAGAGAAAAGGTCCAAAGGGTTTTTCGAGCCTGATTTCAAGGCTGTGGTCATTGATGACCCTGAGTCCCCTGAGATCATCCGCCTTGCCTTTCATGAAATCTCTTGCGCCTGCTATCTTCTCCAATACCCATGTATTCGGCGAGTGCGTCTTAGGGTCCAGAATACGCATAAAGGAATACTTGAAGTCTGCTGCCGTAACTGCTTGATTATCCGAGAACTTGATATTGTTCTTCAGCCAAAAGGTATACGTGAGTCCGTCCTTTGAAATACTCCACCTTTCCGCAATGTCGGGGATGACATTCAGCTTATCTCCCAGCCTGACAAGACCGTTGAATATCTTGGCTGAAATGGTCCCGCCGGTCACGTCCACCACATGCGCAGGGTCGAGAGTTGTAGGGTTCGCATTGAGGCGATAATAGACATAACCTTCAAGACGGTTCTTGCGGGAACAGGACAGGGTTAACACGGAGAGAATAGATAAAAGAAAGACTGCCAGCTCAAGATAGCAGCTACCCCCTCCCCGCCTATAAAGAAGACTATGCTTTCGCATGGTCAATTATACCAGATGTTATCCGGAGCGCTTCCTTAAGACCCTTCCCCCTTTATCCTCATCTAGACTCAGGAGTCTCCCAACAATTGATCCTCAAACGGCATAATTCTTTAAAGTTAGGAAGGAACTTGATTTTCACGAGTGATCTGGTTCTTTTTTCTTAAATGGAAAACTATTTGCGCGGGAAGGAGCTATAATAGGTGCCGTCATTCCGGCGGAAGCCGGAATCCAGAGGGACGACAGTGAATAAACAACCTGCGGTATATATTCTAGCAAGCAAGAAGAACGGTACTCTTTATACTGGCGTGACTTCAGCCCTTGCCAAAAGGATATGGGAGCACAAGAACAATGTAGTAGAAGGATTTACTAAGCGCTATGGGGTCCACCAGTTGGTTTGGTATGAATTACACGAAACCCTGGAATCTGCCATTCGTAGAGAGAAACAGATTAAGGGACGGAAACGGAAATGGAAACTTGAATTGATTGAGAGTGTAAATGCGAATTGGCAGGATCTATATCATCTGCTTACTTGACTGGATTCCGGCTTTCGCCGGAATGACGAAAAATTAGCGGAAGTCCTGACCATTTTCTCTTGACTCGGCATTATTGGTAGGGTATAAAATATCTGAAGAACAGCAGGGTAAAGTAACTCAACTGGAGGGGTTCATGTCTGCACACTCTTCGGCTTACCGGCATCAACTATCCTGCAGGAATCGCGCCATTCCCATCAATTTCCCATGCATCGGCCCTGAAGAAAAGGAGGAAGTATGAGTTTTATGACAAGGCTTAATAACAGCTGGCATTTGTTCACACAATCGTTGACGGTTATGAGGGATCACAAAAAGCTGATGGTTTTTCCCCTCGTTACAGCGGCATTGACTCTCCTCATCATTCTCTTTTTCATAGCGCCGGTGGCCCTCCAGTCGACTGGATACAACTACACCGATATTCAGCACTGGAAAGCCGTTGCTGGGACAATCTTTATACCGGCGTCGATAGAAGCGCCCCATACTCCTCATACCGCCGACAGACAGTCGTCGCCCGTACTGACTAATTATGGTGTCATATATTTTGCGATAATCTATTTCGCGGCCATGTTTTTGGCCACCTTCTTTTCCGTGGCGTTTTATCACGAAATCCTGCGGGCATTGAATGGGCAGGACGTATCCATTACTGGCGGCCTGAGGTTTGCCGGAACAAAACTTCCTTCTATCCTTATCTGGTCCCTCTTCGCAGGATTGGTCGGCTATATAATCAGGACATTGGAAGAAAAAGTAGGCATAATAGGCAAGATCATTTTAAGCATTGTAGGGATTGCCTGGAGCGTTGCTTCTGTGTTCGTCATTCCTTTTATTATCACCGACACCAGCCTTAATCCTTTGCATCTATTGCAGGAATCCGCGGCGACCCTTAAGAAGACCTGGGGAGAATCATTGATCGGATACCTGGGTATACAATTCGGCAGTCTTATAGTTGCCCTCTCATCGCTCTTTCTTCTCGGAGGCGTAGTGATCATCGCCATCCAATTGCACAGCATCGTGACCTTCCTGGTCGCTTGCGCCCTTTGGTTCGTCGGTATTCTGGCTTTCGCTTATCTCACTAATATTGCAAACCATATCTATCGATGCGCGCTCTTCATATTTGCTTCCGCCGGGAAGATCCCCGCCCCGTTTGATCAGGTTGCCATGCAGTCAGCATGGAAGATGAAAAAATAGGATGTCGAGAATCAGGGACTGAAAGTTGTTAATTGCGGAAAGCCAAACCAGCTTTATTCCGCGACGGCAGCTTATCATGTTGCAAAAAATGGCGACAATTTGTAAAAACTTGCCTTAACCATCTGCCGTATCGTATACTTATTGTAGATACCATGTCAAGGAGGAACCATGAACACAAAGATTCAGCAATGGGGTAACAGTCTCGCTCTGAGAATTCCGAAGGCTTTTGCCGTGGAAGCTAAGCTTCACAAGGGGGCCGTTGTGGATGTCTCGGAGGAAGGCGGCAAAATAGTCCTTACGCCTATCAAGAAAAGGAAGATGACCTTGAAGAGCCTACTGGACGGTGTGACAAAGGACAACATTCACGGTGAGATAAGCACTGGGAAGAGAGTGGGCAAAGAGATATGGTAAGCAAAGCCTTTGTTCCTAAACGTGGTGATATCGTATGGATAGACTTTGATCCGCAATCGGGGCATGAACAGGCAGGAAGAAGGCCCGCTCTTGTGATATCGCCAGTTGCGTATAACGAGAAGATTGGATTGGCCCTGTTGTGTCCCATAACGAGTCAGGTGAAGGGCTATCCTTTCGAGGTGGCGATTCCGAGAGGGCTGAGTGTATCGGGTGTCATCCTTGCCGATCAGATCAAAAGCCTTGATTGGAGGAGCAGGGAGGCCGAATTCGGGTGCGACGCCCCTCACGAAACCGTCGATCTTGTCCTGGAGAAATTATCGACGCTTTTATCGTAATCCCCACAAATTTTGCAGCTTCCTTTAATCCTTCCCCTAACGATTCAACCGACATGCTCAAGAAGAGGTGATTTATGTCATGAATGATGAGGAGCCGGAACAATCCAGGATTCCCGAAGTCGGAGGAATTCAGGTCAATTTCTGCAAAAACGTAAGATGCCCCAACTTCGGCGTGCCTGCGAGTACACAGGAACAGCCGCGAGGCTCTAAGGTCCATGAAGGAGGGCGCGATACCCATACCGTTTCGGGTGCCGGCGGCCACCGGAGCTACACTACCGCGATCCGCTGTAATCTTTGCAGAGAAAGCCCACCGCTTAAAAGCAACGGGGAGATTGTCGAAGAGATTAACAGGTTGTCGGGGCTATCTGATAGAAGCTCCTATAACGTGTCCGAATGAACGCTGTGAGAATCATAGTGTCGATCCCCGCGCCGCTTGATCAGGTGGCCATGCAGTCAGCCTGGAAGATGAAAAGATAGGATGTGGAAACTATTGAGGATTTACGGAAGAAACTGACTGATATAACGCGGCGCTGACTTGCCGCTTTTTGGCGAGTCGATGTTGAAATCAGTAGATATCGAGCTGGATCTTGATCGTCTCGCTGATTTTGAGCAAATCTTCTTCCGAAAGAACGCCGGTACGCTTGAATAGGCGCATCTTGCTCACCGTGGCCAATTGATCAGCCATGGCCTTGCTTTCTTTGCCGTTGAGAAGAACGAGCGCTTCGCTCGGATAGAGACGATCTGTTTTGCTTGTAAGGGGGACGACTTGAACTCTGTTGAGAAATTTGTTTGAGGCGTCATTGCTGACGATGACGGCGGGACGTTTCTTTTTGATTTCGCCGCCGTCGGAAGGATCAAAATTTACCCACCAAACCTCACCTCTTTTCACGTGCTATATCCTTGAAGGTGGCCTCTGCCCATTCAAGAGCGTCTGATTCCCGCTTCTTGTCTTTGGACATCTGGGAGTAGGCCAATTCCAGGTTGGTACGCACTACATGTGGCCGCACAAGTTCCTCAATAAATTTGCTGATCTTACGCGGACCGATAGTTTTATGAAGACCTTTGTACACCGCTTCGTCAACTGTTATGGTCAGTTTTTTCTGCATTATTCTCTCTCCTTTTATACGTGTAGTATACGTATTTGAGGCAGATATATCAATAGCAGAACTGCTGTCCTTATTTTGCTATTCCTTAGTCACGTTTTCAAACGAGCGGACGCTACACGCCGTCGCCTGGATGCCGTTGATACGATCTTATTGATAATTCCAAATTGATCTTTTTTTCGTGTGAGCCATCCCTAGAAATCGACATATCATTTACCTCCTTCTTCTCGGCATAGATAAAAAAGTAAGTTAAAAGGATACATCTTCTTAGGATTTTGACAGCTCATTCTGCATATGTTAAATTTAATCATAGTCTCGCAAGGCGACTCGCACCTATCAAGGAGGTTTTGTGAAACTGCATGTAATCATAGAAAAGGACGAAGCCGGCTATTATGTTGCTGAAGTTCCAGCATTGCCCGGCTGTCTTTCTCAGGGGAAGACTTACGAAGACGCCCTTGCCAATATTAAAGAAGCCATAGAAGGCTGGCTTGAAGTGATGGAATCCAAGCAGCCGGTTGATCCTTCCAGACTCATTGAAGTTGCGGTCTGATGCCGGGAGCGTTCCTGTCGCTACTCTTGCTTTTTCCATTTATTGGGGATCTGTCCCGCATATTCCGTGACGCGTCGCCTTATGACGTGTCACTGTTGACGCGATGGTTAGTGCTTCTTATTTATCCGTTTGGCGTAGTCTGCCAGAAATTCTAAGGCAGCACATTCGCCAGAATCCAGAAATATTTTGTCATATTTAAGATCAGCTTCTTCGGTTACATCCTCTGCTTTTAACCAAACACGTCCAACACAATTCATTACTTTCTCTCTTCTGCTTTTGATTTCTTTCAGCCTGCTTTCGCTATCTGGCAAACCTTTCAATGCAATTCTTTGGATCCCAAGACTCTGAAGTTTATCAAGGAGTGTTATGCTCGATCTTTCCAAATTTAGCCCCATCGCCGCACAAGCTTTCTTCGCTTCAGGGTCATTTGTTTCAGTAAGTCTTTCGCATAGTTTTCGTGCTTTGAAAATGAGACTTGTATTAAATGATTGCCAAAGGGCATGGCGCTGGATTTGAACTTTAGTGCAGTCTGTTTTTATCCCTGCCTCAACAATTGCATGAAACCGCTGCTTAGAATATCCGTTAAACTGCTTTGCATTTCCTTTATATATTTGAGCGATTGACTCTTGACGGTTGCCATCTTCCATTAACAAAAGAGCGTTAGCGTAATATGGCAATGCATTTTCTTTGTCATCCTTCAAAAATTGAGCGATATTGTCCCGAAACGGTTTTAAGGACAAACCACTATTTAATTGATTTATTATGAGAGCAGCTGTTGCGACTCCTTTTGGTGATTCCCTTTTAGATCCCAATGCAAGTAGGTCCCTGCCTGCTGTCGAGGTTGGGCTTATGCCAAGCTCGACTATTCCTGCTCCTGCTATAAATCCGGGGTTATTACTGGCTTTAATGGCATTTAATTCTTCTACTGTATAGGGCATGCAGTTGATAATCTCAGCGCTGCCTGTTTGACTGCTTTCGATGTCAGACGCTTCTATTGAGGGCGAAATAAGAACAAGCGACAATAAGACCGTAAATGCGATGGATATCGATTTAATCTTCATCTTTCTTCCAGACTAACGCTGAGTTCGGCGGGTTCACCGCTGGAACAGATGATTGGAAATCACAGGCGGCCCCTGTACCCCCTTCCATTCATAGGATGGCTTGTTCGTGTCAAGTGTCATGTTGATACGCGACCGCCTCGACGACCTCAATGCGGAAACATCGAAAAGCAACTTCGAGCGATCCCCCAATGCGAACGGTCAGATACGGGGGCAACGGAGTCCCGTCCCTGTAGGTTCCTCTTTCCTGTGACTCGACATGGAACTCGTCAATGATGTTGATGTGGTCGAAGTGTTCTATTGTGATGGTATCAACGTCGTGGAAGCGGAATGTTGCGAGAATGTCGTGTCCGTGGCCGGTGGCACCCGATTGAGTAGCCTCAAGAATACGGATCTTGAGCGTCACCCTTGGAAAGACATTGCGACTGTCCCATCCCGCCCCCGGCTTGAGCCACCCTCGCCATAGGTGCACGTCCAGCACTTCGGCGTCATGGAATGATGGCCAATTGCCCTCATAGCACTTTGTGAGTATTTCACTCTTGTCGATCAGTCCCACCATGATAGCCCTTCTTCTGCACCCAACCAGTCAATAGATACCCACGGGCAAGCCCCATAGGTGTTAACTTAAGCGGCATCAAGCATATTTTTTTCTTTCTTTTGGCGGAGCGGACCGTATTTGATTATTTCGAGGGTAGTTCGTCGGGATCTCTGGCGAGATTTCAGGCAGTTTTTTATCAATCGGGGAAGTTCTTCACGAAGATAATCTATGGCCTTTTGTAGTGACACCAGAAGAAGTTCAAGAAGAATAAAGGCACGCTCCTGAATTCGCTTGTAGAGCTTTTCCATGCTGAGTTCTCTCCGCTTGCTGTTCCAGAGCCTGATGTTTATATCTGCGTGAAGCCGATGAATAAGAACAGCCATAATCAATTTGCCATAAATTTCACAGAGCAACCGATTGTGTTTGCCTGTATTGGATTTATGTATACACAAGACTGACTTTATCTGCTTAAACAACAGTTCGATTTGCCATCTGAGACTGTAAAACGGTCTAACCATTTCTGAAGGCAGCCATTGTTGAGGTACATTGGTGATCATTAACGTCCAGTCTGCCAAGAGTAAATGATATTGGCTCGGGGTCCTTCCTCGTTCCCGTGAGGATTTCTTGAGCTTTCGTCGTCTTGCATTTGCCACATCCCGACTTACTCTGAGGCAGATAAGCCTACAACAAACCTGGGTTTCCTTATCCCCACCCACAATGATCTGCATTTCATGAATGTTCCCCTTGATTTTCTTCAATGCGCCCAGCAAATCAATAGAGCTGAACGACTTAGGGTCAAGCAGTCTTATCCCAATAGATAACCGGGAAAGAAAATATGCCCCTATCACCCCTATCTCACGAAATATTTTAATGTTGAAATATCCCAGGTCAACCAGCACCAAATCTCCACGCTGTACATGACTTGGGACCTGGTACGCATAGGCTCCGTCAGGCGTGATACCCGAAGTTATTTCAAAAAAACTGAGTTCTCCCTGTTTATATTCATAGCAGGCTTGCAGTTTGCAACTTGCCTCAGATGCACTGCCGCCGCACCCCGGCAAAACAGTCTTAAGCTTGGGGTCAATATTCCAGCTTGAGCTATCGAAAATCAGAATACGTTTAAAATGTCCGAGTAAATCAACCCGGATCGAAGTGAATGTCGATATTTTCTGGCTCAGGACGGATTCTGAACACCGCTTCATGAATGCAACAGCACCGGATGAAAACCTTCGATGCATGCCTTCTCTACTCATTTTTACCTTTATGGCTTCGACCATACCGGCCAATGAAGGATGTTTCATCCCTAATTGGCCAACAGTCATAAGAGCAAGAAAGTCAAAGGCACCCAAGACCTTCTTGCGGTGAATAAACCCACTTTGTCGTGCCAACTCATCAAGTGTTTTTTTTAAAGAATGACATCAGTTCATCTACCATGATCTGCTCCCAAAGCCTTTTTCTCGGACTAGCTCGACATTGACCTGAATCAATTCCGTGATTAGCTTCTTAAGTTCCTGATAGTTATTGACTCTCTTTCGTGCTTCTGATACGTCTTCTTTCCGGACGAACATCGATGAGCTTCGACCGCCGACACTAAAGCTAAGCTGATAATAGGGGCCGTGCTTTTGGGGGTTTACGGGGTCTTTGCACTTACAGCCAGGCGTTCCGCACACGTTCCACTGCTCACTGATACTCCCTGGTAGAACCGGTCCAAGGTTCAATATCTTTTGCTTTACCTTGCCAACACTGTTCTTTTTTGGCATGTCGTATCCTCCTTGTACCGATAGCATACATAATGCTATCGGGTACATACAAGAAAAAAAGTGGTCCGCAAACCACTTTTCTCAATTTCTTAAGTTAACACCTATGGGGCATGCCCGTGGAACTCTGATAGGGTGTTAGATACTTAACTCGCTAACTACGGCATTTTTCATTTTCCACAATCCACATAGATGTCATGTCGGGTGGGGTTACTTGATTTATCGAATTATCACGGCAGGCTAATATTACTCTTGTGATGTTATCGAGTTTTCCGTCTAACATGAGTCCCCTCCCAAAGAATTACCTCTTTTATACTCCGATTATCGGCCAGCTGTCAAGAGGAAACGCGTTGATTTCCGGGCTTAAGGCTTGGTCGCTGACAAAGTCGCTGGATTCCGGGTCAGGCCAGGAATGACAAAAACTTTTTCGACGTAATGGCAAATTGTATGGACTTACTCGTAGGCTCCCCAGTATGTTACGATACGAACTATGGAATATCAGGGTGAGTTCTATACGTCCGAGAGGTGTTACATTACCGAGTTGTCCAACACCCCGGACGACCCAGGGGCCTCGATAGCCCGCACAAGAGTGGAGCCCGGGGTGACAACCAGATGGCATCGTCTAAAGGGAACCTGCGAGCGCTATTACATTCTTAGCGGCAAAGGTCAAATGGAAATCGGAAAACTGCCTCCAAAGGAGGTAAGCGCAGGCGACATTGTGCTCATTCCCTCCATGGAGCCACAACGTATTACGAATACAGGACCGGACGATCTGGTCTTCCTCGCTATCTGCACGCCCCGGTTTTCTATCGATGCCTATGAAGATATATACGATAGTCCCGTTCCGGAGTGAGTCTTTAGCAGTACTTCTCTGATAGATGCCTGAACAACCTTATCTGCCAATACCATAACAGAACTACGGTTCCAAATCCGCCGAGGATCGTAGGTAACAAGAGGAAGGAACTCAATTCCAATAGGTATAGGAGAAGGCCGACAAGCGCAATAATCAGCAGGTACAGATTCATTCTTGCCAGTTTTCTAAAAAAGTTGACATCGTCATTTTTAATTAGACCGAAGGCATAAAAGTACACCGGCGTGGATATCAGCAAAGTAACGCCAAGGAGGATATTGTACATTGCCTGATAAAAAACAACTACCGCGTCAAGAGTAATAATAAGGGACTGAATGATCGAAATAACGATAGCGACGGATATTATCTTTCGGAATCGCTCTTCCTGTTTGATGTATGAGTATTTGACATATCCAAGTGAGGCGTACAGGTTCAGCAGTTGGATTAATACTGTTACGGCCAGGTGGAAAAGTCTATGAGTGCCTATCTTGAACGGATACAAAATAATCGAGACTATTATGACGGCCGCATTCAGGAGAAGACAACGATAGCAGGTACCGAAGTTGATTCTCTTTATTACTTTCTCTTTCAGGAAATCCAATACTACTTCTTTTAGCATGGGACATTATAGGGGCACAGGGCCTTTGGGTCAATCTAAAAAGTGAGTTGAGGATATTGCGGGATTAAACGGGTGATTCTTTCTTCTTCTTGAACAGCTCGTCCTTTTTCCAGACCCAGAAGAGGCTCTTCGCGCTCTTCGCCGCCACTCTGACGTCATTAAGACTCCTGAGTTCGAGTATCCTTCTGAGAATAAACGACGGCCTCGAGTAAAACTTCTTGAAGGCCAATTGGCGGAGCTTCAGGATATCTTCCCTTGTCATTGTCTTGGGGATAAAGGCCGCACCCTGATAGGTGAAGTCACTGAGGTCTTCAGATATAGTTCCATACTCCTCCAGGTGGTCGTGAAGATACGTACCCGGGAAGGGCGTTATGGCATGAAAATTAGCAATATCCGGGTTAAGGTCTACAGCGAATTCAATGGTCTTAAGCCCCTCCTCGAAGGTCTCTCCCGGTATGCCGAACATGAAAGGCGTGCTCACCCTGATTCCGACGTCCTTGGCAGCCTTCACGGCTTTCCGTATCTGTTCGAGTGTTGTCCCTTTCCTGATCGTGTTCAGGTTCTTCTGAACGCCGCTCTCGGCGCCGAAAAGGATGGCCCAGCAGCCGGCCTCCCTGAACGCCTTCAGCAAAGGCTTGTCCACCTGGTTTACGCAGGCCGAGGCAAACCAGGTAAAATCCAGACGCCTGCTCTTTATCTCCTGCGCGATATTCATGGCCCTGTCGTAGTCGGCGGCCAGAGTGTCGTCGATAAATTTTATCTCCCTATACCCGCTCTTAAGGCAGTGCTCAATCTCTTTCACAACGCCTTCCACACTGCGATAACGGATCCCCCGCTTCCTCTCTTTGTCTATCTGGAAGCAATAGATGCACCTCCTGTTGCAGCCGCGCGATGTCATAAGGACCGCAACCGGTTTTCTCTTGTATGTGGCAGGAGGCGGTATATACAGGTTCGCGTCCCCCAGCAGTTCCCTCGCGGGGAAAGGGAGCGAATCGAGGTCCTCGATCAGCGGCCTCTGAGGGGTCTTCACGATTCTTCCATTCGCCCTAAAGACAATACCCTCAATATCATCGATAATCTTCCCGGCTGTCAGCCTCTCGACCAGATCGAGAACCGCAAACTCGCCTTCCCCGGTCACAACCGCGTCAAACAACTCTCCTGCATCTTCAAGGCAGCGCTCCTGAACGGCAATCGGATAAGGCCCGCCGGCACAGATAAACGCACTTCCGCCGAACATCTTCCTGAAATCTCCTGCGGTCTTCTTGGCCTTCTGCCATCCAAACGTAGTCGAATATATCCCTACAAAGGAGGGGGCAAAATCCCTCACCTGGCGCAGCACCTCTTCATGCGTCATGAAGGCGCCGTTGAAAAACCTGACCTGATGGCCTGCCCTGAGGAGAACTGCGGCGACATACAGGGTCCCGAGCGGTTGCCAGTAGTTTATCTGGGAGCTCGCGGTCTTCGAAGAAAAGATGTCTTCAGGGACCCAGGATGGTATTACTAATGCGCATTTCATAGGTTTGTCTCTTAGCTCAAATTCAGAGGACGGAATCCAGAACGGCAACGACCTCTTCATCCCCGCTCCCTGACACCGACCCGGGGTCTCCCACTTCCCACTTCTGTTTCGCTATGATCTTTTCCGCCGTACTTATACCGGACGCTATAGCATGGTCCATATTGTAGTACCTGAACATGCCGGACCTTCCGGCAAGATGAAGATTTTTGAAACCGTCGAGGTATTCGTACAGCCTTTCGCAGGTCTCCTTATACCCCACCTCGAAGAGAGGATATGCCTTCGGTACCCTTACTACGGCGCCGCCGAGCACCTCGCCCTTCTTGACAAAACCGAGTTTCTCAAGGTGTTCCACAGTTATATCGACAAGCCTGCCGTCGCTCTCGTTCCAGATACTGTCGCCGGCAAAGCTGAAGTACTCGATCACAAGGAGCGTCTTTCCATCCGGCGCCATGCTCTCGCTCCAGTTCGTAGGTTCATGGATCCTTCCAAAAGGTATCTTCTGTTCAGGGATGTATATCCAGGTCTGGTCCGTTACCCTCTCCCTGTCCACCATGACCGCAACTACAACAAGGTCTCTGAAATTCAGCCTTGAAGCCGCATCGAGGACATCCTCAGGAGGGGCCGGACGAAGAAGGCCGATCAATTTGGTCAAGGGAATGCTCGATATAAATTCTCTTCCCTCAACCACGTCAAAACAGCCGCCGACGTCAACACCTATGTCTTCCACAACAGAACCGGAGTGATTAATATACCTGACCTCGGCCCCGGTATAAACATCGTTTTCCTTCTCTATCTCCTCCGTGAGCCTGTCGGAAATCCGTCCTATTCCCAGCCGCGGATAAATGAATCTGTCGGCAAGCGTCGGCATGTCCCTGCCGCTGAACTTGAAAAAGGCACTCTTGGCCGCCTTCGCAAGCGAAAGTCCGCTGATCCTCTTTTCCACCCATTCTGCGCTTATCCTGCTGCAGTCGATGCCCCAGACCTTCTCGCTGTAAACCTTGAAGTATATATCGAACATCTTCCGTCCGAAATTTCCGACCACCCAGTCTTCAAGGGAAACGTTTGCAGGTCTTTTCACCAATCTCTTGATCCTCTCGGTTCCGTAATCGAATACTATCTTCAGTGTGGTCGGAATGCCGAGGCCGAAAACGGCGTTAAGAGGTTTCAGGGGATAATCAAAATACCTGCCGCACATATATATCTTGCTCTTTCTCGGCACAGATACCAATTCGCCGTCGAGCAGGTCCCTGACAAAAGCCTCGACTGTCTTGTCTTTCGTGAAAAACCTATGGCCCCCGAGATCGAAGCGAAAACCGCCCCTCGCGATCGTCTTTGAAAGTCCGCCCACCTCGGAATCACGCTCGAAGACCTTGACCTTCAAACCCGCCTTTGTCAACACATGACCTGCGGACAGGCCGGTCAGCCCGCCGCCTAATATCACCGTCTGATTCTCCTGGTTAATGAACCTTCCCATTGTCCCTCGTGAAGTTTTATACCACCTCTTTATTATATGACATTCGGCATCGCGAAAGCTGCGAGATTCGCTGAGGCGACAACTTCAGGGCAAAAGAGTTCCGCACTTCCCCTTCTCATTCCAACCAAGCCGACAAAAAACGCCCCGCGCAATAAACGCAGGGCGTTGACCCATCTGACGCCGCATCCGCTATAAGCCCGGAGAGTTCTTCACTACCAGCACAGGAACCTCCGCGCTGTTCGCCACCTCCCTGCTCACGCTTCCCATGAACAGGTGCGTAGTCCTCTTGCCCCTTGCGCCGACGATTATCATATCAACGCTTTCCTCTCTTGCAGCTGCAAGAATCTCCTCGGCAGGATGCCCCTTTCTGACAATGGTCTTGACCCCGGTCACTCCCTTATCCTCAAGCAAACTCTTATAGTGACTCACAATCGTTTGCGCCTTCTTGTCCAGCGCCTCCTGGTATTCCGTTCCCTCAAGGGTATCCTTTAAGGTCTGCATCTCGGAGACACTCAGCAACGCTTCGTCCATCAGCGACCTGCCCTCCAATTTCTCGACATAAACCAGGAGCACCGTCTGGGGACTAATGCAGGAACACACATGGCTGCACATCGAAAAGGCATTCTTAGTACCCATTGTGTCGTCTACCGCAATCAATACCTTGTTCATTTCACACCCTTCATAACAGTATCGAGATCGTACTCATTTCCCATACCCTCCGGTTGCGGGGGCCGGAGCTCCATAACCGCCGGCTGCGGACTGAGCACCTGTCGGCGCGCCGTATCCGCCCGCTGTGGGGGCCGCACCATATCCACCCGACGCCGGGACCGCACCGTAACCGCCTGCTGCCTGGCCGGCGCCATATCCACCCGACGCCGGGACCGCACCGTAACCGCCTGCTGCCTGGCTGGCGCCATATCCACCCGACGCCGGTGCAGAACCATATCCGCCTGATGCAGAGGCCGTTCCATAACCTCCTGCCGTTCCATGGCCTTGACTAAGCTGGGCCGTCATCTCATGTTGCTGGCTGTAAATTGTCAGAAAGCCCAGGATTCCTACGACAACGACGATCAGAACCGCTACAGGTGCCTTCATGCTCCCTCCTTCGGATTAACCTATCCCTTCTTTATCCTCAAATAAATCTTGCCGCCCTCCGTCTTTCTTTCCAGCATCTCATTGCCTGCCTGATCACACATCTGGGCTATCGTCTCGACTGATGAAGGGTTGTCGAGGACCACCTGCACAACTTCTCCCTCGCTAACTTTTTCCAGGGACTTCTTGGTGTATATCTGGGGATGCGGGCATACATATCCGCATACATCAAGCAAGTACGTCCCTTCGCCGGTCTTCTCGAATTTCATCGCCATGATCAACTTCCTCCTCTAAATTTTATTTCTTAATCTTTTAACCCGTCACGCATTACGTGTCACGCGCAACGAATCAAAATGCCTCCAGCTCCTTCGCCATCTTCCTCTCCGACCACCAGTTGAAAAACTTAACTCCGACAAACGCACCGCCTACCATCCCGACGCCGAACAACCAGCCACCCGGATCCCCTCCGGCGACCCTTATGAAAAAAGCTCCGATATTGCAACCAAGCGCCACTCTTGCGCCTAATCCCATAAACAGTCCGCCGAAGAGACCCCATGCGATCAATTCACCCTTGGGGAGCTTGAACTTGAACTCCTTGTTCAGGAGGGCCATAGCCATCGCGCCGAAGATAATGCCTAATGACATCCACAAGGCGGGGTTGCGCCATGGCTCGGGGATTCCGTTACTGACCCCGAAATATATATTGTCATGCATGTTCCATCCGACCTTTTCAAGCACCCACGCTCCGAACTGAGCCTCTTGCGTTGTAATATACCAGTATCCCGGATCGAACACAGTCCCGTGGATCGAGAGATCGGCCGTGTGCCCCAACCTCGTCAGGATATTCCCAAAATTCGTAACGCCGAACTTCATCTGCATGCCCTTCAGGACAAATATGTGCAGGCCGGCCGTGATCCCTATAAGTACGCCCATCAAAGAAGTCCTCTTAGAAGCCGTTATCATCGACCACACTCCGGACATCTCGGCGCCGAGACCGGTCGAAGCCCCACTCTTGGCCCTTTTCTTCATAAAACCCTTCCTGATGTAAAAGGTATAGATTGTACAGATGAGCAGTAGGGCCGGGATTATGGTATTGATAATCGCATCGCTCAACAGGTATTTCATTATGCCCTGCATCCCCGACACAAGACCGGTCTTGTCCAGCGTTATCATGGGCTTGTGAAAAACATCGCCCGCCAGGAAATAGTCGAACCATGCTGTAATCTTATCCTTGGGAATAAAGGTTTGGGCATTAGCTGTGTCTACCCACGACTGCGGAAGAAAGTTGTTGAACACACCTCCAACATCCGCAAAGATCGCCTGCCCGAAAGATATCCCCGCGATCGCGAGCATAGATGTCCCGTTTCCCTCGCCTATCTTGTAAAGGGAGCCGGATGCACAGCCTCCCGAAAGGACCATCCCGACCCCAAAAATCAGACCTCCTATGAACTCATGCATGCCTATCGGACCCGCGTGAAAAGTCGTCATATTAGTAGCGGTGAGAATGGCGGCAACCAAGCTGAAGAAGATAAGAGCCAGGAGGATTCCGACAGCCATTCTTGGAACACCTGCCGCAAACAAATCCCTTGATGCCGAAGCAAAACAGAACCTTCCATATTGAAGCATCATTCCGTAGGCAAATCCAAACCAGATGTACGCCACCACATACATGTAGTAAGGACTCACCTTGTAATACAGAAAGCTGATGAAAATGAGAAGACCCGTGACGAGAAACGCCTTGACCTGATTCTTCTTACTGTTGTCTACCTGATCCGCCACCTATTTACCCTCCTCCTGAGATTATTTAAACGAACAGGCTTGACTAAGTTATAGAGAATTAATCTATCCCTCCGTGAAAGGCCCCCTACATCAACTTAATCCATGTTAATCCTTAACACCAGGAATTAACATTTATAGTACAAACTAATAAAATATTAATCTATAGACAATAAGGTCGTCAAATAAAAAAAATTAATCAATCTATTTCCCTTATTTTTCACAAAGATTATCCCTATCGCAATCCTACTGCAAGTAGCATCACTTGGCAGGACTCAGCCTACGATACACCGCAACAAAAGTCTTGAATTGAAAAACCCCCTCGTCATCAACGAATGCCCGGACCGCGTAGTAGTCTCTCGTCTTCTGAGATACAGCTATAGGGAAGACATCACCAAGCTCGCCTCCTATGACCACAATAGCCGTATTTTCCTTCTCGGGGATATTCGCTGCGCTGTAATAACGCGGGTTCTTGTATTCCCACGTGAATCGCAAAGGAGAGGTCTCTATGTCCTCCTTGGGATGGAAAATTGAGGGGTCGTAGCGATAGATAATCCGTTTGCCGGTATATAGATCCAGGAGAGGAACAGCCACAGCCGGATTCAGCACCTCCTCCCTAAGAGGGATCGTAAGCACCTCCACATTCTTCTCTTCGAGGGTATCGAGGAAGCTGCCGGCCCTCTTGAGATTCGCGGCGCTCATCTTATTGGTGAAGGGCAGATAAGCAAGATATGAAACAGAGAGAGACGAAAGTAAAATGCAGAGGGCGATAAATCTCCGGATTTCCCTGTCCCGGACCTGCTGCAGGCCGTACGACGCCATTAACGCTATCATCGGGAACAGAGGAATGATATATCGGATGCGCCTTACATGAAACAGAAGGACAAGCAGGACCAGCCAGCACACTATAGCATACTTCTTGTCTCTTCTCTTTACCGCAAACCAGAGGGAAGAGAGGGCCAGGACAGACACGAAGGGATGAATCTGGAACAAGTATATCGAGGCGAAGCTTTCCCCCCAGCGCCCCAGGCCCGGCTTTTGATAACTCATCAGCAACCTGATCTGCCCCATAATGACGTCACGATAAAAAAAGACCACCGCCCCTATCAAGACTGCGTCTATCAAAAAGACGAGAAAGACTCTAAACAAGTAACTCCGATAGGGCGCGTCCTGCTCCCGATATCGGATCACAAGGAAAATAACGGCCAGGACTGACAGCATAGGCCACGTGGAGTATTTGGAAAAAAAAGCCAGGAAGATTGCTACGGCGGCAAGAATGATGCTACAGATAGTCTTACCGGACAACGCCCTGATAAAGGCATAGATGGAAAAGGTCAGGAAAAACATGGTCGGAACGTCCACAAGCATAAGCGATGCCTGAGTCAAAAGATAGGGAATACCGAAGAGAAGGGCTGCTCCGTAAAGACCGGTCTCTTCGTCCCAAAGTTCCTTCCCGATCAGATACGTAAGGAAAACGGTCAGGGAAAACAGAAGGGTCGTGAATATCTGAATATAAAGTCTCACTTCTCCGGCCACCCTAAAAATAAGGCCGAACAGGAATGGGACAAGGAGCATATCTGTCCATGCGGCGATATCCCTGCCCCATTGTTTGATGAAGTATCCTATGCCGTATATTTCGAGGTGCTTTGCCTGTGTAAAATACCGCGCGGAATCCACTATCACCTCGGGCTCGCTCCAGAAGGGAGCTATAGCGATGAAGGACAAAAGGAACAGAAGGAATGCGGGACGCCGGAGTGAGCAGGAAACCTTCGAAAATGCGATCAGCAAAACAACGCCCGCGGAAATAACAAGAAAAACGGCAGCTGCGCCGCTTTGGCCGAAGACCCACTGCCAGCTTGTGAGTCCATTGTCATCGGCTCCCCGCAGCATAAAAAGCACCAGGAACGAAAGGAGCGTAAGGAGGGAAATAACCAGGAGATGGACGTTCTTTTTCAGCAATCTGCGATATTTACCTTCTCTACAGGAAAATGAACAGTCGTCCCGGGAGGCATCGCAGGACGCCTCCCGGGAAAGACCGACTATTTTTCAACCGGATAATTTCTTGCTGCGGCATTCTGTATGGCCTGTTGCATCAACTGACCGCCGAAGTACCCCCTGATCCACGCCGGGTGGCCGAACGACATCGTGCGGGCATCATATCCCAGCGCCCTAAGCGCCAGGACGGGGAGGTTCTGCGTCTGGCCCGTGACGCATACAAGGACCAGTTTCTTGCTCTTCGGGAGCTTCCTCAGGTTGTCCGCCTTGAGAATTTCATTATAGGGGATAAAAAGGGCCCCCGGGATCTTGCCGCCCCGCTGCCCGGGCGGGTTAGGTCTCACGTCGACTATCAAGAAGTCCGTCTTCTTTGCATGCATCCAGGCGGCGACTTCGTCCGCCTTCACCTGCCAGTTGCCTTCAGACGGACCCTTCAACAGTATATCGTTGAACTTCTTCACCCACTCCTCCGCCGCATAAGCCGGCACGACCAGCGCGACAGCCAGGACAACTCCTACAAAAACCGAGTAAAATCTCTTCATCTCAGCACCCTCCTTTTTCTTGCATGAGATTCCGTGATTCAAACGAGAGCCAATCACCTCCTTCACCAAGAGATAACCTTACTGCTCGAGAAGATCTCATCGACGATCTCTTCATAAGACATCTGCTTCTTGGAGAGATCGACGACCTTCAGCTCGTGCTCCTTAGATTGCACTTTGATGACCTGATCTGCCAATGCGTTCGGACCGTCGTTCAATATATGAAGAATCTTCATTCTAATCCCCCCTTATATCCTCGTTGTTAACCGGCCATTCCCTAAAGGACGATCACCCTGTCGGCGTCATGCATCATAACCGCGTTGTTGTACTGGCTGCCGCAGACCATCTCCTCCGGAAGTCCCTCCGTCGTGACGTTCATGTGCTTGGCGCTGTGGTCACAGAAGCTAAGAGAAACCCCCCTGGTCCTGCACAGTTCCCTGAACTCCGGAGTGCCGAGCAACTTCGTACCGCCGTCCATGTTAAACAAGATCACCTGATGGCCCTTCAATATAGCCGCCTTCACAAAGCCGACCACATGAGCCAAATGCCTGTCGGTGTTAACAAAAATACCGAGCTTCATAGATTCCCTCCTTTTATGGTATTTTGAAACACAGCCAATAAAAGCGTTTTCCAGATTTATAACACGATTTATACCACAGGGCCGGAGCCAAAGTAAAGTCTTAGCAAGGGCTTCAAGAATTCGTCAATAAAGAAGGGCTTATAAAAGGCGCTGTCTCCTCAAGAAACCTTTAACCGTCTCAGCGACTTCCTTTGTCTCGATCATGTCCATGCAAATAGGCGCTTTGCAGATCCTCTTGTAGCAGGGAGAACACTGCATCTCCTTCCTGATTATCGTATGCCCCGCCCCGTAAGGACCGGTCCTCAGCGGGTTGGCCGGTCCGAAAAGGGCAAAGACGGGGACACCGAGGGCCGCTGCAATGTGCATGGGCCCGGTATCATTTGTCACCATAAACCTTGCATCCCGGATCAGCGCGATCAAACCCCTCAAATCCGTCTTGCCAGCCAAAGACATGGCCTTGCCGCCGGAAGTCCTCACGACTTCCTCTGCAATCTGCCTGTCGCCCTTACTTCCCACAACCACTGTTTTCAAAGGAAGCATGGCCGCCAATTCCCCAAATCTTTCGGCTGGCCAGCGGTTCGCAGGTTTCCTTGCGCCGGGACACATAACCGCATAGTCCTTACCAAAAGAGAGCATAAGTTCAGATTTCGGCCCGATCGGAGGAAAAGGGAACCGGACTTCCGCGACATCGCAACCCATAGAAGCCGGGACCTTGAGGTATCTCTCTACCGCATGGATGTCCTTACCTCCTTTCACCGTATGAGTGTAAAATAATGAGCTGCCCTCCCTCGCCTCTTCAAAGCCTATGCGCACCGCCGCTCCAGCAGCCCTTGCTATAATCCCGCTTCTGAATAATCCCTGCAGGTCGAGCGCATAATCAAATCCCTCCGCCCCGAGGTCCCTGAAGAGCGTCCGAAGCTCTTTGATGGTGCCCCGGACCTTCGTTATCCTCTTCCATTCATCCTTATGGATGACCCATAATTTCGTGAGCATGGGATGCCCTTCGAGGATGCCCTCAAACCCCTTTGCCACAAGCCAATGGATTTCCGAGTCGGGGAAACACCTGTAAAGAACATTAAGGACAGGGAGGCTGTGAACAATGTCTCCGAGCGAGCTTGGTTTTATGATAAGGATCTTTTTTGTTTCTTTCATCCCCTGTCTTCCACCAGACCCGCTGCTTCCCGCAGATCGTCGACAACAAAGTCCGCATAGGCAGACTCCTTTTCCTTCCCGCTTCTGACGAGTATGCCTTTAGCGCCAACCGCCTTCGCCAGTTCCATATCGATCCCCTTGTCTCCAACCACGTATGATCTCTTCAGATCGATCCCATGCCTGAAACGAAGCTCATGGAGCATGCCAGGCTCGGGTTTCCTGCACGGACAGCGTTCCTCCGGCAGGTGCGGACAGTAAGAAAAATCCTCGAAGCCGTACTTCTCCACAAACATCCGGTTGACCTCTTTCACAAAAGAATCTTCCACTATTCCCCTCGCTATTCCTGATTGATTAGTCACGCCCATAAGACTGTAGCCCTTCCTCCTGACTTCCGCGAGGCTTTCGACCCCCGGCAGCATCCTGAAATCGTCCCACTTTGTCAGGTAATTGACGTCTTCACAGAGAGTTCCGTCCCTGTCAAAAAAGACAGCCGACCTGCCGGGCAAAAGCCTCTTTATAGCCAAGTACACTTCATCAGACGTTATAGCATACATGCATCTCAGATCATTCGTCGGGCAGCTGCGCTCGAAGCAGGGGCTGCACTCGAAGTCGTGTCTGAATATTATGTTGTCCGTCCCGGGAGGGCCGGTCAGACCTGGGTCCGTCGAACCAAACAACGCAGCGAGAGGCGTCATCACGGCATAGGCAATGTGCATCGGACCGGAATCGTTGGTGAGAAACACATCGCATTCCGATATCAGCGAAACAAGCTCTCTCAGGGACGTTCTGCCGCACAGGTTCTTTAAGGAATTGTCGATGTCCTCGTAACGTCTTGTGGAAGCATGTGCACCAAGGGACATCCCACCCTTGTCCGGCACGATATTTCGTCTCACCGGAAGCTCGGGATCTGCGCCGCGAAACCGGACGCCCTTATGGATCTCTTCAGCAATGCCCCTCTCGCTCTTGCCGCCGAAAATGACGACGCTTCCGCCCGTGTCCCTGATAAACCAGTCCGCAACTTCCGCAAACCTCTCCGGCAGCCACCTCTTTGCTGAACCATACGCCGCCCCCGGATTGATCCCCAGAATAGGTCTTCTCAGACTCGCCAAAGAAGCCCGGGCCGCAAGGCGTTCCTCCAGGGAGAGATAAATCCAGGGCTGCGAGCGTTCCGCCTGAATTCCGGCAGTCCTGAGAAGGTTGAGGTAATATTCGATGTGATGCAGCTTCCGGTCCTCGCCGCTAAAAGGGACGGGTCTTGTCAGAAGAAATCTCCGGCCATCCCTCTCATAGCCTGTCCGCTCAGGGATCCCGGCCAGAAATGTTATAAGAGCGGCATCAAAGGCGTTCTGAAAAAGGATGGCCCTGGAGAAGCCTTTCTTCCTCAGCTTGTGGGCAAGCCTGAGTTTTCCGATCGCGCCCTCGAACTTTTCTTCATACTCGATAACTTCATCAACCAATGGGTCCCTTTGGAATATTGCCGCAACAGACGGTTTTACGAGAAGGGAAATATGCGCTCCGCGATAGGCCTTTCTCAAGGCCCTCAGCGCCGGCATTGTCATCACCGCGTCACCGATCCAGTTGACGCCTCTGACGAGGATTCTTTCGGACATCTTCTAATTTACCACAAAAGGAAAATGCAGGAGCCCCCGACGGGCCGGAGGCCGGATAGTTACCTAGGCTCTCTCATCGTAGTGCACAACCCAGGGACTATAACCTTCGTAGGCCAGGGTCTTTGCGAGGTCTGAGGCATCTTTCCTGCGCTGGAATTTCCCGATGCGCACCCGATAGTAAGTAACGTTCTTTACCGATGCCTCGATAATGTAAACGGCTTTATATTTCAGATCAAGACCCTCTTTCAGATGAACCGCGTTATCGTGGTCCCTGAAAGAACCTACCTGGATAGTGAAAGGACCTTCGGATGCAACGTATCTGACCTCTTTGATATAGCTGGAATCGCGCCCGAGGTTGGCGATTCTCACCCTGCCCGTGCCCGAACCGATGAGGCCTATTTCCTTTGCAGCGGCATATGAAAGGTCCAAATCCCTCCCCGAGACGAAAGGCCCCCTGTCGTTCACGATGCATCTTACCGTCTTGCCGTTGGCGAGGTTGGTGACGCCCAGGACCGTTCCGAATGGAAGCTCTTTATGGGCACAGGTCAACTTGTACATGTCGAACCGCTCGCCGCAAGCCGTCTGCTTCCCCTGAAATTCAGGGCCGTACCATGAAGCGACCGCTTCGTGAGGCTCCAGATAAGCTTCGTAGCGGGAAGAAGCGCAGGAGTAAATAACACATGTCGCCAGGATAAAAGCCAGGAGGCGAAAGACTTCAATGACACCAAGACGCGGAGATGCGGAGACTCCGCTTTCTCTCCGTTTCCCCGTATCTCCGTTTCTCCGTGTCACATTCTGCTTGCTTTCTACAGTATATACCTGCTGAGATCCTCGTCTTTCACTATTTCCGAGAGCTGCCGCCTTACATAGTCGCTGTCGATGCGAAGTTTCCCGTTCTTTCTCTCGGGTGCCTCGAACGAAATGTCCTCGAGAAGTTTTTCGAGGACCGTGTGCAGCCTCCTGGCCCCTATGTTTTCCGTCTTTTCGTTCACAGAGGCAGCGATACCTGCTATCTCATCTATGGCGTCATCTGTGAATTCTATGTCCACGGACTCAGTCGCCAGCAGAGCGGAATACTGCTTGGTCAGGGCGTTGTAAGGCTCCTTGAGGATGCGGATGAATTCATCCTTGCCAAGGGGATCGAGCTCGACCCTTATGGGGAACCTCCCCTGCAGCTCCGGGATGAGATCGGAAGGCTTTGTCATATGGAACGCGCCTGCAGCGATGAAGAGTATATGATCGGTTCGCACAGGTCCGTGTTTGGTCGTCACGGTAGATCCTTCCACAATCGGCAACAGGTCTCTCTGGACCCCCTCGCGGGACACGTCGGGACCATAGGAGCCCCCTCCCTTGCTCGCAATCTTGTCTATTTCATCGATGAAGACGATGCCGGACTGTTCCACCCTTCCGACGGCCTCCTTCGTGACTTTATCCATGTCTATCAGCTTGCCCGCCTCCTCATGGGTCAGCATGACCAGGGCCTCCGGCACCTTCACCTTCTTCCTCTTCTGCTTTTCAGGAAGGAAATTACCGAGCATCTCTTTAAGGTTGATCTCCAGCTCCTCAAGTCCGACGTTCGAAACCACGCCGAACGGCATCGCCTTTTCTTTGACCTCTATGTCGACGTATCTGGAGTCCAGTTTTCCCTCGCGGAGCTGCTGTCTCAGCCTCTCCCTGGTCTGTCTGTATTTTTCTTTCTCCTCCTCGGCCTCGACCCCCTTCAGCGCGCGCGGCTGGGGCAGCAGGTAGTCGAGCAGCCTTTCTTCGGCGTGGGCCCTCGCCCTCTCCTGGACTTTGTCCATATGTTCAGTCTTGACCATGTTCAAAGAGATCTCGGTGAGGTCCCTTATCATGGACTCCACGTCCCGTCCTACGTACCCCACCTCCGTGAATTTGGACGCCTCCACCTTCAGGAACGGAGCATTTGCAAGCCGGGCCAGCCTTCTCGCAATCTCGGTCTTTCCTACCCCCGTGGGCCCTATCATGATTATGTTCTTCGGAAGCACCTCGTCCCTTATGTCCTCGGAAAGTCTCTGCCTGCGCCATCTGTTGCGGAGCGCTATGGCCACGGCCTTCTTCGCCTTGTTCTGCCCTATAATAAAGCGGTCAAGCTCCTCGACTATCTTCCTCGGTGTCAGATTATCCATTCAGTTCCTCTATCGTTATCTCCTTGTTGGTATAGATGCATATTGAGCCGGCTATCTCCATCGCCTTTCCCACTATCTCTTTCGCAGAAAGGGAAGTATTCTCATAAAGCGCCGCGGCCGCAGCCTGCGCGTACGGCCCTCCCGAGCCCATGGCCGCAATCCCCGTCTCGGGCTCTATAACATCTCCCGTTCCCGAGATGATGAAGGTGTGCTCCTTATCCGCGATGATCAAAAGGGCCTCGAGCCTCCTCAATACCTTGTCCGTGCGCCAGTCCTTCGCAAGCTCAACCGCCGCCCTCGTAATGTTGCCCCTGTACGATTCCAGCTTTACCTCGAATTTTTCGAACAGGGTGAAGGCATCTGCCGTCGCGCCCGAAAAACCTGCAACGACCTTGTCGCCGAACATCCTTCTTATCTTCTTTGCGTTGTGCTTCAGAACTGTATTGCCGAAGGTGACCTGGCCGTCTCCGCCGATAGCGACCTTGCCGTCTTTTCTCACACAGAGTATCGTCGTTCCTCTAAACATTCTCTCTCCAGAATTATTGATAGCCACTGTTTACTCGTCGCTCTCTTTCGCCAGCGGATGCGCCTTGTCATAAACATCCATCAAATGCGCTATGTCCAAATGTGTGTATTTCTGCGTTGTCGAAAGAGATGAATGACCCAGAAGTTCCTGAATTACCCTCAGGTCTGCGCCACCCTGCAGGAGATGGGTCGCAAATGAGTGCCTGAGAGTGTGGGGCCCTATCCTGCCGTCAATCAACGTAGCTCTTGCATATTTAACTACTATACGTCTTACCCCCCTGTCTGTCAACCGACCGCCCCTCCTGTTCAGGAACATGGCCCGGTCCTTCTTCTTCAATAGCACCCGTTCGATCATGTAGGCCTTCAAGGCCTCCACGGCTTTCCTGCCCATAGGAACAATACGCTCCTTCTTACCCTTTCCCCTGGCCTTGACAAAGCCTTCCCTGACATTGATGTCGTCGGTATCTATGCCGGCCAGTTCGCTGACCCTGAGACCGCTCGAATAGAGCAGCTCCAGAATGGCCCTGTCTCTTGCCGGCAGAAATCCGATCCCCTCGGGCTTCTCGACAAGAGAGACCGCGTCATCCACAGTGAGAAATCTCGGCAGCAGCTTCGGCATCTTCGGAGCGCTCACGAGTTTGGAAGGGTTCAGCTTGATCTGTCCTTCCCTGTGAAGGAATTTGAAAAAAGACCTCACGGCCGCCAGTCTCCTGCCGACAGTGCTTTTTTTGAGACCGCCGCTTATCAGCATCGCAACGTATCCCCTCACATCCGTCATATCGACATCCTCGATCTTCTGCCCGGCAAACTCCATAAAGGTTTCCAGGTCTTTCCTGTAAGACCTGAGGGTATGCTCGGAAGAGCCCCTCTCCGTGCCGAGATATCTCAGAAACTTCTCAATATGCTCTTTCATTGCCGGACCCTCTCGCAATATACCTTCCAGTCCTCAAGCGCCCTCTCGACGATCCTCTTCCTCCTTAGATCCTTGGACCTGACCCTTTCCACCGGGGGCATCAGGCCGAAGTTTATATTGCTCGGCTGGAAATTCGATGAAGGGCTCGTGACGTGATGGACGAGCGAACCGTGAGCAGTAGTTACCGGCGCCTCTACGGCTCCACGCCCCAGGATCCTCCTCGCGGCATTTATGCCGGCGACAAGTCCCATTGCGGTAGACTCTATATACCCTTCGACCCCCGTTATCTGACCTGCGAGAAAAGTATTTTCTCCGGCCTTGAAAGACAGGTCCTTATCCAGAAACAAGGGTGAATTGATGAACGTATTTCTGTGAACACTTCCGAACCTGAAGAACTCAGCCCTTCCGAGCCCCGGGATCATCCTGAATACCCGCTTCTGCTCCGGCCATCTGAGTCGCGTCTGAAAGCCGACCATATTGTATGCTGACCCTTCCCTGTTCTCGGCCCTGAGCTGGACGACTGCATACGGCTCCTTCTCAGTCTTTGGATCCGGAAGCCCCACGGGTTTCATAGGGCCGAACCTGAGCGTGTCGCGTCCCCTCAAGGCCATAACCTCGACCGGCATACATCCTTCGAACACTTTTTCATTCTCGAAATCCTTCACGTTCACCTTGTCCGCCTCGGACAGGGCGTCAAAGAAAGCGCTGTACTCGTCCCTGGTCATAGGGCAATTGATATAATCCTTTCCGCCCTTACCGTACCTCGATGCAAAATAGACCTTCCCGTAGTCGATAGTATCGGCATCGACAATCGGGGCTATCGCATCATAAAAATAGAGGTGGTCAGCGCCTATGAGCCGCCCTAACGCCTCCGCCATCTTTGCAGAAGTGAGAGGCCCTGTCGCGATGATCGCGTACGTGCCGGGTATCTCACAGACCTCTTCTCTCACTACTGTAATATTTTGATGGGATGCTGCTGCATCGGTCAGAAATTGGGAAAAAAGTTTTCTGTCGACAGCAAGGGCTCCTCCGGCCGCGATGCTGCATGACTCCGCAGCCTCCATTATCAACGAACCGGCCATCTGAAGTTCTTTCTTCAGCAGGCCCGGCGCGCTAAGGAGCTCTGCGGAGCGAAGGGAGTTGGAGCAGACAAGCTCGCCGAGCATCCCGGTCTTGTGGGCCTCGGTCAATTTCGCGGGTCTCATTTCATAGAGCACAACCTTTACGCCGCGCTTTGCCGCCTGCCAGGCCGCCTCAGTTCCGGCCAGTCCGCCGCCGATTACAATCAATTCCTCCATCAATGTATTTTAAATTTCTGCTCAGGTTCTTTCAATACGTGCCGCTGGTCGCGTACCCCTCGTTGAATTTGGAGTATTCCGCGAAACAACGTTATAATTGTTCTATGAGTATGAAAGCCTGTCCCGTATGCGGGGAGCCGATAGATAAGTGCGTCTGCTGTCCGGAATGAGGGCATGTCTGTCTCCTGGATCTTGGAGAACCGTTTTGCCCCGTTTGTAAACCAAAGCCGGAAGAGCCCGAGCCGCAAGGCGAAGAATAATATTTATGCTATAATGCGTTATGCGCAGAATACGCCTGTTCTCCATTGCGGCGGTACTCCTTTCCTTCATTCTTTCATCTCCCCTGTTTTCTAAAGAACCCAATAAGGAAGTCATGGTAATTTCGGTGGACGGGGTGATCAACCCGGTTTCCGCTGAATTCATCGGTAAGAGTATAAAGAAGGCTGTCGCGGACCACGCCGAGGCGCTTATTATCGAACTCGATACTCCGGGCGGCCTCGACACGTCGATGAGGAGCATCGTAAAGAACATAGTGGGGAGCGAGGTCCCTGTTGTAGTCTATGTCGCGCCGAGCGGCGCAAGGGCGGCCTCTGCCGGCGTATTCATCACGCTCGCCGCGCACGTCGCGGCAATGGCGCCCGGGACCAACATCGGAGCGGCCCACCCCGTCAGCTTCGGTCAGAAGCTGGACAAGACCATGGCGGAGAAGGTGACGAACGATGCCGCGGCCTATATAAGGTCCCTTGCCGAAAGCCGAGGCAGAAACGCGGACTGGGCAGAAGATGCCGTGAGAAAGAGCGTTTCCATTACCGCAAGCGAGGCCTTGAAAGAACACGTAATCGACCTCGTCTCGGATAATCTCCAAACACTGCTCTCGGACATCGACGGCAGAAAGGTGATGACCGCGTACGGAGAGAAGACCATAAGCACCAAAGGCGCAAAGATCGTGCGGGTGGAGCCCGGCTTGAGGCAGAAGATCCTGAATTTCATCAGTGATCCCAATGTCGCCTATATATTGATGCTCCTCGGTTTCTACGGCCTTTTCTTTGAGATCATGAGTCCGGGCGCGATCTTTCCGGGCGTTATGGGCGGGATATGCCTCATCCTCGCTTTCTTCGCATTTCAGACGCTGTCCGTAAATTACGCCGGACTTCTCCTCATCATCCTCGCCATTATACTTTTTATACTGGACGTTAAGATCGCTTCCCACGGTGTCCTCACCATAGGGGGCGTTATCTCCATGATAATGGGTTCTCTGATGCTTTTTGAGACCCCGGGATCATTTGTGAGATTGTCGATGTATCTCCTGCTTCCCGCGGTGCTGGCAACGGCGCTTTTTTTTACCGTCATCATAGGCCTTGCCGTAAAGGCCCGCAGGAGAAAGCCCGTCACCGGAAAAGAGGAGCTTATCGGAATAGAAGGGGTTGCGCGAACGGAAATCACAGCGGAAGGAGGCATGGTTTTCCTTCATGGGGAATTGTGGTCTGCGTATTCGGATGAGCCTATTCCGAAGGACAGCAGAATTATCGTTGAGCAAATTTCGGGCTTGAAGATGAAAGTTAAACGAAGCGTCACTGCTCAGTCTCAGTGACTGATACCGACAACTACACTTATAAGGAGGAGGTACGTATGCCAGGAGTAGGACCGTTGTCAATGGGTTTCGTGTTTGCGATCGTGGTCGTTCTTTACTTCCTTGCCAGTGCAATCAAGATTCTCAAGGAATATGAAAGGGGCGTCGTCTTCAGGCTCGGCAGGATCATTCCCGTGAAGGGGCCCGGAGTGGTCATCATCCTGCCCATGATAGACAGGCTCTTGAAGATCAGCCTCAGGACGGTCACGTTCGACGTTCCGTCACAGGACATCATCACGAAGGACAACATCACGGTCAAGGTCAACGCGGTCGTTTACTTCAGGGTTATGGACCCGATAAAGGCGGTGACCGCGGTCGAAGACTTCTTCTATGCGACTTCGCAGATCGCACAGACCACTCTGCGCTCTATCCTCGGACAGAGCCAGCTTGACGACCTCCTGACAAAGAGGGACGAGCTCAACACAGAGCTTCAGAAGGTCATCGATCTCCAGACGGAGCCTTGGGGCGTGAAGGTGACCGCCGTGGAGGTGAAAAATGTGGACCTTCCCGCCGAGATGCAGCGGGCCATTGCGAAACAGGCCGAGGCCGAAAGGGAGAGAAGGGCAAAGATCATCCATGCCGACGGAGAGTATCAGGCCTCCCAGAAGCTCGCGGATGCCGCGCAGATCATTGCGTCACAGCCGATGGCGCTTCAGCTGAGGTATCTTCAGACGCTGGTTGAGGTGTCGGCCGAGAAAAACTCCACTACGATATTCCCTGTTCCCATCGATCTGATCAAACCTTTCCTTGACAGGATGGAGAAGAAAGGATAGCGCCGGGGGGTCCGACCGATTACGGAACTGCAGAAACCGAGCCGGATAGGCCGGCTCAAAGTCCTTGCCTCGCTTATAATAGTGGGGGTCCTTCTTCTGTGGATCCTGTATGATCTGGGGCTGGTTCATGCCCTCATTCATGTCCTGAACAGGGTCACAAGATTCTTCACGAGCGAGGGGAAGATGAGGGCCTTCGTAGAATCACTCGGTCCTTTCGGTTTTCTCGGTTTCATATTGCTTCAGATAGTGCAGGTTGTTGCGGCCCCCATTCCGGGCGAGGTAACGGGCCTGCTCGGGGGCTTTCTCTATGGTACCGTACTCGGCGTAGTGCTCTCGACCATCGGTCTGACCATCGGTTCCTATATTGCCTTTGCTCTCGCGAGGACCTTCGGCAGACCGTTCGTCGAGAGGTTCGTGGACAAGCGTGTGATGAAGCGCTTCGATTATCTCCTTCATCACAGGGGAGCGTTTCTCGTATTCTTGCTTTTCCTTATACCGGGGCTGCCGAAGGATTACCTCTGCTATATTCTTGGGCTCGGACATCTCAGCACAACCGAGTTTCTTGTCATAGGCGGGACCGGCAGGCTCTTCGGGACCATTCTCCTCACTCTGGGGGGGAGCTTTATACGCCATCACCAATACAGGAGGTTTTTTGTTCTCGCCGGTGTAGCGATCATCGTTGTGCTAGCTGCTATGGCTTACAGAGACAAACTCGAGCGATTATTCAGAAAGTGGCATGTCATTCAGTACAAGAGGAGAAAGGCGAAGAAAAAAGAACAGGATATAAAGGTTCTCTAGGATGTGCCGTGAATATTAAGCTTTTCTAATCATATCTTAATCATTTCTTAATAATCAGTCGTTATATTTTTATTAGGCGGATTGCCTGGCCCGGATTATTCGTGAACTTCGTTGTATGACTGGCAGACACGACTCATATTTTCTGAATGATGCGGGCTGAACATGCAATGTTGAATGAATTCAAAATCGGAGGTGACTGATGAAAAAGCTTTCTTTCGTTCTAGCGGTCCTCGTTTGGAGCATCTTTCTCCCGGCCTGCGGAGGAGGAGGAAGCGGAAGCAGCTCCACGAGTTCTTCAGGCTCCATATCTGTAGCAATAACGGATGCCAAACCCGTCCTGCCCACAGGGACAAGTCACGTTTTCGTGGTCATAGATGAGGTCTCAGTCCACTCTTCAGGCGGCGGCTGGACCTCTCTGCCCTTGACGCAGAGCCCTTTCACGATAGACCTGCTGCAGTTCTCCAACGGTCAAACGACCCGGTTGGTTCCCCAGGCAACGCTGGCTCCAGGTCACTATACACAGATACGTCTGGGAGTTCAGTCGGCGACACTCGTCACTGGCACGGGACAGCAGTTTCCTGTGCAGATTCCTTCAGGCGATCTGAAGACGGACAAGAATTTTGACTTCGATGTGACAGGCGGAGGAAGTGTTGCCCTGACAGTAGATTTTGACCTCAGCCAGTCACTGGTGGCGACAGGCTCCGGCAATTATATACTGAAGCCGGTGCTGCACATTGTGGCTACTGCCGAGGCCGCGACAATTACGGGAAGCATCTCGGACGCCACTTATGGGACAGAGACCCAGGCCACGATAGTCGTTACGCTGGACAATGACAACAGCGGAACTATCACGGCCGGCGATGAAGAGTACACAAGGCTTGTCGTAGACAAAGGGACATCAGACCCAACGGCATTCTCGATCTTCTGGCTTGTCCCCGGCCAATCTTATATAGTCCAGGTAGAAATTGCCGGCAGCGTTGTGTATACCCAAGCTGTTGCAGGAACCGGTATCCCGGCGGGGGCGGTATATACTCTCAACAGCGGCAACCCCATCTGAAAGAAGGATCGGTTTCATCCCGGCTTAAAGGGCCTGGATTCCCCAGGCCCTTTATTTTTTCCAATCTTCGCTATTACCAGCCGAATCTGTATCCCCCGCCTCTCACCCGGACAAACTTCGGCGTTAATGCGTAGTTCTCGCCCTTTTCTTTTCTTCTTCGTACGCCTTTTTCGCTGCCTCAACCGCCGTCGTCATGATCGCTTTTTTTTCATTGATGAAGTGTCTGCCTTTTTCAACGGCGCAAGACATATCTGCCTTTACCTGTCCGGCGTAGCATTCAGCCTTTCCCTTGATAGTCTCTGCCAACTCTTCGATCTTCCGCCTTGTCTCTTTTCCAGACCACGGAGCGAAAAAAAACAGGGCGCCGGCTCCGACAAGTCCGCCGGAAAGAAAAGCAACTGTCGCGTGTCTATTCGAAACATGTGTTCTCATACCTTCCTCCTTTTCTGTCACGCGCCTTACGGCTGCATGATCCAGACAAAAAGGCCGCGCCAACCGTGCTCACTTCGGCAGCTCGGCCGTCTTTAAAGACCCGCCGCTTTCCCCTCCAGCAAAGGGTTTGACTTTTCCGGTTGGTCTTCTCTCTGATTCACTTATACCATATTAACGGCTGTCGTGAATATAGGTCTTTGTCTGATCTTGTCATGGGTTCTTATCCTACAGAAATTTATCAAGGGCAACAGGCCCTTACGTCAGCGCAGAAGACGGAAGACGTAAAAAGAAGGGCCTGGAACGCCCAGGCCCTTCTTTTCGAAAGATGGCAGCTATACGATATTACTCGATAACGAGTTTCTTCACTTTGTTCTCTTCTTCTATTACTTTGGCGTCGAACTCGATATGCAGGACCCCGTCCTTGAAGCTCGTCTTTGCGGAGTCCACATTGATGTCTTCGCCAAGAGAGAGGACCCTTGTCATCTGTCCTCTCGATATCTCCCTGATAATATAGTCGTTCTCGGAGACCTCTTTGTCCTGGTGCGCCACGACATTGATCTTGAGAAGGTTTTCCTCAATCTCGACATCGAGATCGTCTTTGGACGCCATAGGGACCGCAGCATCAATACAGTATTTGCCGTCCTTCTTGTAGGCATTGATTCTCGGGCTTTGGTTCTTGCCCTGTTGAGTCTTGATCGTCGAGCCGAAGGAGTTCGCAAACTCATTGAAAAACTTGTCGAACTCGTCCAGCAGGGGATTTGCAAGGCTTGTTCTTGTGAAAGGAAATAACATCTTCGTCATGCTTCATACCTCCGTAGAGTATATGTTTTTACAGGGGCAAAGCCGCCTGTTTTCTGAGGTGGTAGCTGCCATCCTCAATATTCAATATTATAAAAAAAGTTCTCTCTCCGTCAAGACCCACGCATCAGTTTTCGATATCAAGTCGCATTATAAAAGGTTTTGATATGTGTCCCTTTCCTTTCATATCACTTTCGTAGTTCGAACACTATGAGACGAAAAGGACATCTTCCGTCTGTTTCTCGTGCCATGCCTCATCATCCCCTGCCAGGACCTCGGCGGAGCTCACTTCTTGTACCTGTCCTTTCGCGTTGTAAATGAATACCTTCATGTGGGGCGGATACTGCCTTAACTTTGCCACAAGATCATCAACGGTCATAATCCCTCCTTCTATCCCATTCTATCAGTTCTTTTGGCCTCCTCCAACTTCCGGAGACCGTGTCGGCATCGGCTAAATCCCCAGGGCTTCAAACCCAAGCTTGACTTTGGCCGCAGCCATTATTTATTTTCTAAGTCGGACCAAATAAGGGAAAGGAGCGCTTATGCAAGGTATAAAGGTCGGCATTATCGGCGGGTCCGGCATGGACGACCCGCGTCTGATGAAGAACATAAGAGAAAAGAAGGTCAAGAACCGCTACGGGTCTCCGTCGTCCCCTCTCACTGTCGGAAAGATAGACGGGATCGATACCGTTATTCTTGCGCGGCACGGCAAGGACCATTCCATTTATCCCACAGGGGTCAATTTCAGGGCAAACATTTACGCGCTTAAGAAGGAGGGATGCACTCACATCCTCGCGACTACCGCCGTCGGCTCGCTCAGGGAAAAGATCAAGCCGGGCGATCTCGTGTTTGTCGATCAGTTCATCGACTTCACGAAGCACCGCCCGCTCACATTCCACGACGAAAAGGTGATACATACCCCGATGAGCGAGCCCTTCTGCGGTACACTGCGCTCTCTTCTGATAGATTCGGCGAAGGAGCTTAAGCTCAGACACCACAAGAAAGGGACTGTGATAACAATAGAAGGGCCGAGGTTTTCCACAAAGTCGGAGTCCTATATGTTCAGGGCCTGGGGCGCGGATGTAATTAACATGTCCACTGTCCCTGAGGTCATCCTCGCGAGGGAGCTGGGCATCTGCTACCAGACAATAGCCATGTCAACGGACTACGATTGCTGGAAAGAGGGAGAAGAGCCTGTCACCTGGGAGATGATAGTCTCGATCATGGAAAGGAACGCGGCCAATGTCAAGAAGCTGCTTCTGAAGACGATATCAAAGATCAGAAATACCGAGTGCCAATGCAGAGGATGAGGAGGACATAATGACGATCAAATCAAAGATAAGGACTATCCCCGATTACCCCAAAAAGGGGATCATGTTCAGGGACATAACCACTCTCATCAAAGACCCGGTGGGCTTCAGGCTCGTCATAGACAACTTCACGCAGAGATATATCAAAGGAGACGTCGAGTTTGATGCGATTGTGGGAATAGAATCGAGGGGGTTCATAATCGGCGGGGCGCTCTCATATACCCTCGGCAAGGGTTTTGTCCCGATCAGAAAGGCCGGGAAACTGCCTGCCGAGAAGATAAGCCATGAATATGAGCTTGAATACGGGACCGACAAGATCGAGATGCACAAAGACGCCATTGACAAAGGCACGAGGGTGATTATCATAGACGACCTCCTCGCTACCGGAGGGACCGCCCTCGCTGCCGCGGCACTGGTCGAAAAGATAGGCGGCATCGTATCGGAGATGGCTTTTATTGTGAGTCTGCCTGATGTCGGCGGATACAAGAAGCTCACCCAGAAGGGTTATAAAGTCTATTTCCAGACGGAGTTTGAAGGGGACTAAACGTTCTTCACAGTTCAAAATCCGTTTCATACGTCAACGTCGCGCAAAGACGGGCCGAAGGCTATAGATACAGTTCTCCCCTGGCATAGAGGACCGCATTCCCCGATATCCTGACACGATCTCCTGCGTTCTCGCAGAACAATTCACCGCCGCGTTTAGAGAGCTGAAAAGCGTGCAACCGGTCCTTCCTGAGGCGATCGGCCCAATAGGGAATCAATGTGCAATGGGCTGAGCCTGTCACGGGGTCTTCGGGAATGCCCACATTTGGCGCGAAGAACCTTGAGACAAAATCGGATGTATCGCCTCGTGCGGTCACGATGACCGCAAAGGCATCCTTGACTTGTTTCAGTTTATCAAAATCCGGCCTCATACTTCTTATTATGGACTCATCTTTGAACACCGCGAGCAGGTCCCTGGATTTCAGGACCTCCAAAGGCTCTGCTCCGAGGGCTTGAGAGAGAATGGGGGATGTCTCTGTGGGTTCCGGCCTTCTGGCCGGGAAATCCATGGATAATAATTCACCTCTTCGGGCCACGGATAACAGGCCGCTTGCAGTCATAAAATCGATAGAGGACAGCGCACTGTCAACAAAAGAGAAAAGTACGAACGCGCTCGCAAGCGTGGCATGGCCGCAGAGATCAATTTCAACAGCAGGGGTGAACCACCTGAGATCATACTGTCCTTTCGACCTCGGCACGAGAAATGCCGTCTCGGACAAGTTGTTCTCCGCTGCAATGTTTTGGAGCGCCTCGTCCGCAGGCCAGGACTCCAGAAGGCAAACAGCGGCCGGATTGCCGCCGAATACCTTGCTGGTGAACGCGTCTACCTGGTAAAACGGTATCTTCATATCTCATTTCTCCTGCTTATAACGTTGAGCTAAGCGGGTTCGCCGCTGGAGCGCGCTTCTATTGGGGTAGGCTTGCTATTATACATTTAGTCTTACCCGGATTCTCTTCCATGTTTTATTTTCATCGAGGAATGGGGGATGTGTCCCTCATTATCCCTAGGCTATTCCCGGTCGGCTCAATGGCATTGTTGGCCACTGATTTGTTTTTCAAGTTGTCTTAGGTCTTCAAGTGTCAGAGGAGATTTGTAGAGTTCATTGACGAGCCATAGGCCAGATTCGCAGATCTTCATCTTTGGCGAATAATGTCCCAGCCAGCTTGAGGACGGCTTGCAGTCGTTGCACAAAGAGACTGTAGAAATGAGCTTTGATTCAATCGTCATCCTTTTGGTTTTGTCTTTGATGTGAAAAACCGAAAAAGAAAAGTTCCTCTGAATGTATTGACCGACCTTTGATTCAATTTCTTTTTGATGATCAAGATCAATTTTATGTGAATATTTAGCCTTGTTCCTTCGAGTAGTTAAATCGACTTCCCATTGTTCAAGAAAAGGATCGTTAGCCTTCTTTAATAAGGCTCTACCGATATTTTTCCTTAAAATGCTTCTATCTTTGTTTTCGTTTAAGAAATGTTGCCGCAACTGTGATTTTTCACGAGCATTCCCCCATTTGAAGGGATAGTTTTTCAAGACCATTCCCCCACCCTTTTTCAGGAGCATTCCTCCACTTTTTCAGGTCATTCCCCCACCTGATGAGCGGTTCCCAGGT
>JAJYIF010000044.1 GCA_021790195.1 Nitrospirota bacterium
GCCAATACCTTCGTGATCGCCGCCGTCAACGTCGTCTTGCCGTGGTCTACATGCCCTATCGTCCCTACGTTGCAATGAGGTTTCGTCCTCTCAAATTTCGCCTTTGCCATTCTTTCCTCCTTTATTCCCCTTTCACCTTGGCTACAATGGAATCGGCTATGCCCTTGGGCACATCCTCGTAATGGGAAAACTGCATTGTATATGTCGCCCTTCCCTGCGTCTTTGATCTGAGGTCAGTGGCATAACCAAACATCTCGGCGAGGGGAACTTCCGACTTGATCACCTGGGCATTGCCTCTCTTCTCCATAGACTGTATCTTACCCCTCCGCGAATTCAGGTCTCCCATAACATCGCCCATATATTCTTCGGGGGTCACAACTTCCACGCTCATTATGGGCTCAAGGAGAACCGGCTTCGCCCTCTTTGCGGCCTCCTTAAAGGCCATGGAGCCGGCAATCTTAAAAGCCATCTCTGATGAGTCGACCTCATGGTACGAACCGTCATAAAGAACCGCTTTCACATCGACCACGGGATATCCGGCAAGCACGCCGCTGTCCAGCGCTTCCTTAACGCCTTTTTCGACAGCCGGGATATACTCCCTCGGGATCGTGCCTCCCACAATCTTATTGACGAACTCGAACCCCTTGCCCGTCCCGGCCGGCTCAAGTTCGAGATATACATGACCGTACTGACCGCGACCGCCGCTCTGCCTTACAAACTTGCCTTCCGCCTTTGACGCGGCCCTGATGGTTTCCTTATAGGCGACCTGCGGCTTCCCTACATTGGCACTGACCTTGAATTCCCTCAGCAATCTGTCGACTATGATCTCGAGGTGCAGCTCGCCCATGCCGGAGATAATCGTCTGCCCTGTCTCTTCGTCGAAGGAGACCCTGAAGGAAGGGTCCTCCTGCGCAAGCTTTCCCAGAGACTGGGAGAGTTTCTCCTGGTCCGCCTTTGTCTTTGGCTCTATGGCAACGGAGATCACCGGCTCCGGGAACTCAATGGACTCAAGGACTACAGGGTTCTTTTCGTCGCAAAGCGTATCTCCCGTAAGAGTGCTCTTAAGTCCTACTGCAGCAGCAATATCGCCGGCAACTACCTCCTTTATTTCCTCCCTCTTGTTGGCATGCATCCTCAAAAGCCTGCCGATCCGTTCCTTTGTATCTTTAGTCGAATTGTAAATGTACGAACCGGCGCTCAAAACCCCGGAGTATACTCTTATAAAGGTCAGCTGACCGACGTAGGGGTCCGTCATGACCTTGAAGGCGAGAGCAGCAAAAGGTTCCTTTTCATCCGCCTTCCTCACCGCTTCAGACTCGTCGGCGGGATTCACGCCACGCACTGGAGGGACGTCAAGCGGGGAAGGAAGATAGTCCACAATGGCATCAAGCAGCAGCTGGACGCCCTTGTTCTTGAAGGCGGAGCCGCACAAAACCGGGGTAAGTCTCAACTCTGTAGTGCCCTTTCGCAGGGCCTTCTTGATCTCATCCTCGCTGACAGGCTCACCGCCGAGGAACTTCTCCATTATGCCTTCATCCATATCAGCCAGGGCTTCAAGCATTTTCTCCCTGTATTCCCTCGCTTTAGGCATCAGTCCGTCCGGGATCGAATCCTCGACGTATTTCGCTCCGAGGGTTTCGTCGTCAAAATAAATGGCCTTCATCCCTACAAGGTCTATCGATCCCCTGAACTTGTCCTCGGCCCCCATAGGTATCTGGATCGGCACCGGATGCGCCCCAAGTCGATCTACCATTGTTTTCAAGCTCATAAAATAATCTGCGCCAACCCTGTCCATCTTATTCATAAAAGCGATTCTCGGCACGCCGTACTTATTGGCCTGCCTCCATACCGTCTCGGATTGCGGCTCAACGCCCGCCACTGAATCAAAAACCGCCACTGCGCCGTCCAGGACACGGAGAGACCTCTCAACCTCAATGGTGAAGTCAACGTGCCCCGGCGTATCGATTATGTTTATCCGGTGGTCTTTCCAGAAACATGTGGTAGCAGCCGAAGTGATGGTGATCCCTCTCTCCTGCTCCTGGACCATCCAGTCCATGACTGCAGTGCCTTCATGGACCTCGCCTATCTTATAAGTGACCCCCGTGTAATAGAGGACGCGCTCGGTCGTAGTAGTCTTCCCGGCGTCTATATGAGCCATGATGCCGATATTGCGTGTCTTTTCTAATGCGAGTTTCGACAAGTGTGCCCTCTATCCTTTTTACCATCTATAATGGGCAAAGGCCTTATTGGCCTCAGCCATCCTGTGGGTATCTTCCTTCTTCTTTATAGAAGTCCCGGCATTGTTGAAAGCATCGATCAATTCCCCGGCAAGACGTTCCTTCATGGTCTTCTCATTTCTTCCGCGGGAGTAATTGATGATCCACCTGAACGCAAGCGCAGCCCGTCTCTGCTGCCTGATTTCCACGGGGACCTGGTATGTAGCGCCGCCGACCCTTCTCGGTTTCACCTCGAGGAGGGGCTTAACGTTCTCTATTGCAGTCTTGAAGACCTTTAGCGGGTCGTTACCCGTCTTTTCCTTTATGATGTCGAAAGCACCATAACAGGTCCTCTCCGACGTGGACTTCTTGCCGTCCTCCATCATGACATTGATAAACTTACTGACCAGCTTGCTGTTATACTTGGGATCGGGAAGTATCTCTCTCTTTTCTGCGACTCTTCTTCTCGGCATTATTCCTTCTCGCTCACTTCGGCTTTTTGGCGCCGTACTTAGATCTTCCGCGTCTTCTGTCTGCAACGCCCACGGAATCCAAAGTACCCCTTATAATGTGATATCTTACACCGGGCAGGTCCTTAACCCTTCCGCCCCTTATCATGACAATGGAATGCTCCTGAAGATTGTGGCCGACACCGGGTATGTACGAAGTCACTTCCATCCCGTTCGTGAGTCTCACCCTCGCAACCTTCCTCAACGCAGAATTCGGCTTTTTAGGGGTTGTAGTATATACTCTGACACACACGCCCCTCTTCTGCGGACTTTCCATCAGGGCGGGACTCTTTGTCTTGACTTCAAGCTTCTTTCGTCCCTGTTTAACCAATTGTGCTATCGTCGGCACTTTTCCTCCACATTTTTCACTCGAATTACTTCCGAAACTAAAGTTTCGAGGTCTTCACGGGAAAACTTTGAAAGCTTACCAGAACAAAAAACTTTTGTCAAGAGCGCTCAAGGAAAAAATCAAAAAAAGTTTCCCCCCTGAGAAACACGCTGACCCGGCAACTTAAGATTAATAGATTATCATGGCGAGGGCGAAAATAGCAACCGGCAACTCAACAGCGACCGTCCCGACAAAAACCCTCAGTCTTATCCTATAGCCGCCTCCTTCAAAGCAGCTCAAGCCGCTTCAAATACAAGTCTACTTTACAATCTCGGTCACGTCAAGGCGGCACACCGTAACTTTAGCGGACGTACTCCTCATCTGCAACGGTCCACCGTTTCCGGCGCAAACAACCCCGTACTGAGGTAGCGGTCTCCGCGGTCGGGGAATATCACAACCACTTTCTTCCCTTTCCCGAGTCCCTTCGCCACTATCTCCGCAGCCCACATGGCCGCTCCCGATGAAGTACCCGCGAGTATGCCTTCGCTGCATGCGAGTCGTCTCGTCGTCTCTATAGCGTCTTCATCGGTTACTGCTATGACTTCATTGTATATCTTCCTATTCAGCACTCCGGGATAAAAACCTGCTCCGATGCCGGCTATCTTATGAGGCCCAGGCTCTCCTCCGGAAAGGACCGCCGACGCTGCCGGTTCCACAGCGGCTATCCAGACATCCTGGCGCCTTTCTCTGAAAGCCTCACCGATGCCGGTTATGGTTCCTCCGGTTCCGACACCTGCGACAAATGCGTCGGGGATGCCCCCGAGCGAATCAATTATCTCCACGGCGGTAGTCCTTCTATGGGTCTCGGGATTCGCAGGATTCTCGAACTGAAGGGCCATGAAATAATCGGGATTGGCTTTATGGATCTCTTCAGCTTTTTCGACTGCTCCGAGCATCCCTCTTCCGCCAGGCGTAAGGACCAGCTCCGCGCCGTAGGCCTGAAGAATGTATCTCCTCTCGACAGACATCTTCTCGGGCATAGTGAGGATCACCCTGTAGCCTTTCACCGACCCGACCATTGCAAGCCCTATACCTGTGTTGCCGCTTGTAGGTTCCAGGATTGTACCGCCGGGCCTGAGTTTCCGTTCCTTCTCGGCGGTCTCTATCATGGAAAGCGCTATCCTGTCCTTAACAGAGCCGCCAGGATTAAGCCCTTCGAGTTTTGCCCATATCTCGGCGGCGCCGGTTGAACACAGATGGTTTATCCTCACGAGAGGTGTGCCGCCGATCAGGCCCAATATGTCTCTAAATGGTTTCAATAAGAGGCTCCTCAAATTCTCCTAGATACATGTTAAACCCTGAATGATGAATTCTGAATTGCGGAATTCTGTAATCCACTTCTATTCTTGCATTCAACACTCATCATTCAAAATCGATACGTAAATTATCCCATATTGGCAGAACATTGAAAAGGGCAGCGATTATTCATAAAATATTTCAATGGGACAGGAAATCATCACTGAAGACATAAAGAAGATACTAAGTGAGACCTTCCGGGAACTCAGGGAAGAGATTACGATCGAGGTCTATACGAAGAGCGGTACCAATGACATGTTCAACGAAATCGCCGTTGGTCTGGTAAAGGCCATGGCCGAGCTCTCCGATAAAATCAGGCCGCGCTTCTATTCGCTTGACGATAAAATCTCCGGGAGTCGCAACGTCCGAAGATCTCCGACTGTCCTGATAGAACCGGACAGGTATTCCATCCGTTACACGGGTGCTCCGGTAGGTGAGGAGGGCCGCTCCTTTATTATGGCCCTGCTTATGGCGTCCACCGGGAAAACATTCATCTCTGAAGACTCCATCCGGAGGCTGAAGAGACTAAAGGACAAAAGACATGTGAGGGTCTTTGTCAGTCCCACCTGTCCTTACTGCCCGCAGCAGGTCCTCTACGCCGTGTCCGCGGCAATCGAAAGAAAGGACCTCGTATCTGCCGAAGTCATCGAGATCTATGAAAACAGGGACCTTGCGGAGAAGTATGCGGCCATGTCCGTGCCGAAAACCTTTGTAGACGAGACCCTCGTGTCTCCCGGTCTTCAGCCTGAGGAGTATTTCATTGAGTCACTTATTGAGGGCAACCCGGTAGAGTATGTAATGCCCGCGGGCAGGGAGGACCTGAGAGACTACGACGTCGTGATTGCAGGCGGAGGTCCTGCCGCCTTGACCGCGGCGGTTTACGCAGAGAGGAGCGGCCTGAAGAGCGTTATTTTCGAGAAGGCAAACGTCGGAGGACAGATCGCAATCACGCCTGTCGTCGAAAACTATCCGGGCTTCGCGAGCATAGCGGGAAAGACCCTGGTGGATCTCATGGTCAAACAGGCTATGGAATACTCGCAGGTTCTTCAGGGCGTTGCAGTGGACGATATAAGGAAAATGGATGGAACATTTGAGATAGATACGGCAAAGGGAACATACACGGCAAAGGCCGTCATAATTGCAACAGGGGCAGAGAGCAGGGGACTCGGAGTACCGGGAGAAAAAAGGCTCGCCGGAAGAGGTGTGAGCTACTGTGCCACCTGCGACGGATATTTTTTTAAAGACGGCAAAAGCGTGATTGTCGTAGGCGGCGGAAACGGCGCACTGACCGACGCCTTATATCTCGAAAGTCTGGGCGCTCATGTGACTCTTATTCACAGAAGGGACTCCTTCAGGGCTGAGGAAAGGCTTCAGCAGAGTGTCTTTCAAAGGAACATCCCTGTGCTCTGGAACAGCCGTATAGCGGAGATCATGGGGAATAAAGTAGTAGAAAAGGTGAAGATAGAAGATGTCAAGACCGGAAAGACCCGTGACATAAAGGCAGACGGGGTTTTCGTCGCTATAGGTTACGAGCCCAACAATGACCTGGCAAAGAAGCTCGACCTCGACATGGACGCTGAAGGCTACATAAAAGTTGATGACAGGATGAGGACATCGGCGCCCGGGGTATATGCTGCGGGAGATATAACGGGCAGCATCAAACAAATCGTAGTCGCTGTCTCACAGGGCTCCATAGCCGCCCTTACCGCTTTTGAAAATATTTCAAATCCGTACTGGAAGAAAGGTCAAATAGGTCAACAGGTCAAGTAGGTCCACCAGAAACCGAAAAAGCTCCCGTTCCGTCTTTCACATTTTGACCTTGTTGACCTTCCTGACTTGTTTTTATAGGGAAGGTGATGATAAAGCTGCTGCCCGAGTTCAATTTGCTTTTCACCATGATCCTGCCGTTGTGGGCGCTTATGATGAGATAAGTGATCGCTAGCCCCAGACCCGTGCCGCCGGTCTTCCTTGAACGCTCCCTGTCGACCCTGTAAAATCTTTCGAAGATATGGGGTATCTCATCCTCCGGTATGCCGATGCCGGTATCGCTGATCGTCACCTTGATGGCGTCCTCTTCCCTCTCGGTCGCGACGGTCACGGTCCCGCCCTGCGGCGTATATTTGACTGCATTGGTGATAAGGTTCGAAAACGCCTGGCTCAGGAGGTCGCCGTCCGCGCTCATAATGACATTGTCCTGGTATTTTTCGACCAGGGAAAGTCCTTCATAGCTCACCGAATCGACAACGCCCTTAAGGACCTCGTTGACGTCGACGGATCTCTTCCTCAGTTCAAGGGTATGGCTGTCGGCCCTAGCAAAAAAGAGCAGGTTCTCGGCAATCTTGGACAACCTGATAATATCGGATAGGTTGTTTCTGAGAAGGTCCTCGTACTCCTCGGACGTCCTCTTCTTCCTGAGCATCACCTCTATACTCCCTCTTAGAGAAGTAAGAGGCGAACGGATCTCGTGTGAGACATCCGAGGTGAAACGGTCCCTCGCCTCAACAGAGTGCTGAATGCTGTCCAGCATTGCGTTAAAGACAGCCACAAGGTCGTCTATCTCTCTCCCCTTCAGTCCGATATCGATCCTTCTGTCCAGCCTTCCATGCCTTATTTCTTCAGCGAGAGACTTAATTGTTATCACGGGATCGACCGATTTGCCTGCAAGGACCCAACTCACCAGGGCCGATACCCCAAGCACGAAGGGAAAAAAGAAAAGGAGAAGCCTTTCGAGGCCGCCAATGGCCTTGTGCATGTCTTCCAAAGGCTCCCCGATCCGCAGTATGTTGTCTGCGCTTATAGGGAAATAAAGGAGCCTGTAATCGCCGCCTCTGAATTTGATAGTCTCAAACCTGTAGACCCCGTTGAAGGCCAACGAGGCCAGATCCTTGTTTAGGGGCCAACGATACTCATTGCCCAGGTTGGTCATGAGCACTACCCCGTTCCGGTTCACGAACTCATAGTACTCATCCCCGAGTTTCTTTATAATCTCCGCGCTTTCGGAAAGGGGCTGCTGTTCCGACCCGCGCAGTGTTTCCTCCCTGGCGGCCCTGAGGATATCCTTGTCGACGGTCTCCAGGAGGTCCTTTCTGTAGCGAAGATCGAGAACCACGACAAAAACGGAGAAGATAAAGACAACAACTGACAGATACATCAGGGCGAGCCGCAAACGAAAGCTCTTAACGATCATTCCCGGCCTTTAAAATATACCCCGCGCCTCTAACAGTGTGTATCAGTTTCTCGGGAAAACCGGTGTCGATCTTTTCCCTAAGATACTTTATATGCACGTCCACGACGTTGCTGTTGGGGTCAAAATTGTAGCCCCAGATATTTTCGATGATCTGCGTCCTCGATAGAACCCTGCCTTTTCTTCTCAGGAGGTACTCCAGCAGAGAAAACTCCTTAGGTGTAAGGACTATCTCTTTCCCCCCCCGATAGACCCTCCTCGAGAGGAGATCCATGCGGAGATCCTCCAGCGAGAGCTCCTTCACTGATTCGGATGCCCGCCGCAATAATGCCCTTATCCTCGCCAATAATTCAGAAAAGGCAAAAGGTTTTGTGAGATAATCGTCCGCGCCGCTTTCGAGCCCTTCCACCTTATTGCTCACCGAATCCTTGGCAGTAAGCATCAGGATCGGGACCTTCATGCCGCGCCGCCTCAATTCCCTGCAAAGCTCGATCCCGTTCATCCCCGGCAGCATTATATCCAGGAGCATAAGGTCATAATCATTGGCAGTGGCCATGGACAGACCTTCGGAGCCGCTCTCTGCCGCATCAACATTGAAGAATTCTTCTTCGAGACCTTTTTTGATGAACGACGCTACATTCTTTTCGTCTTCAACTAATAATATTCTCATGACATTCAAGCGGAAGTCTCCTTCTACTCAGCGGATTCTTCGGTGCATTTGATTGAATCGAAGGCGAGAAGGATCCTCTTTTCTCTTTCCATCCTTTCTGGAGGATACGGGACCGGTTCCGCAGAACTGCACATCTCCTCGGCCCCCGCCCTGTCCGGCACAGAACCGAGACCCTCCGAGAAAAGTTTTCCGGACACCGTATTAAGCACCCTAGCGCGCGTACCGTCCGTCACCATTGCGTAGGGTATTTGATATGTGTCGACCACCCTCGCAAAGGAAACGAGATGTCTCTCCCTCGATTCCAGCGCCCCCGGCGAGCATTTTATCGCCATAAACCTCTTCCCGTTAAGCCTCAAGATGTAGTCCACCGAAGTGGTTATCCTGATATCATCCACGCTGACTTCAAACTCAGCGTCAACCTCAATGTCATCGTCGCGATATCCCTTTTCTTCCCTCAGGAAATCCCCGATCATCTTCCGGATGAATCCAAGGCTCTCCTTGGCCTCTGCTTCGACCTTGCTGATCTTTTCTTCGATAAGCTTTTGATGCTCAGACGCTTCCGGCATAGCCTTGCCTCAATGAAAGGATTTTTCTTTTATAAGGAGCACGTTAAGCGGGATGGAATTCACCAGGATGCCGTCGAGGTAGTTTTCTATCCAATAGGTCCCCGGGTTCTTAAATTCGACATTGAGATGGATGGATATGTCCCTGTGCTTGGAGCCCGCGTTAGTCAGCTTAAGTCTTGTCATGGTCTCTCTTATTATAATCTTTCTGTCCGGCGAGAGTATCCTGAGAGTGGTGTCAAACTCCCCGGTCCCGTCGGTCCATTCGTTTATGGTGGCGAGCCTCGGATGAACCGCGGGGAAACTCCTGGAGTATATGTTCTCGAATATGCCCATAAGGCTCACCTTGCCGCCCATCTCCTGCCTCACGTCGTCGCAAAGGAGAGTAAAACTCAGATGGGGTCTCGTTCTTTCAGCCATAATGAAATATTATACCTTAAATATCCTGTAGTTCTTCAACAGGTGGGACAGAAAGATGCAGAAGGCAAAGGCGTTATCTCAAAATGGAAACAATGCTATAAGCTCCCGGAAACAAAGCAGCGATACTTGCATAAATAAAAAAAGGCGGGTCGGATCGACCCGCCTTTTTATCTTTTGCGTTATGCATTACGCATAACGCCTCACGATATTTAGAAGCTGAGCTGAATTCCGTGTCTTACTGCAAATGCATCGTCCGGGCTCTTTCCGGCCGTCAGGACTTTCCAGTAGTCGCCTGCGAAGAGGTAACCGCCCTCAACCCAGTAGGTGAGGTTCCTGTCGATCTTGTAAGCAACCTTGCCGTCGAGCTCGACTCCGATGTCCTTGCTGTCTGTAGCAGCGCCGCCGCCTTCGCCGAAGCCCAATATTTTCTTATTGGCCTGCAGCCAGTAAACATCAAGGTTCCCGCTCAGGTCTTTCATAAGATCTGCGCCGATGCTGCCCTTCACATACATGGTGTTGCAAAGACCGCCGTGCTGATTGCCGCACGCGTTCACGGTACGATACTCATACACATACGTAAAGTGCTGCATATTGCTGAGAGAAGTGACAAAAGCCTTCACCTTGCCATCGTTGGCATTGTCATCGCCGCTGCCGTATGCCCAATCAAGACCGAGTTTAACGCCGCTAAGATTGTAGCTGAGGCCTGCTAGAAGCGCATAACCCCTGAACTTCACATCAGCGACGTCAATCTTTCCGGACTGCATTTCTCCATCAACCTTTACGCCCAGGCCGCCGGCATTGACATTGCCCCTGAGACCGAAGTTCCAGAAATGGGTCGGGATACCTGCAAGGGCTCCGCCGGCCGTACCGAACGACTTCTGATCGTCGACATAGGTCGCATCGCCGCTTATACCAAATTCCTTAGTGTTGTACGCAAATAGACCGACATATGTCGTCGCGTCATCATTCTGATAAATGCTGCCCTCTCTGAACTTCGCAGTAAGAGCTGCGACTTCAAGCTCCTTCAGAGGATCCACGAAGACCAGGACTGCATCATCCCCGAAAAGGGAATGATCAAAGAAGAGGGAATTGCCCAGGGCCAAAGGCATATGACCGACCTTTATTCCCGCCGGAACTCCGAGAAGGCCTGAACCGGTGTGGAGGATCCATGCCTCAAGGACGTTCAACTGGGCCTGCTTTGCGTTGCCTGCATTATAAAGACCGTATGCGCCGGTCGCATCCTGGCCCCACGTGTAAGATGTAGCGGTATTATTGTTTGCCGCCTCGATCATAACCATGCCTTCTGTGTTCGGTGTGATCTTCGCATCAACAGAGAGCCTGACCCTGCCGTCATAATATTCGCTGTGGTCGGCCTTGCTGCTGTTGAAGTCCGTCGTATTGTCGGTGGCTTCACCCCTGAACCTGAGGTCTCCGCCGATACTGATCTGCGTAGCGCCCTTCGCCACAACCGCCTGGGTTTCAGCCGGTATCTCGGCATGGATGGCAAAGGCGCTGGCCGCAAAGCCGAGAACAAAAACTGCGCCTAAGAATATAGCTAAGAACTTTTTCACTTCCTAACCCTCCTTGTCTTTGTAGGTTAGTAAGAATTATTTCCCGTGAAACGGGCTTTCTTACAAAAAACTCACGCACATAATTAAGCTTGACTCTCGATCTTCCTTCTATCACCTCCCCCATCAGCGTAAGATCTGCTTCCCATGGAAGCCGGATAACTATGAATATAAAAGACAACTCTCCGCTTTCTCGGTTTAAGGTCTGTAAAGTTTATATCATTCTTGGCCATTTTTGTCAAGATTTTTTTTAAGCAAAATTAACGAAATTAAGGATAAGCAAAAAGAAGGCCAAAAGGAGAGTGACGAGCGACAAACGACGAGTTACAAGCAGGAAAATACTTACACTTTATGGTGTTATCGCGGCAAGCATAAAAACGCGGTTATACAGCGAGCTCACTCGGCGAGCATGGCTCTTGTATCCTTTTTACAACAGGGGTGTGGAGAATAAAGACAGTCGGACTATTGTATACTTAACGGATATGAAGATCATCCACAAAGCGGTACTGAAAGAGCTGGCACAGCTCTTCCTCCTGAGCCTGGTTTCGCTCAATTTTATTCTCATGATGGACAGGGTCATGAGGATGAGCCGGCTGCTTTCGGGGGTCGGGGCCTCTCTATCGGACATGGTCAAGATCATCCTCTGCCTCCAGCCCCAGCTCATGATCCTGACGATACCCATGTCCCTTCTCCTGGCCACGCTCCTTACTTACGGGAGACTGAACGCGGACAGCGAACTTGTTATTCTCAGGGCAGTCGGCATGTCCTTCAGGGGGATTTCTGCGCCTGTCTTCATTTTCGGCTTCTTTTGTTTCCTGGGCGGACTTTTGGTTAGCTTCTGGCTCGCGCCATTCGGAGCGGTCAAGATGAGAGAGACCATATCGACGATCGTCAGGCAGAAGGCGCCCATGGCCATAGAGGCCGGCATATTCAATACGGCGTTCAAGGACGTCGTAATCCTTGTCCGCGACAAGCCTTCGTCCGGGTCGATGAAGGGGATATTCATATATGATAACCGGAACAAGAAGGAGCCCAAGGTCCTTGTGGCAAAGGAAGGGGAAATAACTGCCGACAACAAAAACAATCTTTCGCTGCACATGAAGAACGGATACATGCATATTGCAAGAGACGAGGGCTCGACCGAGATATTCTTTGACGGCTACAACCTTTCGCTGAATGTCGCTACGGAAAGTCCTTCGCGGAAGACGGGCGAGATGACTCCGGCAGAACTGCTTGATGCCGCATCAAAGGAAAAAGATCCCAACGAGGCCATCCAATATCGCCTCGAGTTTCACAGACGCCTTTCTTTGCCGTCTCTTTGTCTCCTTCTTATATTTCTCGGCCCTCCGCTGTCTTTATTGTCCGGGAAGGCGGGAAAGTTAGGAGGTCTTATTATAGGGATGGGCGTTTTTACTGTTTTTTATGTAATGCTCGTATACGGCGAAAATATGGCGCGCGCAGGACATTTGCCCGATTACGCCGGGGCATGGACGCCGGTGGCTGTCATAGGGGCGGCTTCTCTGCTCTCGTTCAGAAAGGCTGCATCAAGATAATGAAGATACTACAAAGGTATTATCTCGGGGAATACGCCAAGCTCTTTACCATTGTCGCCTTCGGCCTGAGCCTCGTGTTCAGCCTCATGGATCTGATCAACAAGATTAACGACTTCATCCCTCACAACCCGTCCATGCCCGACCTTCTTCTTTACCCTCTTCTGAACCTCCCTCAGTATCTTCTCTATCTCATGCCCGTGGCCGCCCTCATGAGCGGCCTGTTTGTTTTCGGTCAGGCCGGGAAAAGGAGAGAGACGATGGCGATCAAGGCGGCCGGGGGCGGAATAAAAGACCTTCTGATGCCTTTCGTTTACACGGGACTGCTGCTCAGTATCGCGGGCTTTCTTATCGGAGAGTTCGCTGTTCCTGACTTGTCCAAAAGGGCGCGTATACTCAGGGATACTCTTACGGGGAAAGAAAACATCCTCTCCTTCAAGGAGGGCACCGTCTGGTTAAGAAAGAACAACACCATTATCAGGATAGACCTCCTTCTCCCGGGCAAGGGCCTTCTTAAGGGCATCAGCATTATGAAGATAGATAACGACATGCTTGCCGAAAGAATCGAGGCAGAGTCGGCAGAGTGGAGACCCGCGCTCGTGCCGGCGTCATCCGGAGCAGCCGCAGCACGGAACACGGACGGCAAAGGGGCATGGTATCTGAAGAATGTTACGTCATATGATATTAAGACGGGCACGGTCGTCAAGAGCAGAGAGCTCAAAACGAACGTCATCGACTCACCAGAGGTTTTCAGGGAGAACACGCAGAAACCAGAAGAGATGAATGTAAGAGAGCTCTCGGCTTACACTAAGCGGCTGAAAAATGCCGGGTTCAGAAACACCAAGCTCGTTGTCGACATCCAATCGAGGATCTCCTATCCTCTCATAAACTTAATAATGCTTGTGCTCGGCGTCGCGCTTGCGACGAGGGGAGTAGTCGGCGGAGGACTCATCACGGCAGCCGTCGGAATATTCATAAGCCTTCTCTACTGGGTCGCATATACCCTATGCCTTTCCATGGGTTATACCGGAATCTTCCCGGCCATCGTTGCCGCTTGGCTGGTGCCGGCCCTGTTCGGGATGCTGGCATTTTACCTTTTCAGGACGATACCGGAATGAAACAGTGACAAGTAACAAGTGACGAGTTATGAATCGAAACCGAAACCGATAAAGCGCCTCCTTACTCGCTGTCTGCTACTTGTTATTTCACTCGTATCCCCATAATGCCGGGCCTCTGCCGGCAGCGTTCTTTACATACGACACAACTTCTTTCCTGTAAATGCTTCTCAGGAGCTTCCCCATGTCCCCAACCTTATATTTGACGTCATCTACGCCGGAGACAGGCATAACCTCCATTGTTGTATTGGTTACAAACACCTCCGAGGCCCCGTAGATATCATCCGGAGTGAATTCCCCTTCCTGCACCGCAATGCCTTCCCTCTCTGCGATGTCCAGGACAAGTCCCCGCGTGATCCCGTCGAGTATCCCGCACGCGACCGACGGCGTGTATAAGACATTGTCCCTGAAAAAAAACACGTTGCTGACCGTGCCCTCTGCAATATGACCTGAGACATTGAGCATTACGGCCTCATACGCGCCTTCCCTCTTAGCCTCTATCTTTGCAAGGATGTTGTTCAGAAAATTCAATGACTTGATCTGGGGATTTATGGCTCCGACCGGGTTCCTTCTTGTGGTCGCGATGATAATCCTGATCCCGTCCTCATAGAATTCCCTCGGATAGTTCCTCATCTGTTCGGCAATAATTACAAAGGTGGGCTCATTGCAGAGGTCCGGGTCAAGACCCGGGGGTCCGTATCCCCGGGAAAGGGTAAGTCTCACATAGGCGTTTCTGAGCGAATTGGCTTCAAGGGTTTCGTAGATCGAACTCTTGATCCCGTCGTTGTCCAGCGGCACGGTAAGCCCTATCATTGACGCCGAGCGGTAAAGTCTGGCCAGGTGCTCATCGACCATGAAGACCACGTCGTCATACACCCTCATCGTCTCATAAACGCCGTCTCCGTATAAGAAACCGTGATCGAAGACAGAGACCGCAGCCTCCGACCCGCGGACCAGTCCCTTGTTCAGGTAGACGTACATAATGGGGAATTATAGCATTTGAATAACTAATTTGACTTTGTACGACCGCATCATATATCGTAATCATTCGGAATGAGACTTTTTCCCAAAGAAATCGATTTCTTCGAGATATTCGAAAAGGCCGCTTCCAATCTCACAAAGGCTTCCTCTCTGCTGGTTTCCCTGATGGAGAATTTCAGCAACATAGAGACAAGAGCCAAGGAGATGTACGAGGTTGAGCAGGACGGCGACATGCTTACGCACGATATCATGAAGAAGTTGAACCGGACCTTTATCACTCCGATCGACAGAGAGGATATTCATGCCCTCGCGTCGCGGATGGACGACATCCTCGACCTGATCTGGGGTTGCGTGGACAGGCTCGTGGTTTTCAGAATCACGGAACCCACAAAAGAAGCGCTAGAGATCGCACAAGACCTCCACAGGACGACGGAGGTCCTTGAGAAGACCATAAACGAGCTGCGCGGGAAGAACTATTCTCATGTCCAGGAGCATTGCATCGAGATAAACCGGCTCGAAAACAAGATCGACAGGACATTCAGGGACGCACTGGGAAGAATGTTCGACGACATAAAAGACCCTATTCAGATCATAAAATGGAAAGAAATATACGAACACCTCGAAGACGCCTCGGACAGGTGCGAGGACGTGGCAAACGTCCTCGAAGGCATAGTCCTGAAAAATGCATGAGACGTATTTCCTGCTTGTTATCGTAATCGTCCTCGCCGCTGTATTTGACTTCATAAACGGTTTCCACGACACCGCAAACGCCATCGCCACTTCGGTTTCAACGAGGGTCCTGTCCCCGAAAGTTGCGGTGACAATGGCTGCCGTTCTGAACATGGCCGGCGCCCTCACCGGGACCGAGGTGGCAAAGACGGTCGGAGCGGGTCTCGTTGAGGCAGCTTCGGTAACACAGGTCACGGTTGTTTCGGCGCTTCTGTCGGCGATCATATGGGATCTGATCACCTGGTATTTCGGACTACCGACGTCCTCGAGCCATGCCATACTTTCAAGCATTGTTGGAGCTTCAATAGCGACAGCCGGAGCGCGCGTGATCCTATCAAAGGGGGTCTACAAGGTTCTGATAGGACTGATCGTCTCCCCTATCGTGGGTATAATACTGGGATTTTTCCTGATGCTCTTCCTCATGTGGCTTTTCAGGAGGTCCGCCCCTTTTCTCGTCAGCAAGCTGTTCAGCCGGCTCCAGATCGCCTCGGCAGCCTATATGGCCTTCAGCCACGGAAACAATGACGCCCAGAAGACCATGGGCATAATCACTATGGCCCTTATCAGTTATTACAAGCTCACCGACTTTCACGTCCCGCTCTGGGTTATAGTTATGTGCGCTGCAGCCATGGCCCTCGGTACGGCAGTGGGAGGATGGAGGGTCATCAAGACCCTCGGCGTGCGGCTTGTGCACCTCAGACCCATTGACGGTTTCGCAGCCGAGACCTCGGCGGCCACTGTTATAGAGGTCGCATCGAGGATGGGTCTTCCCCTGTCCACTACTCATGTGATTTCCTCTACAATCATGGGTGTAGGCGCCTCTAAGCGGCTCTCTGCGGTAAAGTGGGGCATAGGAGGGAACATAGTCCTTGCATGGATATTCACCCTCCCGGCGTGCGCCATTCTGGCCTGGGGAATATGCAAATTCTTACATCTGCTCGTCGGATAACGGACTACGCGATAAGCTTATCGAAGGGATAATTCTTAAGGTAGCTCAGGAACTCGTCAACGGCGTGCGACGCTATTGAGTTCTTCTGATATATAAGGGCAAACTCCCTGATCAGTTTCTCTTCCTTTATGCTCAGCAGCTTAAGACTTCCATACTTGCTCTCTTTTCTGGCCGCCCATCTTGAAACGATAGAGACGCCTACACCGCTTTCAACAGCGCCCTTTATGGCGACGGTGCTTCCCAGCATCATGGCGGCCTTCATGTCATGCGCGCTTATGCCATGCTTGCTCAGGTATTTCTCGATTATCTGCCTTGTCCCGGACCCTTCCTCCCTCAGGATGAAAGGTTCCTTTATCAGGTCGTAGATCGAGACCTCTTTCTTCTTGGCCCACGGGTGGAGCGGAGGGAGAATAACCACGAGCTCGTCCTCTATGAGCTTTTCGACGATTAGTTTCTGGCGCGCTATATCGCCCTCGACTATTCCGAAATCTATATTGCCAGAGTTCAGGTATTCAACGATTCTTTTGGTGTTTCCAACAAAAAGATGGACCTTTATCTTCGGATGGGTCCTGCGGAAATCTGCAAGCACGTTCGGCAAGAGATAATTGCCGATGGTAGTGCTTGCGCCGACGCTTATACTGCCCTTCACAAGACCGGTAAGCTCCCCTATATTCTTCTCTGCCGCCGCGTAAAGGGCGAGGATCTCTTTTGCGTACCTGTAAAGGATATCTCCGGCGGGCGTAAGAGAGACCGTGCTCGACGATCTATCGAACAGCTTAGTCTCATAGAGCTCCTCGAGGGCCTGGATCTGAATACTTACGGCAGGCTGGGTCAGATGTATTATCTCGGACGCCTTTGAGAAGCTCTTGGTCTCTGCAACAGTGCAGAAAACTTTCAGTTTGTGGTCTTCCATAACCATTAAATTTGCTTATTCTACTAATTGCAACTTTAATAAGTCAAGCAAAGTAAGGAGTGAAATGAAATAACACTAACGCGAGGATTTCTGCTGTTTTCTCAGCCCTTCCAATACAGAATGCGGCTGCACTGAGGACACTGAAATATCCTGTCGTTCTTCTTCAGCTCCACGAAAAGCTGAGGGGGCATATTCATATTGCATCCCTGACAGACCTCGTCCCTCGCCTCTGCAACAGCCAGGCCCCTGCGTGTTTCAAGAAGCTTGAAATATAGCGAATAGACGTCCTTATCTAAACCCTTGACGACGCCTTCTCTGCGAAGTCTGAGTTCCTCTAGTTCCTTCCGGGCCTCAGCCACCTCGGCCTCCAGCTTCTTCTTGAAGGCCTCCCTCTTTTCTTCCTCAACCCTGACTCTTCCTTTTTGTTCGTTGACTACCCTGCTGCACGACTCAACGGACTCCATAAGCATGAGAATCTCATCTTCGACCGCATTCCGCTCTTTTTCTCCCGCCTCAATCTCTTTGAGAAGCGCCTGGTATTCCTTGTTTGTCTTTATCTCGGTAGTGCGGGCCTTCAGCTTCCTGACCTTTTCGTTTACGTCATCCAGTAAGCCGTCTTTAGCCTTCTTCTTCTTTGCCAGGGTTTCAAGGTCTATCCGGAGCTTCTCGTAAGCTGCCTCGGCTTCCTTAAGCGGCTGTTCAACTGAAGAGATCTTCTTCGGAATGACATCAATAATCTCCATGTTTCTGACAATGACAGAGTCTATGCCCTGAAGTTCTATAAGAAGTCTCAAATCTTCTATCACATGTCCTCCCTCAAGAAAGTAACGAACCGGCAGTGACGAGAACAAACTCTTCGGCTTGTTAATCGCCACTTGTAACTGTCTTCAGAGTGGGCCCACCAGGACTCGAACCTGGGACCAACCGGTTATGAGCCGGTAGCTCTACCAACTGAGCTATGGGCCCTCAAAAGCGACAAATAACAAGCGACGGGTAACAAGATAGAACATAAGCCGGTCATACTTCAGCACTGTGAACTCGTAACCTGTTACTATAATCTCGTTACCGCCTTAAGGTCAAGAGCTTTCGATGAACGTCCTCAACCATTTGCTTCTCGTGGGGTGCTTGAGTTTCCGGATCGCCTTCACCTCTATCTGCCTTATCCTCTCCCTTGTAACATCGAGTTCCTGGCCGAGTTCTTCAAGGGTGTGCGGCACGTCCTCGCCTATCCCGTATCTCTTTCTTATGACGTTTGCTTCCTTGGGGTTGAGGGTCCCGAGGACCTTTTCTATCTGGATCTTGAGATCGTCGTTGATCGCAATATCGAGCGGAGAGAGGGTCGCCTTGTCCTCAATAAAATCCCTCAGATGGCTGTCTTCTTCGCCTATCGGGGTCTCTAGCGATATGGGTTCCCTTGTTATTTTCAATATCGCCTTGACCTTTTCGACCGGCATGTTCACACGCGAGCCGATGTCCTCGGGAGAGGGCTCGTCGCCGAGCTCCTGTACGAGTTCGCGCGTGGCCTTCGAAATACGACTGATGACCTCCACCATATGCACCGGGATCCTTATCGTCCTCGACTGGTCGGCCAGGGCCCTGGTTATCGCCTGCCTTATCCACCACGTGGCATAGGTGCTGAATTTGTATCCCCTTTTGTATTCGAATTTGTCCACGGCCCTCATCAGCCCTATGTTGCCCTCCTGGATGAGATCCGGAAAACTCAGCCCCTTTCCGATATATCTCTTCGCTATGCTGATCACCAACCTGAGGTTGGCCTCTATCATCGCGCTCTTTGCAGC
>JAJYIF010000045.1 GCA_021790195.1 Nitrospirota bacterium
ACCTGGGAACCGCTCATCAGGTGGGGGAATGACCTGAAAAAGTGGAGGAATGCTCCTGAAAAAGGGTGGGGGAATGGTCTTGAAAAACTATCCCTTCAAATGGGGGAATGCTCGTGAAAAATCACAATCAGGGAGCTGATCCGAAAAATGCGCATAATTTCTGCCTATAATCATTAAGTTTACAGTCTTAACGCGAAGGCGCTCATCCAGGGGCGGTGAGAAATGATTTAATAGAACATTCTTGTCATTTGAAGAAAGCCAGCCTTCAACTTTATCGATCCATTTAACAGAAGTTTCATAGAAATTCTTACTTCTGCTATATCTCTGCTCCATGGAGGTTCCGAAATCGTCAGACGATTTAAGTTGAATAACCACAAGTGTTCCACTGTCTTTATCAAATATCATCGCATCAATATCGGTCATAATCTTGCCAGATTGTTTCAGCGTTACAGCTGACTCTGAGCATATAATGTTTACTGTGTTTACAAATAGTCCGTTCAACTCTTCCCGAAAAGTCCTTTCCCTTTCATTTACCGCGGAAAAGAAATCCTCAGGATATCTCGCCTTGAGCTCTTGGATCATGAAATAAAGCGGGTTGGACAGAATTCCAGTTATGGAACGAAGTACAAATCCGTCGCCTATACTGACAAGTGGTGCAGGTGCGGCGCCTGGCACCCGGCTATGCCTGTTAACGTTATTCAAGTTAAGCGTCACTGTTTCCAATACGGAATTTACTATCTCACACGGATATCTCAAGTAATCCGCAATTGATGCTGACAAATCGTCAAGTCTGAAGGGAAGACTTAAGAGATTTCTTAAATGCATCTGAGAAGATTGCTTCAATAGTGCAAATGAGCAATCCCTGTGCTTTAAAGTAAGTCCTATTAGGCAGGTCAAAATGTTTTTGTACGCAGAGAACCTTATATTCCCGAATGTCACATTATCATCAAAATAATCAAACCCACATAATCCAGCAATATACTGACTGCCCTCATACTGATATACGTCATCGATTTCAGGAGTCGAACCATATTGTATAAAGTGCGTCTTCCAAGGCTGAACAACATCTGATAATTGTCTACTGACAAGAGGCAATAGGTTATCGATCGCCGCTGGGATCGGAGCGTTCATCTTTTTGTCTCGCCACCAGTCGAAATCGAGCGTTTCCAGATATTCCAATCCCCGGTATTGTGAAGCTATTTCGGCAAAGATCTTATCGGGACTTTCATAATGCAATTGCACCACGTTTGTCTTTTGTAGGGCAAGCAGCCGTTGGCAGAGACCGATATTGCCTGCACTCATTAAACACGAATGTGTCCACATCATAGACTCTTCAGTTGAAGGGAATAAGGGGAAACCAATTCTGTTTATTGAGTTATCCATAAATAGACAAACGCATATGTGCCAGCCTATCACATAATGATCAAACAGCTTACGTGTATTGACTGACTTATCATCTGTAGAATTCTTTTCGATCACAAAGGAGGCAAACGTAAATATCTCATCAAGTGCACGTATGATTTCTATAAGAGCAATTCTCTTTTCAGCATTTGTGGATTGTCCTATCTTGCTGATTTCGGCCGTTATTTCAGATTGCAGTTCTCTGTAAATGTCCATGTGAAGTCACTTCTTTGGAAGCGCGACGATGAAATATTAAACTGGGTATGCACATAATTTGAGAACCTAAGTATTAAGTATTTAAAGGTGTCCGTTTAGGCAAAGTCCCTCTCATCCATTCATTCTCTTACCCCGTAGACAAATCTCGCCTTAAAGGACTCTAATAGCATGAGGATATTTATCCAATATCCTCAATAAGTTATCCATGGCCTTGCTTTGACGAACCGACAGGTTCTCATAGCGGGCGAAATTCTTCTCGCCTACCCCCAATTTCTCCGCCATTTCTTTCTGAGTCATGCCCAGCTTCTTGCGGATTCTCTTGATATCCAAATCCGTAAGAAAACCGCCCTGAACTCGCTCACGTCTTTCTTTCTCTTTGTGATGGTCTTTCATTTACAGAGTCCTAATGGGAGGATATTGAGATTGCCACATGTCCATAACATATATTACGTAGCAAGAACGGCTACCCCCCTTAAAGGTCCCTTTAGCAACAGCCCTTAAGAACCCCTTAACCCCCGATCACCGAAAGTCTGTAGCTTATACGCACGACCTAAGTGCTTTATGCGCCCATTTGAAGCGACTTATGCGCACGAAAAAGTGGCTTATGCGCTTTCCGACACACACAACTACAACTAAATATCTATGTTCCTCGCCTCAAGTGCGTGCTTTACAATAAATTCCTTCCGGGGCTCGACCTGGTCGCCCATCAGGACAGTGAATATCTCATCGGACTGAACGCTGTCTGCAATGCTCACCTGTAGCAGCATCCTCTTGTCGGGGTCCATGGTCGTGTCCCATAGCTGCTGGGGGTTCATCTCGCCGAGTCCCTTATACCTCTGGATCGTCAGCCCTTTCCTCGCCGACTCAAACACGTAGGCGTGAAGTTCCGAGGTCGAGGAAACTTCTTTGGGACCGTCCTTTGTCACGATGCGATAAGGCGGCGTACCGAGTTCCTTAATGTATCCGTAAAGCGTCTCGAGCTCTCTGAATTCCGGGGACAGCAGGAGGTTTACATCGATCTTAAGCTTATAATTCTGCCTTCTCATCTCGACCCCAAAGCCTTCGTGCTCCTCGTCTTCAAAGATCTCGCCGATTGTCGCATCGGGGATCTCCGTTTTCAGCTTAGTCATGAGAGACTTAAGGGCCTTGTTGTCCTTCAATATCGGTTTTTCTATGCCTTCCTTAAGGAGGAACTTCAGGGCGACGGCGTCCCTGCGCCTTCTTTGGAACCATTCGATCAGCCTCTCGAAGTTCGAAAGCCGCTTCAAGAACGGGATCAGCGCCTTGCCCTTTATCTCCTGCCCCTTGATCACCACGGCCAGGTCTTCCGCAGCAAGATCGAAAAGCATCGCCTGCATTTCGGACTCGTTCTGAATATACTTCTCGGTCCGTCCCTTCTTCACCTTGAAAAGGGGCGGCTGGGCGATATACAGATAACCGTTTTCTATTATCTGCGGCATCTGCCGGTAAAAGAAAGTAAGGAGCAATGTCCTTATGTGCGCGCCGTCCACATCGGCATCCGTCATGAGGATGATCTTATGGTATCTGATCTTCGCGACGTCGAAGTCGTCGGCGCCGATGCCGGTCCCCATAGCGGTTATGAGTATGCGTATCTCTTCGGAGCTCAGCATCTTGTCAAACCGGGCCTTCTCGACGTTAAGGATCTTTCCCCTCAGAGGGAGTATTGCCTGGGCGCGGCGGTCCCTTCCCTGCTTGGCGGAGCCGCCCGCAGAGTCGCCCTCTACGATAAAGAGCTCGCTCATGGCCGGGTCCTTTTCAGAGCAGTCCGCAAGCTTTCCGGGGAGGCCCGTGTCTTCAAGCGCGCCCTTCCTCCTTGTAAGCTCTCTCGCCTTCCTTGCCGCCTCCCTGGCCCTTGAGGCCTGGAGGGCCTTTTCTATTACCTTCCTAGCGATGGAGGGGTTTTCTTCAAGGTAAGTGGCAAGGGCGTCGTTCACTATGGACTCTACTATTCCTTTTGCTTCGCTGTTTCCGAGCTTCATCTTTGTCTGGCCTTCGAATTGCGGGTTGGAGAGTTTTACGCTTATCACCGCGGTCAGTCCCTCGCGTATGTCCTCCCCCGAAAGCGCCTCTTTCCCGTTCTTGAGAATGCCCGAGGAAGTCGCATAGCTGTTGGCGGTGCGGGTGAGCGCGGACTTGAACCCGACTAAATGGGTCCCTCCCTCTCTCGTGTTGATATTGTTGGCATATGTGAATATGGTTTCGGCATAACCGTCATTATACTGGAGGGCGACCTCCGCAAAGATATTGTCTTTTTCACCCGAGACATAAATGGGCTTCGGATGGAGCGGCGTCTTGTTCTTGTTGAGATGTTCGACAAAGGAGACTATGCCCCCTTTATACAGGAACTCCTGGACCGGTTTCTCCGATCTCTCATCGAGAATCGTTATCTTCAGTCCCCTGTTCAGGAAGGCCAGTTCCCTCAACCTCTGGGCGAGGACATCGTAACTGAACTCGGTGGTCTCGAATATCTCAGGGTCGGGTTTGAAGGTGACCTTCGTGCCTCGACCCTTCGTCTTACCGACGACGGTCAGAGGACCCATGGGCTTTCCCCTCTCAAATCTCTGCTGGAAGACCTGCCCGTTCTGCTTTATCTCGACCTCGAGCCATTCCGAAAGGGCGTTCACGACAGAGACACCCACTCCATGCAGTCCGCCCGATATCTTATATGCCTTGGACTCAAACTTCCCCCCCGCATGAAGCTCTGTGAGCGCAACCTCAGCAGCTGTGCGCCCTTCGGGATCGCCGGGATGAGGCCCGGTCGGAATGCCCCTTCCATTGTCTATTACAGTACAGCTTCCGTCATGGTGCAGTATCACGTCTATGCTGTCGCAAAACCCCGCAAGGGACTCATCGACACTGTTGTCCACAACCTCGTACACGAGGTGATGAAGGCCGTCGGGGCCTGTTGAGCCTATATACATGGCCGGCCTCTTCCTCACTGCGTCGAGGCCCTTGAGTATCTTTATATCGGCTGCTCCGTAAGTTTCTTCCGTAACTATTTCTTTTTCGTCCATCTTACCTCTCTAAAAGACAGAATCCAGGAGTAGTAGTCAGAAGCCTTATCCTGGATTCTGAATTCTCTGATTCTGTATTCTTCTGCTCTTTATATTCTCATAGGCATGACTACGCACCTGTAGTCTTCCTTTCCCTCCTCCTGAAGGAGGGTCGGGCTCAGTGCATCCTGAAGGGAGAAGATGACCCTTTCCGTGCTCATGGCGCCCAGCGCGTCCATGAGATAGCGCGCGTTGAAACCCAGAGAAACGTCCTCTCCATTGTAGTCCGCGCTCACCTCGTCCCTCGCCTCCCCGATGTCCGGGTTAGAGGACGAGACCGCAAGGGAGCCCTCCGAAATATCCACCCTCACCGCGTTGCTCCGCTCCCTCGACATGACAGAGACCCTTCTGAGTGTCCTCAGGAGGTCCTCCCTGCCGATGGTCACCTTCTTCTCGTTGGAAGGAGGGACCACCTGCTCATAATTCGGGTAGGTTCCCTCAATCAGCCTGACGAGGAACTGGATCTCTCCTATCTTGAAAAGCAGGTGGTTCTTCCCTATCACGGCGGAGATCTCTTCCGGTCCCCCGAAGAACCTTCTGAGCTCAGCGGCGGCCTTCCTCGGCACTATCACCTTCTTCTCCTCCGCCACCTTGACCCCGAGGTTCTTTACGAGAAGGGCAAGCCTGTGCCCGTCCGTACCTACGACCGTAATGCCTTCCTCACCGGCCTTCATATGGAACAGCAGGCCGTTCAGCGTGTAGCGCGTGTCGGTCTCGCCTGCCGCGTAGATGGTCTTCTCTATCATCTCCGAGAGGGCATCGATCCCGAACTTCACCTCCTCTGCGCTTTCCACGCCCGGCCAAGCCGGAAATTCGGCCGGCGGCAGGCAGGCCAATCTGAACCTGCTCCTGCCGAAAGAGACCTTTATCCACTGCTCGTCCTCGGACTCAATGGTTATATCTCCTTCCGCTTCTCTCACGATCTCGAAGAGCTTCCTTGCGGGAACGCAGAGCTTCCCTTCGCTCTGCACGTTCGCCTCAAGAGGTTCCTTTATAGCGATCTGAAGGTCCGTCGCTACGATGTAAGCGGCTTTCTTCCCCGCATCAAGGAGGAAATGGCTGAGGACCGGCATGGTGTTCCTCTTCTCCACAATATTCTGGATGTTCGACAGTTTCCCCTGAATCTCATCTTTCGAAATAGTCAGCTTCATATGAACCTCCTCGCTCTATCCTTTTATCCTCTTTATGAGATTGTCCACCTTTCTATTGAAGTCCTCGTCTTTTGCCCTTCTCTCTTCTATCTGCTTGCAGGCGTAAATCACCGTGGCGTGGTCCTTGCCGCCGAAGTTCTTACCTATGTCGCTCAGGGAGGAGTCGGTAAGCTGCTTGCTCACATACATCGCCACCTGCCTCGGTATCGCCACCTCTTTCGTCCTCTTCTTCGACCGCATCTCCTGACACTTGATCCCGAAAAACTCGGACGTGAGCTTCTGTATATGTTCGACGGTGATCGGTCTGTCGTCTTCGGAGATTATGTCCTTGAGCACATTCTTGGCCATCGAAACGTCGATGGGCTCGCCGGTCAGGGAGGCCTGCGCGCCGAGTCTTATAAGAGACCCCTCCAGCTCCCTGATGTTGGACTTGATCTTCGCCGCGAGAAAGTTCCTCACCTCTTCGGAGAGCTGTATCCTTTCAGCCTCGGCCTTCTTCTGTATTATCGCCATCCTCAACTCGATCTCCGGCGGCTGAATGTCCGCGATGAGCCCCATGCTGAACCTCGAACGGAGCCTGTCGGTGATGTTCTTGATCTCCTTGGGCGGCCTGTCGCTCGAAAGCACTATCTGCTTCTGCTTCTCATAGAGCGTGTTCAGAGTATGGAAGAGCTCTTCCTGCGTTGCCGTCTTGTTTTCTATGAACTGCACGTCATCGACAAGGAGGAGATCGAGGTTCCTGTATCTCCCTTTCAGCTCCTCCGTCTTCCCGTGCCTCACGGCGGAAACGACCTCATTTGTGAACTGCTCCGAGGAAACATACAGGATATTGAAGTCCTGCCTCTTGTCGGCAATCTTGTTTCCAATGGCCGTAATCAGGTGGGTCTTTCCGAGCCCGACCCCCCCGTATACAAAGAGCGGATTGTAGGCCCTCCCGAGCGAATCACCGACCGCCATGGCCGCGGCATGCGCAAACTGGTTGCTCTGCCCCCTCACAAAGCTGGAAAAAGTGTATTTCGGGTTCAAGTATATGCCTTTGCTGGCAAGCCTCTGCTTCCTGCCCTCGAGGCGCGCATCTATCTTCCTCGCCTCAGAGTCGCCCTTCTCGCCTATCTTGAACTTCAGCATCACGGGATGCCCGGTAATCTCTTCAAGGGTGGAGCTCAGCAGGTTGGGATAATAGTCTTCAACCCACTCCCTGAAAAAGCGGTTGGGGATCTCAAGCAATATATTGTTGTCCTTTGCCTGCAATAGCTTCATAGGCTTGAACCACAGTTCAAATGCATTAGCCCCGACCTTTTTTTCTATTATTGAAAGGCACTTATTCCAAACATCTTCCAAGGATATGTCTCCGCGCTCTAAAGACTATGAGAGGTAATCTTTTTAGTTTATTAACAATCTGCTAACATTTTGTTAGTAAAATTCCCCCAAAGACAAGATATTATAACCAATATTCACACCTATAGCAAGAATTTTGGTTGTCTCCTGTTTACAACCTGTGGTTTATCGGCAAACCTTTAAAGAGCCCACAAAGACCTCTTGGTTTTACCGGATCTATTCACACCTCATTATCCGCTCAAACGCCGTATTTCCCCGCATCCCGAGGACTCCTGCACTTACCAACAGCTTATTCTACTAATACTAAAAAGTATTTTAAGAAAGAAATAGTAGGACACATGAAGACTCGCCTAAACCTCAATCTCCTTGCTCTTTTCCTTCAGAAAACCGTCGATGAAGATATCGATGCCCCCGTCGAGGACCATATCGACATTGCCGACCTCAATACCGGTCCTGTGGTCTTTCACAAGCCTGTACGGCTGCAGAACATACGACCTGATCTGATTCCCCCAGGATATGCCTTTTTTGTCTCCGACAATCCCCTCCACTTTCTTTTCCTGCTCCCTCCGCTGAATGTCATAAAGCCTGGCCTTCAATATCTTCATGGCCACTGCCTTGTTCTTGTGCTGGGACCTTTCATTCTGGCATGTCACGATGATCCCTGAGGGAAGATGGGTGATCCTTACCGCGGAAGAGGTCTTGTTTACATGCTGGCCTCCGGCCCCGGATGCCCTGAAGGTATCCACCTTGAGGTCATCCTCATCCACTTCCACATCCACGCTCTCTTCGATTTCGGGATAGACAAGCACTGCGGAAAAGGAAGTGTGCCTCCTCTTGTTGGCATCGAAGGGAGATATCCTCACCAGCCGGTGGACGCCTGCCTCGGCCTTGAGATATCCATAGGCGTATGTCCCGCTGACCATTATCGTGGCGCTCTTTATGCCGGCCTCTTCCCCTGGCTGGAGGTCCGTGATCTGTGTCTCAAAGCCGTGCTTCTCGGCCCACCTCAGATACATGCGCATGAGCATCTGGGCCCAGTCCTGGCTTTCTGTTCCGCCGGCGCCGGGATGGATGGTCATGATGGCGTTGTTTATATCCATTTCCTCGGACAGCAGATGTCTCAGCTCGACGTTCTTTATGGATTCCCGGATGTCTTCAATATCCTTCAGAATGTCTTTCAGAAAGGCCTCGCCTCCCTCCTCTTCAAGGATGTCAAGGGAGTCTTCTACATAGGAGAGCTTTTCCACAATTGCATCGAATGAAGAGGCAACGTCCTCAAGGCGCGCCTTCTTTTTTTGTAATTCCTGAAGCTTCTCGGGAGACGACCAGACCGATTCGAGGGAGAGTTCGCTGTTCAGCCGCGCTATCTCTTCTTTGAGGCTTCGTACATCAAAGATAACCTCTGAGGGCCTCTGTCTTCACCCTCAAGTTCAACACGTCCTGTTTTATCTCATCCGTTCGTACCATGGTACCTCCTTAAATAAGTAATAGCAGCGAAGCAATGATGCAGACATAGGAAAAGATGTCCCCGTATTTCGAATAGAAGCTCCTCGTCATGTCCGTTGTCATATCGACCGTCTCGGCCAGTCTCTCGAAGAGCCGGGTCCTGGCGACAATCCTCCCGTTGCTGTCAATATAGCCCGAGATCCCCGTATTGGCGGCGCGCAGCACCGGCTTCCTGTTTTCTATGGCCCTGAAAACAGCCATGCTGAAATGCTGGTAAGGCCCCGCCGTCCTTCCGAACCATGCATCGTTTGTAATGGTTACGATGAAGTCGCCGTCCTTCGAGTAAAACTTCCTGACAAGTCCGGGGAAGATAATCTCGTAGCAAACAAAAGTAGCAAAGTTTCCGAACGGCGTCCGCGCTTTAACGAACTTGTCCCCGGGCGCATAATCGCCGATGCCGGCCGCAAGTCTGTCTACAAAGAAAAGGACTTTCCGTAAGGGGACGTATTCTCCAAAGGGTACAAGATGCATTTTATCATAAATATAGGAAACTTTTCCGTCCTTATCGAGAAGGATGGCGCTGTTTGCCAGGAGCGGCGGTTTCCCATGACCGGGAGGTCTCTTCACGGTCACGCTGCCGAAAAGGAGGTATGCGTTCAGACGGCGCTGAAATTCCACGAGGTCGCGGCTGCGCGTCTCGTCGTAGCCGAAATAGAAAGGCAGCGCGGTCTCGGGCCAGATTATAAGCGAGGGCGACGAGGCGGCCGCGCTTTCGGAGAGTTTTTCATAAGCAGAGACGACGGCGTCCTGATAGGAGGGGTCCCACTTCTCGTCCTGCTCGATGTCGCCCTGAATCATGCTGACCCTGACGGTGTTGCCAGGCCGGTGCTGGTGGAGCCTCCAGTAGCCGTAAACGAATATGGAAAACAGTGCAAAGAAGAAGACGGAATAGCCGATCACCGTGTGGGAACTGGGGAAAAGGGGCATCTTTTCCCGTCTCTTCCTGTAAATCACGATATCGGCGATGGCGCCGTTTACGGAAAGCACGAGAAAGGAGACCCCATAGATCCCGGTGATATCGGCGAACTGAATGCCGTAGAGGAACTTGTATTGAGAATACCCTATGCTGGACCACGGGAAGCCGGTGAGGGCATAAGAGCGGATGAACTCGAAAGTCACCCACAAGACGGGGGCCAGAAGCAGCGCGGGCAGTTTTGTGGACTTGATCTTCATCGAGAAAAAGAGCGCAAACATACCCGGATACAGACTCAGATAGAGACTCAGGAGGAGGACGAGAGAGAGGCTCGCATACAGAGACATGCCGCCGTAATAATCTATGGAGTGATATATCCAATAGAGCGTCCCGAAAAAATAAACGACGCCCATAATAACGCCGGCGAGGAAGGCCTCTTTCGGCGTCTTCTCCCACAGAGAGAGCAGAAACGGGGCAAAGGCCACCCAAGCAAGGGGGTATAGGTCAAACGTCGGAAAAGATAGTATGAGCAGGACGCCGCAGAGTACGGCGGGACCGTAAGCGATAATATTTTTTTTCAACTGTCGCACCTCATATCCTTGACAACAAAAAGCCCTAATGATTATAGTCTATAACACGGGCAGTTAGCTCAGTCGGTAGAGCAGAGGCCTGAAAAGCCTCGTGTCCGCAGTTCGATTCTGCGACTGCCCACCATTACAAAATAGTGTCAGTATTCAGTGTCGTGTGTGAGTGTGTCAGCGTAAACAATCAGCTTTGTGCTGACACTAAACACCGGCACTAATCACTTCATTAAAAACTTCCTCACATCTCCCACCCGGAGAGTAATCTTATTCGAGTCGAGGTACTCGAGAAAGGGGAGGGCGTATTTGCGCGTTGTGCCGAGCATGTCCCTGAATTCCGCGACCGTCATCTCCGGTTTTTTTGCAAAAAAAGCCCTCAGGCGGGAGATCATTTCCTTGAAGGAGTCCGAGGTCACGTACAGGGAATCGTTTATCCGCACTATCCGGCCCTCTTTGCTCATAAGCTTCAGCACGTCTCCGATGACTTTCTGTTCGATGGAGAGGGCCTGGGAGAGTTCCTCTTTGAAGAGCGGTTGAAATCCGGCCTTCCCGAGCAGCCCCAGTATCCTGTCCGAGGTCTGAGAAGCAGCCGCGGAAGCCGTCCTGAATTCCTTAATGCGGACGACGTCCCTTTCTACGACTATGTTGCCTATCGAGCCCAGGAGGCTGTTCCAGACGTCCTGGCTTGCCTTGATATGGGTCTTCAATTCTTCCTTTGGCATACCGGGGCTGAGGGGGTTCTTCTTGTGGAAGCCGTCAAGCACGTCGGAGATAGTTCTGCAGAGGCCGTTGTAAACGTCACTATGAAAAAGGGTATCGCTCAACTCGATCAGGACCCCTTGTTTCTTCAAAGACCGCAGGGCCCCGGTAATCGACGGGGACTCCGCCTTTATCCATCCGGCCAGTGAAGAGGTCTTTATTCCCCTCACCCCGGACTTCCTAACTTTCGCGGCGATCCTTTCCGGAAGCGTTCCGGTATCGAGGACCTCTATATCCTCCAAACCCTCCTTGCGTCTTCTTCTGTACGGGGAAGGGTCGAGCACCGATCCCCCGCCTATCGTGATCACGGGGGAGAATCTCCTGATGATGAACCTGTCTCCCGAAAGGGCCACTACGGGCTCCTCCAGCCTCAGCTGGCAGTAGCTGGAATCCCCGGGCTTGAGTTCCTCCATGTTGTAAAGGATGACCCTCGCAATCGTCTCGGAAGTGGCTATATGGAGGTGGACCTGGCTCTTTGTCTTAAGCGGCGGCACATCCCGGAGAAGCTCTATCCGTGTATCTATGACCCGCGTGGGCACAACCGTCTTAGGGGTCACGACTACGTCGCCGCGCCTAAGCGTCTCCTTGTCTACGCCCTGCAGGTTGATAGCGACCCTCTGGCCCGCATACGCCGCCTTGATCGCCTTGCCGTGGCTGTGAAGTCCTCTCACCTTGGTGCTGATGCCGCTCGGCTGGATCTCCACCGCCTCCTCCACTGAAAGGGTGCCGGAAACAACCGTGCCCGTGACGACAGTGCCGAAGCCTTTCAGGGTGAAAACCCGGTCGATGGGCAGTCTGAATATCTCCTCGACAGGTTTTGCCTGTATCCCGAGGGCCGCTTCCCTTATTTTTTCCTTCAATACGTCGAGATTGTGACCGGTCTTTGATGAGACAGGGACTATCTCGGCTCCATCGAGAAAGGTGTCTTTCACGAAACCCCTGACCTCATCGACCACGAGTTCAAGCCACTCATTTTCTACGAGGTCCGACTTTGTGACCGCAATAAGCCCCGATTTTATCTTGAGGAGATTGCATATGGCGAGATGTTCGCGGCTCTGGGGCATGATCCCTTCGTCGGCTGCGATGACAAGCAGCACGAGATCTATGCCTCCTGCTCCCGCAAGCATGTTCCGGACCAGTCTTTCATGTCCGGGCACATCGACGATCCCAACGGTAAGGCCGTCGGGGTAGGTGAGATCGGCAAACCCAAGATCGATGGTTATGCCCCTCTCCTTTTCCTCTTTCAACCTGTCGGGGTCTATGCCGGTCAGCGCCTTTACCAGGGAGCTCTTGCCGTGGTCAATATGGCCTGCGGTGCCGAGTATCACATAACGCATAGAGTATTTTATTCCAAAGGGATGACTCTATCAAGGGAATTCGTTGACGACGGACAACCCTTGCACAATTAGGGGAAATTGGGTAGCATAATGCGAATAAGACCGTCTTGAGGAGGCAAGGGTTGGAACAGGAAATCGAGAAGCTGGACGAATCTTTAACGGGATACAAGGAAAAGATCCCGCCGGTGAATAAGGGAACGCTCACATGGGAGAAGGAGCTGATCTTCCACGGCAGGACGCAGCGCGGGGAAGAAGTGGACTATGACGCTACATTTCAGTGGGGGTGCTCGCCTACGGAGACCCTTCTGATGAGCGTGGCGGGCTGTCTGGGCATAGATGTCGTCTCCTTTGTGCAGAAGATGAGGGCCGACATTACAAAGTTCCGGATCGACTATTCGGGAGAAAGGAACCTCACGCCGCCCCAGTATTACAAGTCGATGGAACTTATCATACACATAGCCGGGGAAGGCATAACTCCGAAAAAGATGGACAGGGCCATCTCACTTTCGCAGGAAAAATACTGCTCGGTGTATCACTCCCTGCGTAAGGATATAAAGGTGACGGTGAAGTATTTCATAAATGAGGAAGAAGGGAAATAGGAATGGTCCTTCAGTGCGGGGCCGTCATACCGGCGAAAGCCGGTATCCAGTGACGTTTCCTTGGAGTCGCTGGATTCCGGGTCAAGCCCGGAATGACCGGACAATAACGGGATGAACAAGAAACAGGAATTATTGTCGAGTCTTCCCTCTGTGGATGAGGTCCTGAAGAGCGATTTCGGAAAGAAGCTCCTTAAAGACTTTCCGAGGAGATATGTCCTTTCGGCTGTCAGGGAAGTGATCGAGTCAAGGAGGAAGGAGATCCTTGACGGGGCCGCCCCGGACGTCTCCCTGGAAGGCCTGGCCGCAGACATCGCGACGAAGAGCGGAAAGTTGTCGTCCTTCAGCCTGAGGCCGGTTATAAATGCGACCGGGATAGTTATCCATACGAATCTCGGCCGGTCCGTTCTCTCGGAAGATGTCATGGAAAATGTGCGAAGGACTGCCACATGTTATTCAAACCTCGAATACGACCTCAATGAAGGAAAAAGAGGAAAGAGACACTCTCATATCAAGGGGCTTTTGAGGGAGATAACCGGCGCCGAGGACGGGTTTGCCGTGAATAATAACGCGGCGGCTGTTTTTCTTAGTCTGAGCGCCCTCGCAAAAGACAGAGAGGCGGTTGTCTCGCGGGGGGAGCTGGTGGAGATAGGCGGGTCCTTCAGGGTCCCTGACGTAATGGCGCAGAGCGGCGCCCTGCTGAAGGAGGTGGGCACAACCAACAAGACCCATCTTCATGATTATGAGGACGCCCTCGGCGAGGCGACCGCCCTCATCCTTAAAGTACATAAATCGAATTATCAGATCATCGGATTTACCGAGGAGGTCCCCCTCGAAACGCTTGCCGCCCTCGGTCACGGCAGGGGAGTCCCCGTGATGTGCGATCTCGGAAGCGGCTGTCTCATAGACCTCGGCCCATATGGAATTCATTCCGAGCCTACGGTCAGGGAAGTCCTCAGAAGCGGGGCGGACATCGTCACCTTCAGCGGAGACAAGCTCCTCGGCGGTCCCCAGGCGGGTCTGATAGTCGGGAAGAAGGAATTTGTCGAGAGGATACAAAGACATCCTCTCGCAAGGGCCGTCAGGATAGACAAACTGACACTGGCCGCGCTCGAGGCCACGCTCATGGCGTACGCGGACGAAGACCGGGCGATAGAGAAGATACCGACCATCAGGATGCTGCTTGAAGATCCGGGAAAGATCAGGGAGCGGGCGAAAAAGATAGCCCGTCTCGTCAAGACAGGGGCAAAGGATGCGGACGTGGAGGTGATTGAGGATTCCTCGCAAGCCGGCGGCGGGTCCCTGCCCGAAGTGCGTCTTCCGACCTATGCCGTATCCATAAAACCGGCTAGGCTCCCGGTCAATCAGTTCGAGGAGAGACTGAGAAAGGGAGATCCTGCCGTCGTCGCAAGGATAAAAGGGGAGGCGCTCATCGTAGACGCGCGGACGGTAAGCAACCGGGAGATAGCCCCCCTGGCCGGAAGCATTAAGGCGGCTCTAAGATAAGAGCTTCGGGTTGATCTTTATTCTGATCTGTTTCCGCAGGACATCGACATAGGACATGACCGCGGCTTCCCTCATCTGGGACAGCATCGCCTGGCGCAAGGAATTCTGTGTCTGTTCATCGCCTTTCTGAGGCACGTCCACATCTGAGACGTCGACCGACTCTTCTATAAGCTGCCGCATCTTTGCGACCTCTAGGTCCTTCCTCTTAAGGGCCTCAAAGTATTCGGGTTTCCATCCCTCGAGCTGCAGCCTTCTGATGTAAATCTCCTTGTCGAACCTGCCGTCCCTCATGAAGGCCTGGTCGTTGACGATCGAGTCCTCAACCTCGGCGTCGGTTACCGTTATCCCCTCCTTCTTCGCCTCGTCCAGGAGAAGTTTCTGCTCAATGAGAGAGTCGAGGACTTTCTGCTTGAGGTTAAGCTGTTTTTCGGTCTCCTCGGTGAAGGTTCCCTTCATTATATTTCTATAAAACTCCCGCGTCCTGTCATAGGCATTCCAGTACTCCTCCACCGTTATCTTTTCGTTTCCCACCTCGGCCACAGGAACGGCGGTCGACTTGTCCACTGTTCCCACACCCCAGAAGATGAAGGAAAGGATCACGATGAAAAACAGGATATAGAAGAATTTTGCGTGTTTGCGCATTGCCTGAAGCATCTAATACCTCCTCACGAAATAATCATTCAATATCTTTAAGTGGTCGAAGGCCATCGGGCCGGGGAGAGCGTCCTGACCGAAAAGCCCGGCCTTACGGGCATCGTCGCCGGCCACCGGCGTTCCTTTTGCTTCCGCGACGAATACGGTGCTGATGGTGTGCTGTCTGGGGTCCCTTGCGGGGTCCGAGTATGTATGGAACTGCCTCAGGAGCCTCACTTCAAGACCTGTCTCTTCCCTTGCCTCCCTTATTGCCGCGGATTCGAGACTTTCGCCATAATCCACAAAGCCGCCCGGAAGCGCCCAGCCGTGCGGCGGGTTCTTCCTTTCTATCAAGACGATCCTGCCCCCGCACTCTATTATGATATCGACAGTTGGAGACGGGTTCTTACGACTCTTCGAATCGCAGGTCAACATCTTTTTCCGGGACGACAGTGGATACCGCGTGTTTATAGATCAGCTGCTGCGCCGACTCCTTGAGAATAATAACAAAATTGTCGAAGGCCTTGATAGTGCCTTTCAGTCTCACCCCGTTGGCGAGATATATCACTACTGGTGTCTTATCTTTCCTCAGTTGGTTAAGGTAGTTGTCTTGTAAATTCGCAGACATAGCACCTCTCCTTCCCGGCGCTCCGTATGACCTCGCAATACGAAGCCCTTTTTTCTTCTTACGTTAATCGATTCTTGAGTAATAATGCAATAGTCTGATGAATCTGAGCGGCGGTGAAGAGCCCGGTGACATCGGACCAGAGGACCCCGGCCTCCCGAATGAACCATGTGAGCTGGCGCTTCGCGTAATTGCGCGTCCTTTTCTTAATAAGTCTGACGGCCTCATCCACTGAATATTCGCCTCTTAGGTGGGCGATGATCTCCTTGTATCCGATGGCCTGCAGGGCCGTTTTCCCGGGCCTGAGAGGAAGGAGGTCTCTCACCTCCTCCAGCAGTCCCCCCGAAAGCATGGAGTCCACCCTCTCCTCGATCAATCTGTATAATTCCCTTCTCTCCCGCGATAGTCCCATTCTTATGAACTCATAGGGCAGGGGACGGGTGAATTTCTTTTGCAATTCCGTGATCCCTGTCCCGGCCTTCAGACAGACCTCAAGCGCCCTAACTATCCTCCTGATGTCCGGCTGCATTACTCTTGAGGCCGCCTCCGGGTCGAGTTTCTGAAGATAGCGATAAAGCGATCCCTTCTCTTTCTCCTCCATGGACAAAAGCTCTTCCCGGAGGGCCCAGTCCGCTGAAGGGCCGGAGAATATCCCGCGGGTCATCGCCTTTATATACAAGCCCGTGCCGCCCACGACAATCGGTACCCTTCCCCGGCGATGGAGCCCCTCGATTATCGGCACAACGCGATCTATATACGCCCCGGCGCTGAATGACTCTGAAGGCTCCACTATATCTATCATGTGGTGCTTCACCGTGCTCATTTCTTCCCTGGATGGTTTCGCCGTGCCGATGTCCATATGCCTGTAGATCTGCATCGAATCGGCGCTGATGATCTCAGTATCGAGTGATCTTGCAAGGAGGACGGCCGCCCCGGTCTTGCCGACGCCGGTGGGGCCGAGCAGAACGATGACCTTATTCATCTAATAAAACCACAGAGGCACGGAGACACAGAGAAGAATCCCATTCTCAGATAGCGCACATTAATAAAACTTTCTAACAAACTGAGCAAATCTCAATGTAGTGCGTCATAAATCCCTTGTCATTGCGAACGAAGCGAAGCAATCTCTGAAACAAATCTTCATTCTCTGTGCCTCAGTGTCTCTGTGGTTAGTCATACGCTTTGATCCGTCATTTTCTTTTAAAGATCTTCTTCAGGTCATCCAGCGAGAGGAATATCCTTGTCGGTCTTCCGTGAGGGCACTGGTCGGGGTTTTCGGTCTTTTCGAGGTCCGAGAGCAGCCGCTGGACCTCTTCCTGGTGGAGAATCTCCTTCCCGCGGACCGAACCGTGGCACGCGACCCGTGAAGCAATAAGCTCCCGCAGGGAGGAAAAAGGCTGATCCCCTGCAAGGAGCGCGGAGGCCACATCCGAAAGGATACCTCGCATATCGGCAGCGGACAGGGCCTCGGGCAGGCTGCGCACTATCAGGGTATCGTGTCCGAAATCGTCGATCTCCATGCCGAGCCCTTCAATCAATTCTTTGTTCTCAAGGATCACCTTATGCTCCTTGTGAGATAGTCTGATCTGTTTAGGAAAGAGAAGTGGGTGAGAATTCAGGCCTGTGCCCTTGAGAAAGCGCTCGTAAAGCACCCTCTCGTGTGCCGCATGGTGGTCTATGAGAGTCAGGCCGCCTTTTCCGGCAAGGGCGATGAATGTATCGCCGAGGTATACGAAAGGCAGGGAAGGACGGTATGGAAAATCGAGATTCTCGGACAAGGCATCTGTATCGGCGAATTCCTTTGGGGGATACGATCCGTGATGCATGATCCCGGATGCATGATCTTCTGTTCCCTGCAACCTGTATCGTGTATCCTGTATCGTGTATCCCGCATCCTCCATCCTTGCAGTGCGTTCCGCTCTTACCGCCTCCCTGACGCCGGCGCTTATAAAACGGTGTATTTCATCTTTGTGCTCAAAGCGCACCTCGCGTTTTGAAGGATGCACATTAACATCCACCTTCCCCGGATCTATGCTTAGAAAAAGAAAGAACACGGGATGTTTGTCGTGAGGCAATATACCTTCAAAGGCCGAGTAGACCGCGTGGGATATGGTCTGGTTCTTGACCGGACGGCCGTTGATGAATATATATTGATGAGACCTGCCGTTTCTGAAATTGTCCCCTTTTGATACAAAGGCCGTCATTTCAAGGCCCCTGCGTTTGAAGTCGGCCTTGAGCAGGCCGTCTGTAAACTCAAGACCGTATATCTGGGCTATCCTTTCCTTTGCATCCGATGCCTTGTATAGATTCATTGTTTCCTGTTTTTCTGTCAAAAGCCTGAAGCCGATGGTCCAGTGGGAGAGGGCCTCCCTCGTCACGGAATCGATGACATGGAAAAGCTCCGTGGCGTCCGATTTCAGGAACTTCTTCCTCGCGGGGATATTGAAAAAAAGATCGCGCACCTCGACGGAAGTTCCGCGGGCCGGGAAGTCCGCTATCTGTCCGATCTCGCCGCCCGCAATTTCAATTGCGACGCCAGGGGCCGGGTCTGCGGTACCCGTGAGGAGACGCATGCGCGAAACGGACGCTATGGACGGCAGGGCCTCTCCGCGGAAACCCATCGTCACGATATTGAATAAATCATCCTCGTTTTTGAGCTTGCTCGTCGCATGGCGCTCGAGACACAGCAGGGCGTCTTCCCTGTCCATTCCGGCGCCGTCATCCGCCACTCTGATGAGGCCCTTCCCGCCGTGAAGGACTTCGACCGTGACGCTGCCGCACCCTGCATCGATTGAGTTTTCCACAAGCTCCTTGACGACGGACGACGGTCTCTCTATAACCTCGCCGGCTGCTATCTTGTTTCTAAGTTCTACAGGAAGGACTCTGATCCGGGGCATGCGGTATTTTAAGATTAATGAAAGATCGCGGTCAATCCCGTCTTCCTCCCGATACCTTTCCGTAAACGGGGTGTCGGAGCGCGCACCCTGCATAACCGAAGGTATCCGGGGTATTGAAGAAAATAAACAAGTCAGTTGACAAAGGATAATTCCACTTACTAAGGAGGTCATAAGTAAAGCCCCGTAATTAGGCCGCATACCTGAGATTGGGCTCACGGAAGAACCCGCATATTTTTTCCGGATCACGTTGGAGAGACTTCAGGTAATATCTCACCTTCTC
>JAJYIF010000046.1 GCA_021790195.1 Nitrospirota bacterium
CGGCCCTCATCAGCCCTATGTTGCCCTCCTGGATGAGATCCGGAAAACTCAGCCCCTTTCCGATATATCTCTTCGCTATGCTGATCACCAACCTGAGGTTGGCCTCTATCATCGCGCTCTTTGCAGCCGAGATCCTGTCGCGCGCCTCAGAAAGGACTTTCATAACGTTCCTCATTTCATTGTAATTGACGCCGATGGAGCTTTCGAATTTCCCGATCTCGCTTTCGTAGTCCTGATACCTTCTCTTCATCCGGTCCAAACTCGTCTCAGGGGCTCCGATCTTTTTTGAGCATTCGGGCTTCTTTCTCTCGAACTTTGCATGGAAGGACTTCAGCAGCTTCCTTTCTTTTCTCTCCGGGCCGATCTCGAAAAGTCTTTTGCTGAGCCGCGCTATCTTCTTTCGGACATCTTCTATCCGCTGCACGGTCTTTTCCAGTTCCTCCATCAGGGTAAACGTAATATCTTCTCTGAGCTTCAAAGCGCCTAAGTGTTCGACTATCTTCCCTAGATTTTTTTCGAGGAACTTCGTGGTGCGCGGCGACACGCCCCCGGACTCACAGGCGTCCCGTCCCTGCCTCTTCTGCAATCGGCTCAGACAGTCGGAGCGGCTCCGGTAAAGGTCTTTAATACGCGTTATGTGTATAAGAAACTTCCTCCGCTCGCCTTCGCGGGTCTCACCTGAGTCCGTGTCGGACTGGGTGAGTTCACTGAGGGCTACGCCGCCTTTACGCACAAGGTCGCCGTAATTGATGAGCTCTTCCAGAGCGAAAGGGAGAGAGAATATCGTCTTTATGATCGTCTCCCTTCCGATCTCCATTTGCCGCGCAAGCTCAATTTCATCCTCCTTTTTAAGGAGAGGGTAACTCCCCATCTCCTTAAGATACATCTTAACCGGATCGTATTCGTCACTGACAAAAGAAACCTTCTCTTTTCCTTCAATAACGTCGTCGCTTATTATTTCGCCTTCGTCCCATTGGGTCTCCCTGTCCTCCGGGACCTCTTCTTCAAGGTGTTCCAAATGCTCTCCGTCGCCGTATTCTTCCAGATATTCCATTCCAATTCTTTGACTCACTGTTTCAAACAAATCCATTTCAGATGCTCCTTTCTCAAAATGTGGATACTCAACTTCAGTCACACTCTGTAAGATTTATCCGTTTAATGAGTGTAATGGGGAAAAGCTAATTCAAAGTTTATACGAGTCCGCTTGAAAGAAAAATCGGAGGATAACTGATTTTTTTGTAAGGAGATAAATGGATTTCTTGTAAGTTCTTGTCCTACAAAATAATTAATTTTTTCTAATAAACGCTTAAGAAACGGGTAGTTGCAAGCGGGGAGGAGTTTCTATTCGACTAATTTGTGCTGAATGGCGTAATGGGTGAGCTCGGCATTGTTCTTCATATTCATCTTTTCGAGTATGCGGGCCCGATAGGTGCTGATGGTCTTTGCGCTGAGAGACAGCTTGTCCGCAATCTCTCCGACGGTCTTGCCGGAGGCGATCAGGCACAGCACTTGATACTCGCGGTCGGACAGGGTCTCATGAAGGGGCTTTTCAGAGTCGACGTCCAGGTCAAAGGCCAATCTCTCGGCGACCGAAGGCGTGACGTACTTCTTGCCGAGCGAAACCTTGCGTATCGCCGCGATCAGTTCTTCGGGGGCGCTCTCTTTCGTGAGATACCCCGAGGCGCCGGCCCTGAGGACCCGCACGGCATATTGCTCTTCGGGGTACATGCTGAGGACCAGGATAGGCAATTTCGGCTTTTCGGTCTTCAGCTCTCTCAGGATATCGAGACCCGTCCTGCCGGGCATGGATATATCGAGCAAAATCATATCGAAACCGTTCTTTCTCACCTTGTCCAGGACCTCCTGGCCGTTGCTCGCCTCGTCCGCAACGACCATATCGCTGGTTTCGGATATGATCTGTTTCAGTCCCTTGCGCACAATGATATGATCGTCAGCAATGAGAATTTTTACCATCAGTTTCTCATAATATATATCGCATAGCGATATAAGCTATCAGCGATAATCCTATTTTTTTGTCCGTTATTATCCTACAAAAACAAAATATTTTGGATACGGATTTTGAATTAAGGAATGGCTATCTTCTCAAAAATCCGGCATCCAGCAAACCTCCGATTTTCAACTCTGGCCAGCCCCGAGAGGTATAGTGATCGCGATGGACGTTCCCTTGTTCGGGACGCCCTGAATGTCTACCTCTCCCGAAAGGAAATGGACCCGCTCACGGATGCCGATAAGACCGAAGGACCCGGATTTGAAGAGCTGCTTTTTCGTAATCCCTTTTCCGTTGTCTTCAACCCGCAGGACTATCTTACCGTCCTTTATTCCGAGGGCTACGATGGCCTTCGTCGCCCTGGCGTGACGTGCAATGTTCGTCAGGGCCTCCTGAAAGATCCGGAAAACAGCGGTTGAGCGGTCCTTGTCCAATGAAATATCCTTGGGGGAGATCGAGACCGAGCATATTATCCCCGTCCTTTTCTGAAACTCCTCCGCCTGCCACTCTATGGCTGGTGCGAGACCGAGATCGTCGAGGAGACCCGGCCTCAATTCGGCCGAAATCCTCTTTATTGTTTTTATCGTCATATCGATCAGCTTAAGCATCGCGCCCGTTTTTTCCACAAGCGCCTCGCGGTCCTTATACTTACTCCGCAGCCAGGCAACGTCCATCTTCAGGGCGGTCAGCACCTGCCCAAGCTCGTCGTGGATCTCCCTCGCTATTTGGGTCCGCTCCTCTTCCCTTGCGGACTGAAGGTGCATTGAGAGGTCCCGCAGTTGTTTCTCACTTGATTGAAGTGCATCATAGTTTCTCCTGAGCTCATCTTCGATGGAAAACCTGTAGATGGCCTCTCCGATAAGCGGCGTGATCGACTCGATGAATTCAACTTTCTTGAGCGGAAGGACCTCTTTTCTTTCATCCGCCAGATGAACCGCGCCGAGCACTCTCTCGACGTAGCGGATAGGCACTACGGCCAGGGATTTGAAACCCGTCTTCAAACACCCGTCCCTGAACCTGTCCCTTTCCTCAGGCGTCAGGCCACTCATAAATCCAGGGTTGTCGTTCAGGTAAAAAGAGCCGTTTCGCGTCATGTACGGCAGATCGCCCGCGTCCGGGCTTTCCTTTATCACACGGATGCACGTGCACTGGTCGTGGTCCGTCGACAGCCAATTCTCCGATTCCCAGAACTCCGGGCTGAATCCCGTATAGGCGCTGTAAGGGATATGGTCATTCTTATCCATGATACTTATCCCCACGCCCGTGCAGCCGCTCCATTCACTGATCAGTTTTACCACCTCTCCCAGGTACGCGTCACGAGAAAAAGAGTGCGAGAACAACTGCAACAGCTTGTTGTGAGTGAGCGTGCGGTCTTCAGCCTCTTTGCGGTCGGTCACGTCTTTCAGTGAGAAGACAAGGAAGTCCACTTCGCCCTTATTGTCAAGGACGGGCACGAGGGTCCAGTCCCAGTAAGTGACGCCCCATTCCGGATGGTCCGGGAAGACAAAAGGTTTTGCGACCGCCTGGTACAGAGTCTTCGTGCTGACCACACCCCTGAATATATCTTCGTTTTCCTCGTGCGGATAGAATTCGAAATGGTTATGCCCGTAAAATTCGGCGATATCACGCTGGCAAGCCTTCGCATAGGCGTCATTAACCCTGATGAAATTAAATTCTTTGTCGAGAAACACGAGAGGCGAAATGGCATGTCTGAAAAAGGCCTCCAATACCCTCGACTGCTCCATAAAGGCCTCCTCGGCCTCAGCCCTCTCCCGTCTCACCATAGTCTCACGGAGCTCACGCTCCACGGCAGGCACCAGTCTTCTGAGGTTTCCTTTTATGATATAGTCGTGGGCCCCGGCCCTCATCGCCTCCACTGCAACATCCTCTCCGATGTTCCCCGAAACAATAAGGAACGGCATGTCCAGGCCGCTCCTCTTGTAAAGGGCGAGTGCGGCGAGACCGCTGAACTTCGGCAGAACGTAGTCCGAGATTATGATGTCCCACCTCTGTCTTTCGAGCGCCGATATCATGGCTTCCTGTGTCTCGACACGCTCGTAAACCGGATCGTAGCCGCCCTTCCGCAGCTCATGGAGCACAAGGAGGGTGTCGTCTTCAGAATCTTCGATAATCAGAATCTTAAGTTGCTTGCTCATCTCTATTCTGGCTACTGATTTCCGGCCCTATATCCCTACGGCGACTCGTTCAAGACCAGCCAGTAGAGACCAAGCTGCTGAATCGCCTCGGTAAACTGGTTAAAGTCCACGGGCTTTCGGATATAGCTGTTTGCTCCCAGCTTATAGCTTTCTACGCAGTCTCTGTCCTCGCTGGAGGTCGTGAGAACGACGACCGGCAGGAGCCTTGTCCTTTCGTCGGCCCGTATGCGGTGCAACACTTCGAGCCCGTCCATCCTCGGCATCTTCAGGTCGAGGAGGATAACCTGGGGCATCACCCGGGTGTCCCTCCCCGCGAACTTGCCGGCGCCGAAGAGGTAATCGAGGGCCTCGACCCCGTCGCCGGCAATCACCACCTCATTTGCGATATTATTTTTCTTAAGTGCCCTGAGGGTCAGCTGCACGTCATCAGGATTGTCTTCAACCAAGAGTAAGGTCTTCGTCTTCATTTTACCTCCCCGAAAAAATCACCGCGGACTGCACGGAGCAAGACTCAATCTCCATTATAGCGTAAAATAAACCGTTGCCCCTTTTCCGACCTCGCCTTCCATCCAGAGCCTCCCTCCATGCCGGCTGACGATACGCTTTACAGTGGCAAGACCTATTCCCATGCCGGGGAATTCGCTCGCCGAATGGAGCCTCTGGAAAGGCGTTCCGAGTTTGTCCGAATAAGTCATATCGAACCCGACTCCGTTGTCGCGGACAAAATAAACAGTTTCCCGGTCACGGGTTGTCAGTTGCGGGTCTCCGGTTTCTTCGGACATAACCCCTCCTTCGCCTCCCCTTACCATAGGGGGAGAAAGGGTGGAGTTACTAATGGCGGCGGCTTCGATGATGCCGAACTCTATCCTCGCCTCGGGGTTTTGTCCTGTGAATTTCCAAGCGTTGCTCATCAGGTTCTCAAGGGCGAGGTACAGGAGTTTATCGTCGCCTTTTGCACTTATTCCATCGGCGATAATGAACTCAACCCTACGGGCGGGCTGCGTTTCTCTGAGCTCTCCAGCTACTCTGCCCGCCAGTTCACTCAGGTTTACGGGTCCCCTGCTCATGCCGCTCCTAGTGATCCGGGAAAGTTTTAGAAGGTCGTCGATGAGCTGAGCCATGCGCTGGCTGCCTGCGCGCACGCGTTGAAGAAAGTCTTTTCCCTGGTCGTCGAGCTTGTCGTTGTAATCTTCAAGGAGCGCCTGACTGAAGCCGTCGATGCTCCTCAAGGGGGCGCGCAGGTCGTGCGAGACGGAGTAACTGAAGGCCTCGAGCTCCCTGTTGGCCGCTTCAAGCTCTGCTGTGCGCTCGATCACCCGCTGTTCGAGCTCCCTGTTGAGCTTCTTGATTTCTTCCTCGGCCTTTCTGCGCTCGGTGATGTCGCGGGCCGCGGCGAAAACCCCCAAAACCTTTCCGGTCTCGTCGTGGTAGAGCGAGGCGTTGTAAAGCACAGGTGTAATGCATCCGTCCCTGCATCTTATTTCGAGCGGGTAGTCCCTGACGAGCCCTTCATTGAAGACACGCTGATACCCTGCGCGGGCCCTATCCGGTTGAAGGAAGTAGTCGGAGAAATCAGTGCCGATGAGCTCCCCGCGTGAGCAACCCGTCACCTTCTCCGTCGCGGCATTTACGTCCGTGATCTTGCCGCTCGCATTGATGGTCACGAGCGGGTCGAGGCTAGTCTCAAGCAGGCTCCGGTTATAGGCGTTTGCCTGGCGCAAGGCCTCTTCAGCCTCCATGCGCCTTTTCTGATTAGCCATTGATTCCACTGCAAAAGAAACGTCCTCCACCAGCGAGGATAGGAGTTTGACTTCTTCGTTCGTAAAGAATTGGGTTTTGCCGGAATAGATCGTGAAGGCCCCGATAACGACCTGTCCTATCCTGAGTGGAAAGGCCGCAGAAGAATAGAAGCCATGCCGAAGGGCACTGTCCCGCCAGTGCGACATCAGCGGGTCGTGCTCTATGTCGCTGCATATGTAAGGGGTCCCTTTCGAAGCCGCCGTGCCGGTTGGTCCTCTGCCTTCAGGGACATCGGCGGCATAGACCCTCACGCCTTCAAGATATCCGCCCGTGTCACCGTAACTTGCCGCCACTTTCACCAGCCTGGTTTCGGAGTCGGTGAGGCCGATCCAGGCCATCTTGAACAAGCCGTCCTCGACCGCTATCCGGCACAACTTGTTGTACAGTTCTTCAGGGTCATGTATGCGGACGATAGCCTCGTTCACCCTGCTTAGCACGGAATACAGGCGGTTCAATCTGTAGATCTTCTCTTCAGCCCTCCAGCGCTCCGCGATCTCCTCCTCCAATTCCCTGTTTGCGCCCGCAAGCTCGGCAGTCCTCTCCTGAACGCGCCGCTCGAGCTCCGCATGTGCCCTTTTGAGAGTGGCCTCGGCCTCTTTTGTCTCCGTGATGTCTATGCAAATGCCGACCCATTCGCGGATAGAGCCGTCCTCTTCAGACACGGGCATGCCCCTGGCCAGAAAGTGGCGGTGAACACCGTCATGCCTTCGGAGACGATATTCGGTTTCATAAGGGCTTCTCTCAGCCACGGCTTTTTTCCATATGTCCAACGTATGCAAAATGTCGTCCGGATGAAGGGCCTTTGACCAGCCCCATCCCTTGATGTCCTCTATCTCCTGGCCGGTGTACTTTCGCCACTCGGGCAAGTCTTCCGTCACCTGTCCGTTCGCGTCGGTTGTCCAGCCTATCTGTCCGGTAATCTCGACAAAAGAGCGATAACGGTCAAGGGCCGCCCTCAGTGCTTCCTGGGTGCGTATGCGTTCCATCGCCACGGCAACCTGGTCGGCGACCGTTTTCATCAGCGCAAGCTCTTCGTCGGTGAAGCTCGTCCTCGTTTTTGTGCCGAAGGAGAGGGTACCGATGACTATTCCTCCTGCAAGCAGCGGGTGGCAGGCATACGCCTTTATCCCGTGAGACTTGAGGAGCTCCGTGCGCGGATCGGACGTGCCGGGGATATTCTCACACACTATCGGCACGCCGTCGCGCGCCACGCACCCGCAGACAGCAACGCCGTAGTCGAGCCGTTCTATTCCCCTTGCGTCTTCCGCCGGGACGCCTGCGTACGCATTGAGGTGAAGCTTACCCGAGGTTTCGTCCGCGAGGAAATTGAAAAAGACCTGACAGCCGAGATATGACATGACCTTCACGCAAAGCTCGTCCACGATCTCCCGAGGTCTTTCCGCAGAAAGGAGCTTGCCTGCGGTTTCAGAAAGTATGCGGGACTTCTGCTCCGCCCTCTTCAGTTCCGAGATGTTTCTTGCCACGTGGACCGAGCCGGTCACCTCACCGCGCTCGTTGAAAGTCGGAGTAGTGCTTACTAACATATCGCCCCCCAGCCTTTCCTCGTGCAAATCAAAGATATGCTCATGCCCATCCCGGAGCGTCTGGGAATGCGGGCAGAAAGAAGGGGGTCCGTCCGTGCCGTGCACATATTCGTAGCAAGGCAGTCCGATGCATTCCTCGGGTCTGAGTCCCAGCTGTTCTGCCATTGCGCGGTTAACCTTCGTGATCCTATGGTTTTTGTCGATGAGCGCTATCATATCCGGCACGCTGTCGAAGGTCCGCTCCCACTCCTGTCTGGACAGGATAAGATCTTCCTCGTATCCTTTCCGGGCGGTAATGTCGCTGAAGGTCACGGCAAAGTAACCTTTGCGGGGACTGAAGGCGGAAACGGAATACCACTTCTTGAGGGACTCCGAGTAGCTTTCGAACTGGGCGGGCTTTCCGGAAAGCGCAACCTTGCCGTATCTGCCGATCCAATCCGCCGGGTCCTTCTCTATGCCCGGAAGAACTTCTGTAACCTTCCCGCCGGTGACATCTTTGCCTGCCAGTCCTGTAAGCCTCTCGAACGCCTTGTTTACTTGGAGGAAGACGTAATCGCAGGGACGTCCTTTCTTGTCCACCAGGATCCTGTGATATGCGAACCCTTCCGACATATTGTTGAAGACGGACTGCAGTTTTTCCTCGCTCCTTCTAAGGGTGTCCCTTGCCGTGTGCGCCTCCGAGCTTTCTATGATCTCCCATTTTCCCGCATTTCTGACCAGCGCAAAGCGGTGCTTCTTCACCGCCTCAATGAGATCCAGGGCATCGAACTTATTGCGTTGATATGCAAAGGCCGCAAGCGCGCTATATCTGCTGACTGTGTTTTCTTCGAAACACGGCGGCGCGCCGCCGCTTCTTCTTGCGGGGCAGTCGCTGCAAGCGAGCCTTAGACAATCAAAACCGCCTGAGATGGCCGTGTCAAGCAGCGAGAAGAGCATTTTCCCCGGTCTTCCTTTCTTTACATGGCAGCGCGCCACGGGGAGAAACCGGATCTGGCCGTTCTTCGCATATTCCTCAAAACGGGGCACGCTCTCTTTTAACGTCTTCTCAGCATATTCCGCACCGAGCGCCCTCGATGTCACCAGCACGCAAAGCTCGTTACTCCTCAGTCCTGCCTTCAGGTAGGGGACAAAGATATCGAGTATGTCTTCTCTTGTTTGGTAAAAGTGGCAGAAATGGCTGCCCAACGGCAGGTCGCCAATTAAAGGAATGCCTGATTTTCGTTTATCGGTGTACATAGAGTTTATGATAGGCCTATGTATCCTATATGGAATTTAAGGACGTCTGTGATCCGCGCCTGTGTTGCTCACGATTTGCCATGTGCCCCGGTTCATGGCAAGGGCAAATTCATGGTTCCTGACCACGTCCATTATCTCAGCCACCCCGCACTTCTTCAGCGAATAGGTGCAGAGCACCAACAGCTTCGTTCCGCCGATCACATTGTTTATCGCGGACTCGTAGCAGGTAAAATCGTCCCAGTCCTTCTTGTTGTCGATCCAGTAAGGGTTGCCGCTTACGCGCATACCATCGAACCCCCGGGACAATGCCTCGTTGTGTTTCTCCATCCACATGTTGAGCGTCCTCTTGAGGTCGAAGCTTCCGCCCTTGAGATACCAGTCCGTGTAAGGGAATATCTCGACCTGTCTCTTTGAGAGGAATTCACGGAAGCCGGGCATGCCTTTCCTCATGGCCCTCAGGGCATCCTCCCTGGTAAGGAAGTCCGAAGTCACCCAGATGCAAAGCTCGTTGTTTTCCAGACCGGCCCTGAAATAAGGCACGAGTATGTCGAGCAGGTCTTTCTTTGTTTTGTAAAACTGGCAGAAGTGAGTGCCCCACGGCATGTCCCCGATCAAGGCGATCCCGGACTTCCTTTTCTCCGTAGCTCGTTCCATTGCCGCACCTCCCCTATTCATCAGAAAGCCTCGTTTCGCTATTATAACTCTTTAGGGGCGCAAGTGCTCATTTGGGAAGAAAGGAGGGCCGCCGATCAAACTCGCCCTTCTACCCAAGAGCAAAATAAAATGTCTATCTTCGCCGGTCTTCTTCCTGTCCCCTTTCTTTCTTGCCATTAATCCTCCTTGTTCCATCATGTCACGGCGTCATTGACAGTTCCACAGCCGACAGAAAGTACGCCCCCCAAAGAAACGGCTCTTATGCATTAAGTTGTTTCTTTGGACATACGGTCCTGATCTGATTATGGCCGGTGCAGGAGAGGCGATACGTTCTGCTACTGGATCGGGATACGGATCGTTATCGTGGTCCCTTCATTCTGAACGCCGCCTATATCAAAGGTGCCGCCGAAGGAATGCACGCGCTCCCTCATACCGATGAGACCGAACGACTGGGGCCTCGACAGCTCTTTCTCGGTGATGCCCTTTCCGTTGTCCCTTACATTCAGGACGACTGCGTCATCCTGTTTCTTCAACTCCACTCTGATCTCCGTCGCGTTGGCGTGGCGGACGACATTGGTGAGCGCCTCCTGAAAGATGCGGAAGATCGCGGTAGAGCGGTCGCGGTCGAGAACGATATTCTCCGGTTCAGAAAAGAGGCGGCAGACGATCCCGGAATGCTTCTGGAACTCCCTGGCCTGCCATTCAATAGCGGCCGTCAGACCGAGGTCGTCCAGCACGCCCGGCCTCAACTCGGAGCACAGTCTCTTTATCGTCTTTATGGTCGAGTCTATGAGAGCAAGCATGGACTTTGTCTTTTCCGAGATCAAACAATGGTTTTCATACTTCGAGGTCAGCCACGAAAGGTCCAGTTTGAGGGCCGTCAGCACCTGCCCCAGCTCGTCATGGATCTCCCGCGAGATGCGGGTCCTTTCCTTTTCCCTCACCGCCTGAAGGTGCGCCGACAGTCTTCGCAGCTGTTCGCGGGAGCTTCTTAATTTTTCTTCCGCCGTCTTCCGCTCGGTGATGTCTTTCGACACATGGACGACCTGTCTGACCTTGCCCTTATCGTCCTTTATAGGAGACGTGGAGACCTCGACGAATATCTTCTTGCCCGCCTTGTCAAAGTGAACATGTTCCGCTGTAGCGTGCATCCCGGTGGCTACGGTCTCAACAAGAGGGCAGGCGTCATGGGGCGGACCGCAGACCTCGGGCCTGCGGTGAGTCACCTCATGACATTTTCTCCCAAATGCATCTTCTTCGCTGAGTCCGTACTCCTTAAGGAAAACGTAATTCGCCTCCACGATGCGGCGGTCGCTGACGTCTATGATCGCTATGGGATCATTCATATTGTTCAGGACGGTCCTGCAAAATTCGTGTGACTCCTTTAGCTCCCGGTCCATTTTAATGCGTTTGCTGAGCTCGGCCTCAAATTCGTCGTTAAGCCTTCTTAGCTCGGCCGTGCGCAGGGCTATAAGCTCTTCAAGATCGCCCCTGTACTGTCTGAGCTCCTCTTCGATACGCTTTCGCTCGGTGATGTCGCGGCTGACCCCTACCATTCCCGCAATGTTTCCGGCACTGTCACAGATAGGGGACTTAATTGTCTCGAAAAACCGCGTATACCCGTCCTTCGCGGCGAGTTGCTCCTCATAGCGAAGGGTCTTGCCCTGTTCGAGGACCTCCCTGTCGCTCCTGATACAGCTCTCCGCGGATTCGGACGGCATCAAATCCGAAGCGGCCTTTCCGGCGATCTCTTCCATTTGCAGACCGGTGAATTCCTCAACGGCCTTGTTGACTATGAGATGTCTGCCGCTTGCATCTTTGAAATACACCATGTCCGGAATGGCCTGAAGGAGGATGCTGAGCCCGGCGTTCATCTCTTTTCCGATATTGAGTCCCGAGGCGGAACGCAGGGGGCGGTCCTTCCTGCGCTTCCGGGCCGCAGGGGCGGCTGCCCGCTTGCGGGTCAATTCAGGTCTCCTCTTGGTGTTCCGGGTAGATGGACAAATAATCTGTCTACGATCGGCGCGAAAAATGCAGATGCAGAGGGCGCTCTCCTGAAAAGAATGAAGCTACAGGGATGGGTCCGCATGGGTCCTGTCAACGAGGTCAGGGTAATCAAAAAGTATGATCTGCCTCCCGGACCGGAACAGAGGTTTGTCGGGATGCAGGTCATCTTGCATAAGAGAAGAATCGCTCCGTCATGGATTCCCTCCATCTCCTCTTTTTTCACGGGATCCTTTTGCTAAGCGGCGAGCTATATTATATCAGACTTTTGTCTGATAGTTGACATAAAGTCCATTTTTGGTATGCGAGGATGGTAAGCTATTGTGCCTGTTCAAGGCCCTTCCTGGCCTTGGCATTCGAGGGGTCGAGCCTGAGCGCCTTCTCAAACTGATGCTGGGCCCTCTTCTTCAGGCCCGCCTTGAGGTATAGGAGGCCGAGGTTTGCGAGGTGCTCGCTGCTGTATGGTTCGAGTCTGATCGCCTCCAGGAGCGCCTCTTCAGCCTCTTTTGTCCTGTTGGGGATCTTGCTGACGGTGAGGGAAAGGTAACTCCATGCCTTGGGGTTCTTCGGGGTCTTTCTCGTCACTAGTCTGAAGAGCTCAGCCGCTACCCAGAAATCGCCCTTTTTGAATTCCTCAACTCCCCTCCTGAATTGCTCCTCTATCAAGGCTGCCTCCGTGTCCTCTTCCTTCCTCTTCACTTTTCCGAGGGCATCAAAAAATTCGGACTTTTTGGCTTCGTCTTTCATTATATTGTAGGCGTTTGTCAGGGCGTCGAAGATCGCCGAAATCCTGCTCTTAAAGGCAGCGTCTTCCAGGCTGAAGACCCTGTCGGGATGAAATTCCTTTGCCATCTTGTAATAAGTCCTCTTTATCTCGTCGGTCCCCGTATCCTCCCTGACCTGAAGGAGCTCGGCCGGACTCAGGCCGGGAAGCCTTTGATAGAGATCGTCTACTTTCTTCCTTAACTCCTCTTCCTCTTCCTTCACGGTCTCCAGGATTTCCTCTACGGTTATAGTCTCCCCACTATCATAATCATCCCCGTCCTTCTTTTCAACGATAAAGCCCGTAGTCCAGAGCACGTAGAGCGTCTTCATGACATCGAAGGAGTTTGTCTTTGATTTCTCTATCAGCTGATTGACCGTCTTCCTGCCGTCCACGAGGGAAAGTATCCTCGTGTCCTGAGGGCTGAGGTCGATGCCCCTGAAGATGCCCGATGGGTCTTCGTTCAGCTTGAATACGGTAGCCATGCCCGGCATCTCCTTCCGTATCCTTGTGAGGTTGTCGATTCGCTGGACGCCCTCGTAAATGAGGTTCTCCGTGCTGATCTTCAGGGTAATAACCTCATCGGGGGTAGTAGTGCTCTCATTGAATTCATACGTTCCCTCTTCGAGCTTGAAGAGGCTGTAGATGATCTCTTTGACCTGGTATTTGACGCCCCAGAAGAGGTCCTTTGCCGTTATATATCCGAGGTCGACGAGGATCGCGCCCTGCCGCTTGCCGGTCTTCTTGAGCAGCTCCACGGACTTATCGTACTGCTCCATCGTTATCTTGCCTGCCTTGACGAGCATCTCGCCCAGCCTGTCGTCTTCAAAGGAGGAGGACGCGAAAATAACGCTGCCGTCTTTTATATAAACATTCTTCTTGAAACGGCGGGTGGTAACGGCAAGGGTCCCTGTGGACCTCTCCCTGTTGAGACGGATAAGGATCTTCGGGAGGCTGCAATCCTTGAGATTCCCGCTTAAAGGCACATCCACTTAATGGTACCTCCTGACTTCGAAGCGGTAGATGTCCACCTGGCGGTCCGGGCTGATCCTGGCCTTCATCCTGGCGATCCTTATCTGCTCCTCGGCGGTGTCTACGCCTTCGATGTCGGGAAGCAGAAGGCCTTTCGACCCCCCGCTCACGACGATCACGCCGTATCGCCCGGGGTCCAGCTCGCTCATGTCCGATATCCTTTCCGGCGGAGACAGGACATCGACAGTGTATGTGAGATGAGGAAGCTCTTCCTTTGTCACGAGGGAAAAACGGGGGTCTTCCGTTGCAGCGCAGATCGCATTCCTTATGATTTCTTCGGCCACGTTCTTTCTGCAGGGCATGAAGGTCCCGATACATCCCCTCAACTGACCGTGTTTCTTCAGACATATGAAGACACCAGCCTTCTCCTTCATTTCAGGGGTCAGCTCCTCCGGGCAGGAAATGGTCTTCCTGCCGGTCACAAATTCTTCAACGGCCTTTTTGGCCAATTCCACGAGCGGGTGCATTATCTGTCCCTTTCAAGCGCGCAGTCGCACATTCTCATTAAGGCATCCCTTTCCGGAGACGGGGGAAACACGTCGAGCTCTTCCTTGGCCTCCGAAACCACGCTCCCGGCTATCCTCAGGGATTCCTCGATAACCTTGTATCTTTCAAAGTAATGGAGGATCTTCCCGAGGTCATTTTCCCTCGAAACCCCGTTTTTCGCAATCTCCCTGATCTCGGCCTTTTCGTCATCGGCGGCAACGCCGAGAAGATAGATAAGGGGGAGGGTGATCTTTCCTTCGAGCAGATCCTTGCCGAGCTTTTTCCCAAGCCCCTTTTCGTCGGCCATGTAGTCCAGGATATCGTCCGCCATCTGAAAGACGACCCCGGTCTTCATGCCAAACCGCCCGAGCGCGTCCTCCTGTTCGGGAGAAAGCCCGCCGAGTATGCCCCCTATTCTGCAGGCGGCGGAGATGAGGGCGCCGGTCTTGGCGGATATTATCTCAAAATATTCCTGCCTTGTTATCTGGGGGTCCGCGACCCTGTGGAGCTGAAGGATCTCACCTTTCGTCATCATGGTAGTGGCCCCGGAAAGTGTCTCCATTATCCGCTGGTTCTTCTGCAGGACCGCTAGTCTGAGGGCATTGGAATAGAGGAAGTCCCCTACGAGGACCACTATCTGATTGCCCCAGATCATATGCGCGGTCTGTTTCCCCCTCCTCAGGTCTGCGCCGTCCACCACGTCGTCGTGCAGAAGCGAAGCGGTGTGGATGGCCTCTATGATACTCGCGAGAATGATCCGGTCCCCTCGCTTATACCGGGCCAGGTCGGCGCTCAGGAGGAGGAAAAGGGGGCGTAGCCTCTTGCCGCCGCCGCCGACAATGTGGTCACCGATCAGGGGCAGCACAGAGACATCGTCCGCAAATATGTCTCTCAGGCCCTTTTCCACAAGGACCAGCTCGTCTGCATAAGATGAAAAAGATTCGTCCAATCTCATGTTCGCTTGGAAAAGAAAAACCGCAAAGACGCAGGAAACGCCAAAAATGCGGCTCTATTCATCTGCTCTTTACGCTCTTCGGAGCTTTGCATTATATTTTCTCATTTTGCAGCGTCCAAATCCTTTATCTCCCCGGGCTTGAAAATGCCTTTTTCCGTAATTATAGCAGTAATATACTTTCCCGGGGTAACGTCAAACGCCATATTTCGTACTTTGACTCCCTCTGGCGCTATCCTCACAAATCCCCATACCGGATCGCAGCCCGGCGCTGAGAAGCTCCCGTAGAAACGGGTCACCTCCCCGGGGTCTCTCTCTTCTATGGGTATCTCGTCCCCTGTTGCGATTGAAAGGTCTATACTGCTGGTCGGGGCAGCTACATAAAAAGGCACTCCGTTTTCCTTTGCGAGCACCGCTACGCTGTAAGTCCCGATCTTGTTGGCCACGTCCCCATTCCTGACGGTCCGGTCTGTGCCGACGATGACGAGGTCGATCTCTCCGCGTCGCATCATCGAGCCGGCGGAATTGTCGGTGATGAGCGTAACAGGTATGCCTTCCTGCATGAGCTCCCACGCCGTGAGCCTTGCCCCCTGAAGGACTGGCCTGGTCTCATCGGCAAAGACCTGTATCTTCTTTCCCTGGTCCCTTGCGAAGAGAATGGGCGCTGTGGCCGTACCGTAGCCTCCAGTCGCGAGTGCACCCGCATTGCAATGTGTAAGGATAGTGTCGCCGTCCTTTATGAGTCCGGCCCCGAACTTTCCGATAGACCTGTTCACTTCGATGTCTTCGCTCAGCACCCTCTCGGCCTCTTCGACCAGCATGGTCTTCAGGGACGGGACCGGGTTATGCCGCTGAACGAAAAGCTTGTTTCTTATCCTGTCGATGACCCATCTAATGTTCACCGCTGTAGGCCTCGTTGAAAGCAGCGTCTCAAAGACCGGCTCAATCCCTGCCATGAACTCGTCATAGTTCGAGGCCTTCACATCTCTTGCACCCAGAGCCACGCCCATGGCGGCGGCGATGCCGATGGCTGGAGCTCCTCTTATCCAGAGTCTCTTAATGCCCTCTGCGACCATCAAATAATCGGTGCACTCTATGAAGCGGACCTCGCAGGGAAGTTTGCTCTGATCGAGCATTAAGACCTTTCCGTCTTTCCATTCTATCGTTCTGACCATTTAGACGCTCCTATAGTTCATTAGCAGTTTAATCTATCCGCATACGCCGGCAGTTCTGTTATGCCCGCTTGATAGCGATCCGGCGGGCAAGCCGGAAATCCCTTCTCCGGAGACGAATCCCGTAGAACGGGAATGACAAATCATACGACAAAATTCATGTCGTTATGCTTATCAGCCGCCGCCTCCCTCTACAAAAACATAGTTACAACGAACATGCCGGTCAAGGCAATCATTATGACTGTTGTCGCCCACGCTATTTTATTGAATATTTTCGAATTTGTATAGTCCTCCATAAGGGCGCTCTTGTTTATTAAAAGTAACATAAAGATCAGCACAAAGGGGAGCATTATTCCGTTTATTACCTGCGAAATCCACATGATGGCGATGAGAGGGGCCTTTGGTATCAGTACTATCATAGAACCGATGGCGATCAGTACTGTATAAAGCCACATGAACTGGGGCGCTTCTTTGAAGGTCTTGCTGACCCCCGCTTCCCACCCCATGCCCTCGCATATGTAGTACGCCGTGGCAAGCGGAAGAATGGAGGCGGAAAAGAGCGAAGCATTGGCAAGTCCGACGGCGAAAAGCACGGACGCGTATTTGCCCGCAAGGGGGGCGAGGGCAACGGCAGCGTCCTTAGCGCTTTCGATCTTGATGCCCGCGGGAAAAAGAGTGGCGGCGCAGGAAACGATGATGAACAGGGCTATAATGTCCGTGAGGAAACAACCCACGATTACGTCTATTCTCGATGCCCAATACTCTTCTTTCCTTATTCCTTTTTCCACGACCGAGGACTGCAGATAGAACTGCATCCAGGGTGCGATGGTAGTTCCCACCACTCCGATCAGGGTGACCACATATGCATTGTTGAAGTGAAAGGACGGCCGCATGGTATTCAGTGCGACAAGGGTCCAGTCGGGCTTGGCGAGTATGGCTGCAGGGATGTAAACAAGATAAACAAGGCATATCACGAGGAATATTTTTTCCACGACCCGATAAGAGCCCTTTACGACAAGGAGCCAGACAACGAGCGCCGCTATCGGCACCGATATGTACTTGCTCACTCCGAAGAGTTCGTTGCTCGCCGCCCATCCTGCGAATTCGGCGGCCGTATTCCCCAGGTCGCATATGAACAGGGATACCATCAGCCAGAAAGTTATCTTTACGCCGTAGTTCTCCCTAATAAGCTCTGCAAGGCCCTTGCCGGTAACCGCGCCCATCCTTGCGGACATCTCCTGCACGACAATCAGGGCGACTGTAATGGGAATGAGGGACCAGAGGAGAGAGTAGCCGAAATGCGCGCCGGCTATGGAATAGGTTGCAATGCCCCCGGCGTCATTGTCGACGTTTGCCGTAATAATGCCGGGCCCGATAATAGATAGGAGGATTAGAGCCCTTTTCCAAAATTTCAATTCCGTTCTCCAATGCAAGAGGTGAGTTAAGTCTGAGAGCCGCCGGTCACCTATTATATCTGAAGGTCTATATTTTTGCTTGTGGAGAAAGCCTTTTTTATGTTACTATGACAAAATTTGTGGAGGTGCTAAAAATGCGGAAGTTAGTGTTTTTTTCTGTTCTGGTGTTCATGCTCTTGCCGTTGTCGCAATCTTTCGGCTTCAGTGAGAAAGGCCAGGACTGCTCGAAGTGCCACAAGCTTTCAAAAGACGAAGCCGCCGCCCTTCTGAAGGAATTCGGACAAGGCCTGAAGATACTTGATGTCGCAGCCAGCCCGATGAAAGGCATGTGGGAAGTGGATGTCGAGGCCGGCGGTAGAAAGGTGCCTGTATACATCGATTTCTCGAAAAAATTCATGGTCTCCGGAGCAATAATATCACTCAAGGAGAAGAAGAACCTAACCCAGGAGAGAGTCGAAGAAATAAACAAGGTGGACGTGGCGCAGATACCTCTGGGCGATGCGCTCGTGATGGGTGACAAGAACGCCAAGCACAAAATCATCGTTTTTGACGACCCCGCCTGACCATACTGCGCGAGACTTCATCAGGAGATGAAGAAGGTTGTAGAAGAGAGAAAAGACATCGCTTTTTATATCAAGATGTATCCCCTTCCGATCCATAAAGGCGCGGACGAGATGGCAAAGGCCATAGTGTGTGAAAAATCTCTTAAGCTGCTTGAAGATGCCTTTGAAAAGAAAGAACTGCCGAAGGCAAAGTGCAATACAAAGGTTATTGAAGAAAACATAAAGCTCGCCCAGAAGCTTGGGATCAACGGTACCCCTGCGCTCATTCTACCTGACGGAAGGATAATGTCGGGTTACAGGGACGCCAATTCCATTATCGGCCTTGTGGGAAAATAACGGCCGATAATTTGTGTTGATAGTACAATTCTGATTTAAGGCATAAGGCATGGGGGTTCAGGTTCCTTGAACCCCCGGTTAGTTTGGATTGCCGAAGTGGCGGAACTGGCAGACGCGCCAGGTTCAGGGTCTGGTGGTCGCAAGGCCGTGCGGGTTCAAATCCCGCCTTCGGCACCAACATTGCGTACACTATCGTTTGCCGTCCAAAAGACAAGATCGGCTTTCCTTCCAAATACACAGGGACGATAGCAGGTTGCTT
>JAJYIF010000018.1 GCA_021790195.1 Nitrospirota bacterium
TGTACTTTCCGCCATCTATTAGTTCCACTCCTGACGAACCTCAGAAGTCAGCAAGCCAAGAAAGTACGTATTCAGCGCCACTATTTTCTTCCAGTTCGGTGTAATATATTTAGTAAACGGACGACCCGGCAAAGTATGGCGTTTCAGGTGTCATGACGTTCATGGTGAACCAGGCGGGTATTGTGTATCAGAAGAACCTGGGGCCGGAGACAGAGGAGGTTGCGAAGGCGATCACTAAATACGACCCGGACAAGACCTGGAAGAAGGCGGAAAGAATGCCGTCAGCCAAGAGTAAGTAGAAGAGTAAGAATAGAGTAGTATTAAAAAGGATAAGCGACTGTTTCTTCGCTATACCGGGTCAATGAATAATGGCTTTTCTGATTTGTCCCATTCCCATCCTGTTTCGAAAAGATCATTGATCAAACAACCCTCAATTTCTGCTAAAATGAAGCAATGGGTAAACATGAGAAGCTCCTTCTTAAGATTCTTAGCGGAACATCTAATGCAAGTATTCAATTTGAAGATTTATGTGGCCTGCTTAGACACTTAGGTTTCGATATGAGGATTAGGGGAAGCCATCACATGTTTAGAAAAGAGGCGGTTATGGAGAAGATTAATCTTCAGCGTGAAGGCAATATAGCAAAACCTTATCAGGTTAGACAAGTGAGAAACGTTTTGGTTAAGTATAAGCTTGGAGGGGCCGTCGATGTATAAATACGAGATTATTATTTATTGGAGCAATGAAGACAATGCTTTTATAGCAGAGGTGCCAGAACTGCCGGGTTGTATGGCCCACGGAGATACCCCTGAAAAGACACTGAAGAATGCCAAAGAAGCGATTCATCTGTGGATTGATACAGCAAAGGAATTCGGCGATAAGATCCCCGAGCCAAAAGGCAACAAACTAATGTACGCATAATACCTCTCATAAGCGCGGAAATCATCGGACCGTACGATTCCCATCCGATTTTTCTTTTTCTTTCCTGGACTCTCGTCAAGAAACCTGGGAAGTGTCCCTTTGTTTTCTATTCTCTTTCCTCAAAAGTCGAGGCGGGAATATGAGCTGATGACAAGTAAGCGCACTCAGAAAGGATCTTTACCATCTATCTATCCCTCTCTTCTATTCATTTCTTCTTCTTCTTCTTCTTCTTCTTTCTTAATTATATTACCTGCATTATCAACAGGAGGAAGACCTAAAATCTTTCTGAGTGCATTTCGTGCCTGACGAATACCAAGCACGTATGCGACAGGATAAAGTCCCATCACAAAAATGACAAATACTTTCTCATACCACCTCAAAAGGTTCGTAAACAGAAAAGGAAGGGACATTATTGGCAGTGCAATAAGTAACAAATACTTAATTGTAAAAGTCTTACCCTCTTTTCTATGCTTCCAATTCTTGTAAATTGTAATAGGAAGATATATAAGTCCAGTAAGTACAATTGCTATAACTACCTGCATTGCAAAGATTTGGCGACTATCCATAAAATGCCCCCTATGAGTCTGCACAATTATATCAGACTTAAAAAGTGAGTGATACAGGAAAAAAGATGCCGCTCATCTTTTCAACCGTCTTACACATAAAAGGCCCGGAAAGGCCTCGGCTTCTACCAGATTTCGAGATTGAATTCTTTATATCGCCTGATCAACTCAAAGTCGGCCTTATTCGAAGTAATGACGGTCGCGCCATGATTTCTTGCCGTAAGCGCTATAAGGACATCAAAGTGCATGTCTCTCAATTTTTCAGGTAAAAACCCCTTGTCTTTATAGATCTTGTGCAATATGTGGCCCGATTCAGCCCAATTCCTCTCCGAAGGAGTAAGAATGGGGTGGTTCTTCTCAAGGGCCGAGACGAAATCCTCTTCTGTCTCGCTTGTGGCTCCCCTCGTTAACTCAGAGAGGACAACGGATGAGTTTCTGATAAGGCGATTTAGATTCTGAAAATGATCAGCATACTTGTTCGTTCTCAGATGATCTATGAAGACCGAAGTGTCAAAAATGATTATCCTATTTGCCATGGGCCTCAAACTTCAATTTCCCGCCGTGCTTTGCCATCAATTCTTTGAATTTCCTGAGGGCCACGACCTCTCTTAAAGCAATATGCACTGCTTCGCTTCTGTTTCTCGCGCCAAGGGCCTTGACCGCGTTGTCCGCAAGTTTTGTATCAAGCCTTATTGATGTCATTTTAACTGAAGTCTTCATTATCAAAACCTCCATATTTGTATATACACATATTATCAGTTATATATACAGCTGTCAATAGAGAGGACCAAGAGGAAATTGCAACTCACATCGACCCTTAACTTCTCCCCGATAATCTGGTAATCTTTGTATAAATGAAAATGCATATAGCAAGGAGTGAATTTATGAAGATAGGGTTTGTCGGTCTGGGAAAGATGGGTGGGAACATGGTAAAGCGGCTTATCGAAAAAGGGCATACGATCGTCGCCTTCGATCCCGCGGAGGCCGCGCGCGAGGAGGCCCGCAGGAACGGCGCACAGGTCTCGGATTCCCTGCAGGGTCTGGCGGAGAAGCTCGAAGCGCCCCGCATTGTTTGGCTCATGGTCCCGTCAGGTCGCATAACAGATGAGGTGATACAGACGTTGGCTACCCTGCTTTCGAAAGGCGACACCCTGATCGAAGGCGGCAATTCCTTTTACAAGGACTCGATCACAAGGGCCGGAATACTCAATCCAAAGGGGATCTCGTTCCTTGACGCAGGGACAAGCGGCGGCATATGGGGGCTCACTGTGGGCTACTGCCTGATGGTAGGTGGAGAAGAAGAGGCTTTCAGAAGGTGCGAGCCGATATTCAAAGACCTTGCCCCGCAGGACGGCTATGCCCATGTCGGCCCGAATGGGGCCGGCCACTTCGTCAAAATGGTTCACAATGCAATAGAGTACGGGATGCTCGAGGCATATGCCGAGGGTTTCGAGCTCATGCACGCGAAAAAGGAGTTCAACCTCGACCTAAAGAAGATTTCCGAGCTCTGGAACCACGGCAGCGTTGTGCGCTCCTGGCTCCTCGAACTTGCTGCAGATGCCTTTCGAAAAGACTCTTCTCTCGATTCCATCAAAGGATATGTGGAAGACACAGGCGAAGGTAGATGGTCGGTGCTCGAAGCGGTAGAAGGGAACGTCCCGGCGCCCATTATAACGCTGTCACTCCTCCAGAGGTTCCGTTCCCGTCAGGAAGATTCCTTCAGCGCAAAGGTGATCGCGGCCCTTAGGCGGGAGTTCGGCGGTCATGAGGTGAAACGGGACAAACATGGACCAGTTTGAAGGCGACGCCATATCGAGCAAGTTCCTCCAGACCTGCGACATACCGCAGGCGCCATACAGGACCGACCCTTTTACCATGGTCATATTCGGCGGCGGCGGCGATCTGAGCAAGAGGAAACTCGTCCCGGCGCTCCTTCATCTTTCAGGAGAGGACGAGCTTCCTGAGGGGTCGGCCATAATCGGGTTCGGCAGACTCGACCTGAGCGATGAAGGCTACAGAGAAATGATGAAAGAGGCGATCACGGATTTCGATGAAGAGCCCTTCGAAGAGCAACGCTGGAACAAGTTCAGTCCGCGGCTTTTTTTCCTTTCGGGTCACTTCGAAAATGATGAAGACTATGAGAAGCTTCGGGAGAAGCTCCTGCAGGTCTCTTTCGCGTCCGCCGACGGCAGGATCAATGTCATATATTACATGGCCGTGCCGCCGCAGGCAACGCCGGCTATCGTCGAAAAGCTAAGGCAGCATGACCTTTGCAAGGGGAGGCTGAATGCCAGGATCATAGTCGAAAAGCCGTTTGGAAGAGATTTTCCTTCCGCTGTCGCGCTGAACAAGTCACTGACGGACGCTTTTGACGAGGACCAGATATACCGCATCGACCATTACCTCGGTAAAGAGACCGTGCAAAACATATTATTCCTTCGCTTTTCCAACTCCATATTCGAGCGTCTCTGGGACAGCCGTTACATAGACCACGTTCAGATAACGGTGGCCGAGCAAATCGGCGTCGAGCACAGAGGCTCTTTTTATGAGCAGACGGGGGTTGTAAGAGATATAGTCCAGAACCATATAATGCAGCTCATCGCCCTGGTGGCGATGGAGCCTCCAATCGGCTTCGATGCGGATTTTGTCCGTGACGAGAAGACAAAGATATTCCGGGCAATAATGCCTATGAGAGACGATGAGATAGATAAATATTCTGTGCTCGGCCAATATGGGGCCGGCCGCATCCGGGATGAGGACGTTCCGGCATACAGGGACGAGAAGGGGGTGGTCCCCGATTCCGACACAGCCACTTTCTTTGCGGGGAAATTCTATATCGCAAATTGGCGGTGGGCCGGCGTGCCCTTTTACGTGCGAACGGGGAAGAGACTCGCGAAGAGGATAACCGAGATATGCATACAGTTCAAGCAGCCTCCCCTTAAGCTCTTCGGCCGCACATGTGATGTCCTCGAACCTAACGTGTTGGTCCTCACTATTCAGCCCGAGGAGAAGATATCTCTGCGCTTCGGAGTCAAATATCCTCACGCCGCGAACCAAATATATCCTGTGAACATGGTGTTTGGTTATCAGGACACCTTTGAGATGAGGGTCCACCCTGCCTATGAAAGGCTGCTCGTCGACTGCATGAAAGGGGACCTGACGCTGTTTGTCAGGCAAGAGGATATCGAGGCGACGTGGGAGGTTGTCGATCCCGTAATCAGACGATGGGAAAGTGCGAGGCCGTCCGGCTTCCCGAATTACTCCGCCGGGTCCTGGGGTCCGCCCGATGCGCAGCGCCTCATCGGACAGGAAGGACGCTGCTGGCTCACTGAATGAAGCGGGGCCGGATAGAATGTCGCGTCTTCGACACTGGCGCCGGGATAGAGACTTTTCTCGCAGACAGATGGCGCGAGATATCATGGGCGGCTGTGAAGGAGAGAGGCCGTTTCATCGCGGCCCTTTCGGGCGGAAAGACTCCGGTCGGATTTTATCGACACCTTGCCGGCCTCAAAGGGTTGCCCTGGGACAAGACCCACATTTTCCTTGTCGACGAGCGTTTTGTTCCACCCTCCGACGCCGACAGCAATTACAGGATGATACGCGAAACCCTCCTGAGCAAGATTCCTATAGCTCCCCGCAATGTCCACCCGGTATCAACGACCGGACTTTCGCCCGAGATTTCCGCCGAACAATACGAGGAAGAGCTGAAAATTCTTTTCGGTCTTTCCACAGCGGAAATCCCCGAATTCGATATCATTCTCCTCGGGGTAGGAGAGGACGGTCATACAGCGTCCCTTTTTCCAGGCAGCGAACTCTTGAAAGAGGAAAAACGCTTGGCCGCGTCTGTAAGGCTGACGCCGGGTCTTCACGACAGGATCACTCTGACCTTGCCCGTGCTGAATGCCGCCCGGAATGTCTTCTTCCTCGTGACAGGCAAGAACAAGACCGGGGTATTGAAAAGGCTGATAGATGAAAAAGACCGGACCCTTCCCGCCTCTATGGTGCAGCCGGTAAAAGGAAGCCTCTTCCTCGTTATGGACAAAGAGGCGCGTCAGTGATCTTATTTGAATATCTCTTTTAGGAATTCCCTCAGCTCCTCCCATGATTTCTTGTCCGCTTTAGCGTTATAACCTATCGGCAGGTTAAACTTCTTTGCATACTCATCGGCTTCCGGGTTGGTGAAGCTGTGGCCTGCCCCCGGATATGCGATGAACTTAAAGTCAGCCCCTGCCTTCTTCATCTCTTCCTTAAACGCCCTGACCTGCTCTGGCGGGACGAGCTTGTCGTCGGCCCCATGCAGAACAAGTATCTTTGCCTTGATGGCCCCGGGCTCGGCCGGCGCTACTGCGGTAAGATTTCCGTGAAAGCTCGCGACCCCTTTCAGGTCCACGCCCTGCCTCGCCATGTTCAGAACAACACCGCCGCCGAAACAATAACCGATGGCCGCAATCTTTTCAGGGTCCACCATATCCTGCTTCTTGAGGACATCCATTGCCGCCATGAACCTCGCCTTTGCCACGTCAAAGTTCTTCATGACCTCCGACGAAAATTTCGTGGCATCGTTTGGATGCATCGCCTGTTTTCCCTCTCCGTACATATCGACGGCAAGGGCCGCATAGCCAAGTTCAGCAAGCATTCTCGCGCGCTTACGGGCATAATCATTCAGCCCCCACCATTCATGCACAACGAGCACTCCGGGCCTCCTGCCCTTGATGTTCTTATCGTAGGCGAGGTAGCCTTTCATCACAACGCCGCCCGTGCTGTAATCCACTTCTTTCCCTTCTATGTCCGGCCTGGCCGCGGCAAAGGCGGAGACCGCAAAAGTGACCGAAAGACCGATAGTCATAACCAATATCTCTTTCATAGTCTTTTCCTCCAGTCAATGAGTGAAAATAACGTGTTAATTCCAAGTGTATCAAAACCAAGCCATAATACAATCGCTGAGACGTTCTATGACGTTGTTAAGATTGTTCAGGAGATCTGCCCCGGTATGACGGAACTTGAATCAAAACCTACGAAGGAGTAGAATAACCTGCCTTTGTATTACTAACCTTTAGGCTGCATTATTCATGAACTTTGTTGACATAACGTGCAGGCATACTCCGAAATCCTTAGAACGATGGATATCTACAGGGAAATAGACCGCCTCAATCCGAGACAGAGGGAGGCCGCGCTTCACGGCGAGGGCCCGCTCCTCGTCCTTGCCGGAGCAGGCTCGGGAAAGACTAGGGTCATAACCATGAGGACCGCCTACCTGATACACACCGGTGTCCCTGCAGGATCTGTCCTCGCTGTAACATTCACCAATAAGGCTGCGAGGGAGATGAAGGGACGGGTGCAGCATATGGTGAAGACCGGTAACGGCTCTCCCGTTATTTCCACCTTTCATTCGCTTTGTCTCAGGATACTCAGGCGAGAGATCGAGGTCCTCGGCTATCGAAAAGACTTCACGATCTATGATACCTCGGAGCAGGTCTCGCTGCTGAGAAACATCCTGTCTGAAATCAAATTCTACGACAAGAGCTTCAAGGCTGAAGCCCTCCTCGAAAGGATAAGCAGGACGAAAAACTCTTTTGCTTCTCAAAATGACGACGCCGATCCCATAGAGGAAGCCTCCGCGATGATCTACCCCAAGTATCTCGATGCCCTTAAATCAATGAATGCCCTTGATTTCGACGACCTCCTCCTTCTCACGCTGCGGCTTTTCAGGGAGTATCCCGAGATCCTCAGGAAGTACAGGGAGCGCTTCAGGTATCTGATGGTGGATGAATATCAGGACACAAACCGCGTGCAGTATGATTTCATCAAGCTTATGGCAGGAGAAAGGCGGAACCTCTGCGTGGTCGGGGACGACGACCAGTCCATCTACGGGTGGAGGGGCGCTGACATCGGAAACATCCTAGATTTCGAGAAAGACTTTCCCGGCACTGTGACGGTCAGGCTCGAACAGAACTACCGCTCCTTCGGGCATATCCTGAATGCGGCAAACGGGGTGATAAGAAACAACGCCAGACGGATGGAGAAATCGCTCTGGACAGAAAAAGGCGACGGACCAAAGGTCAACATTTTTAAGGCGGCCGACACGGAAGACGAGGCGGAATGGATAATTGACAGAGTATCGCTGATAAAGGACGAGAGGAATATCCGTTTTGAGGACGTCGCGATAATCTACAGGGCGAACAATTTCTCGCGGCCGTTTGAGGAGGCGCTGAGAAGAAAAAGGATACCTTATTCGGTTGTGGGCGGAACGAGCTATTTCGAGCGCACAGAGATAAAAGACCTCGCGGCTTATCTCAAGATCATAGCGAACCCCTCGGACGGCCTCAGTCTAATGAGGGCGGCGAACGTGCCCAAGAGGGGCCTTGGCGCAACCGCTCTCGGCGTTATTGCGGACTTCGCGCGGACCAACTCAATCGGCCTTCTGGATGCCTTTGGCGGGGCGTCCGGTATACCCGGCATCGGCAAGAAGGCGGCTGCTTCCGCCGAGAAGTTCTTCGATCTTATCCGCCATTACAGACAAATGTTCGATTCAGGAAGAGAGATGGGCAAAACCCTTGAGGCCCTTATCAATGAAATCAATTATCGGGACTATGTCCTGGGGCTTTACAAGACACCTGAGGCCGCCTTCGGCAGGATGGAAAACATCGCCGGGTTCGTGGAATCCATAACTCATTACGAATCGACGGAGCAGGCGCCTTCGCTTCAGGGGTTCCTTGAGACGGTAGCGCTCACAGACCTGATTGAAGAGGAAGAAGAGAAAGGCGGGCGGGGCGTCACCCTTATATCGTTCCACTCGTCGAAGGGCCTCGAATTCCCGGTTGTGTTTATTGCGGGAACAGAGGAAGACATGCTGCCGCACAAGAAATCAGCAGACACGGATGAGGGTATCGAGGAAGAGAGAAGGCTCTTTTATGTGGGAATTACGAGGGCGATGAACGAACTCTATATCACTTATGCGCAAAACAGGACAAAGTACGGGAAGTCGGAGCCTTCGTTTCCTTCAAGGTTTCTGGAAGAAATACCCGAAGAGGCGGCCAGGAAGCTCGACAGGTTTGAGGAGATGGACCCCGATCAGGAAAAGGCATATGTTAAGAAACTGTATGCCAATTTAATGGCGAAACTCGGAGATTGAGCAAGTCGTATTGTGGAGTTTCGGATATCTTCACATGACAATATGATTACCGATTTCTCGTTATCTAACAGAAAGCCGGGGGCTTCGACAAGGATAACGGAGAATATTCCGAGAGATGTTTCAGTTAATCGGAGACAGTTCCTTACGCTCTCGGAATAACAGCCCTGGGGAAATCCATAATGTGGGCTTTCATAGCATCATCCAAGCTGCACGAAGACAACTTTGCCCTTATAATGGAATAGAGCAGAACCGAGGGGAGGGCGATGATGAAGACACCGGCCCATCCGAGGGTGTATTCGCCGATCCAAAAGGTCACTGAAAGGTTGAAAATCAACACGCTGACATATAGGGCCGGGCCTATCAGATATCGCCAGGAAAATTTGTAGCCGATACGGTCCGTCGTATCGCCTAACCAGCCGTCTATCTTCTGCAGGGCGTATATCATTGAGAACCCCACAATCAACCACCCGATGAAGTTAGATATGGGAATGCCGAAATAAGCGCCTTGTTCAGGGTATCCGTAAATCTGACCGAGGAACCACTTGTCACCGAGCAGAGCAACCGGGTCGATAATGATGTCCAGATAGACGAATAGAATAGCGCCAAGTATTCTTGTAGAAAAAGATCGCCTGATCTTTCTTGTTTCGAGAACATAAAACTGCCCTTTTGAAATTAAGACCGGAGACGCAACCATTAACGCCACAGAATAGCTTGCATAGGCCAAGAAGACATAACTGAGCGAATCCATGAAAGGCACGCCCATCACCCAAAGCTCTTTGCCCTTCGTGTGGTCAATGTAGTAATAATACCCATACGGAATTCCGTTATGAATGGATGAGTATTCCGAAAGCCACGCGATAAGATACCCCGCAATACAAAACAGTAGGGCGCGTCTTAATCCAAGATGCATCGAGCAGCCGAGAAGGTATATCAGGAGGAAGGCAAAAACATAAGGCCTGAGGAGGAGGGTATTCAGGGCCAGAAACGGAAGAGATTCCATCAGGTCTTTTTCATGTTCCAGAGGGCGAGTCTGACGAGGTCGCGCGGGCTGGAAAATGCGGTCCTCATGACCGTGGCTTCGTAACCGCTGTGCACCATGCAGTCCCTGCACCTTGGATCGAGGCCCGTCTCATATTTGTCCCAAGGCGTCTTTTCCATGAGCTCGGCGAAGGACTTGTAGTAGGCGTCTGTAATGAGATAGCAGGGGGATTTCCATCCGAGGGGGTTCCTGGTGGGATTGCCCCACGGCGTGCAGCGCATCTGTCTTTTCCCCTGAAGGAAATCGACGTAAAGCGGCGTGCTCATAAAAGGAAAGCGATGGAAGAAATCCTCCATCTCTATGAATACCTTCCTAGCCTCGCTCCTGTCAAGGAATATGTCGTCTTCTACCCTTTCGTAGTTAAAGGCGGGAGCTACGAGGACCCCGTCCACCTTCAAACTCTTGAGCAGCTCAAATAATCTCTCCAGTTCCTTCATGTCGGAAGTCTTATAGACAGAGGTGTTTGTGCTGACCCTGAACCCCTTCCGCTTGGCCTTTCCTATAACTTCCACCGCTTTCTTGAATGTTCCCGCTTTATTCGTGATGCGGTCGTGCGTCTCCTCAAGACCGTCGAGATGGAAGTTCAGTGTGAGCCTTGGATGCGGCTCAAAATCCTCGATAAAAGACTCAGAGAGGAGACCGTTGCTGCACAGGTAGATATGTCTTTTCAGGCCCAGGATTTCACGCACGAGCGGCTTCAGGTCCGGATAGAGGAGAGGTTCTCCCCCGGTGATTGTTATTACCGGCGCCCCCGATTCGAGAACTGCCGATACGCATTGTTCCAAAGACAGGTCGGCGGACTGTTCCTTGTTATGGAGCCGTATCCTGTCGCAGCCGGCGCACGCGAGATTGCACCTGTGGGTCGGTTCGAGCATAAGGACCAGGGGAAAACGCTTTCTCCCCGAAATGGAACTCTTAAGAAAAAGCGATGTCATCGCCAGATGAAGACTCAGCGGGAAACGCATCGAATGTGTAAACCTCCGTCAATAAGTCTATAGTTTCGGCCGTTATGGCGAAACCGACATGGCGCCCAAAAGGCGCACCTGGTGACCGCTACCTGCTTACCTCTTTCCTCACGTATCCGTTTCTCCTGAACCAGATTATCGCCTTTTCCATCGCTTCCTCGACCGGACTTTGAGGCATCTTGAGCTCGTTTATCGCCTTTGAGGGATCGAAGAACATGAACTTTTTCGCCATCCTGACCCCGGTAAGCGGTATCCTCGGATGCTTCCGGGTCAGTCTCGATACGGCCTCGTCGGCATATGCGGCAAGCAGCACAGGGAAATAAGGCAGACGGACTTTAGGGGGCCTGAGCTTTGTCATCCGCGCAAGGGTACCAAAGAACTCACTGAGGGTGACATTCTTATTGCCTAGAATATATCTCTGGCCGGCCTTGCCGTGCTTGGAAGCGAGCCAATGGCCGGCGGCAACGTCCTCAACATCCACAAAATTCAGTCCTGTATTCAGATAGGCCGGGATCCTGCCGTTAAGGAAATCGACGATCATCTTTCCGGTTGGCGTAGGCTTCCTGTCCATCGGCCCGATGGGAGTCGACGGACAGACGACCACTACCGGGAGGCCTTTCTCGATGAAGCCGTAAGCCTCTTTCTCGGCCATGAACTTCGACCTCTTGTAGTGGCCCACCATTTCCTTTATGTCCGCAGAACTTTCTTCGTTGGAAGGTTTGCCGTTAGAGCTCGTAGGGAGGGTCCCGACGGTGCCTGTGTAAATCACCTTTTCCACGTCGAGCTGAAGGGCGGCCCGCATGACGTTCCTCGTCCCCTCGACATTTATCTCATACATAGTTTCCGGATCGGGCACCCAGAGCCTGTAATCGGCGGCGAGATGGTAGACCTGCTCACAGCCCCTGAGAGCTCCACGCACCGAGTCGTAATCCCGCACGTCCCCCGCAAGCGGCTCCACGTCCATAGCCCTGAGCGCCGACGCATCGCTTCCCTCCCTCACAAGGGCCGCAACGCGGAGGCCTTTCCTGCTTAAAAGTCTGGCCACGTGATATCCGATGAAGCCCGTGGCTCCGGTCACAAGGACCTTCAACTCACCGCACCTTCGCTTGTCAGTTGTGAAAGAAACTTTCCGAGGGCCATCAAAGGGAAGCAGTTTCTGTAGTTGTGATAATTTATCATGAAATACTTTGGGAAACCCGTACCCGTAAAGGCCTCCTCATTCCAGGTGCCGTCTGCGTTTTGCGACATGAGGAGATAGTTTATGCCCCGAATTACCTGGTCGCACGATCCCTCGCCCGCCGCTATGAGCGCAAGTATGGCCCAGGCCGTCTGTGAGGGCGTACTTTCCCCGCGCCACTTCAGGGCGGGGTCTCCATAGGATTCACAACACTCTCCCCACCCGCCGTCCTGATGTTGCATGTTCTTCAGCCATGCGATCGACTTCCTTATATACGGCTTTCTCATGTCCTCACCTACAGAACTGAGACCCATCAGCACGGACCATGTGCCGTTAATGTAATTCACGCCCCATCTGCTCCACCAGGAGCCGTCCTGCTCCTGCGTCTTTTCAAGGAAAGCCAAGGCCCTTTTTACCATGTCGTCGGACAAGCCATAACCGAGTTGTCCGACAAGTTCAAGCACCCTTCCGGTGAGGTCGGGAGAGCTGGGATCTATCATCGCTTCCAGATCACCGAAGGGAAGCTGATTGAATATCCTCATGTTATTATCGACGTCGAAAGCCCCCCATCCCCCGTCTTTGCCCTGCATGCCGAGCACCCATTGGAGGGCCTTTTCCTTATTCTCACGGGAAATGAGGCCTTTGTCCTCAAAGCGGTTAAGGAGCATCAGGACCACGGCTGTATCGTCTACATCCGGATACCAGTCATTCTGGAATTCAAAGGCCCATCCCCCGGAAGGGAGATCAGGTCTCTTGACACTCCAGTCGCCTTTTTCAAAAATCTGTTTCGAGGCCAACCATTGACAGGCCTCGACAAGAGAGGGATGGTCCTTGTCCATCCCGGAATAGAGAAGGCCAAGCGCGGCGAGCGCCGTGTCCCATACCGGAGAAATACATGCCTGCAGGAGAAGTTCGTCATCGGTCTCGATGGTAAACCGTTCGAGCGCCTCAAGGCCCCTTCTGAACGGCTCGCTGGAAGCACCATATCCCAAAGCTGCAAGGGCGAGAACGGAATTGATCATTGCCGGCTGAATACCGCCCCAGTCTCCTGTCTTTTCCTGGTGCTCCAGTATCCATCTCTCTGTATATTTCATCGCCCTCTTCCTCAGAGGCCTCAATGGAAAACGCTCCATGATCTTCATGACGCTGTCAAGGACCAGAAAGAACCTCTTCCAGGAAAGGAAAGGCAGGCGCTTAGCCGTGATCGGCGGCCGCCTGGAACGGTCTTTATACAGCTCATCGATTCCCTCGCTTTCGCGTATCGCTCCGAGCGGCTTTATCTCAAGGACAACGGAGAGAGGGACTATGGTGGACCTTGCCCAGCTCGAAAGGTTATAAATGTTGATGGGAAACCAGTGAGGAAGGAGATTTATCTCGGGCGGAATGGAGGGGATGGCCTTCCAGTCGAATTCCCCGAAAAGGGCGAGAAATATCTTGGTGAAGACACGCGACGCTTCGACCCCGCCCTTTCCAAGGATGAACGCCTTTGACTTGAGCAGGCGCTCATCGCTTGCCGGGAGACCCGCGAGCTTCAGGGCAAAATACGCCTCTATGGTTGTGCTCAGATCGCCCTCGCCTCCGTAATGGATCGACCATGTGCCGTCGCTCCGCTGATGTTTCAGTATGTGATTTGCCATTTTCCGTTCCCTCTCTGCATCGTTCAATCCGAGGAAGCGGAGCAGCATGAGATATTCGGAGGTCATGGTCACGTTCGATTCCAGCTCGTACCACCAGTAGCCGTCGTTATGTTGTCTGTCTATGTAATATGAGTGAGTCCTCCGGATAGCCTGCGAGACGCCTTCAAACAACCCGTTGAAGTCGGATGTTGTCAGTGTCAACAAGGATTCGTCTTTCCGCTCGGTCGCAAGCATTAAAGAGTCCTCTCTCAGGGGTTGCTTGAAAAGTCTATTCTTCATATCTCCTAAAGGTATCCTTGTCCTTATATTCCGCATCGGTTCAAAAGTGCTATAGCAGCTCGCCGGCCGTCCTGCGGACCGTCAGCGGCCCTGAAACTTCTTCGTAACCGGTCAGTGTTATCCCGAAAGAATAGAGCCGGTTTTTCACAACGCTCGAAGTAAGCGCCTCCAGTTCCCTTTTCCCAGCGGATGTCGACGCATCCGGGTGAGCGAAGAACTCGCTCATGGGGCTGTCGATGAGACCTAAAATTTTCAGAAGATACTCTTCATCAACGTCTTCCGTGCGGGAAAGGCCGTAAACACGACTTGTCGCGCGCATCCCATATTTTCTGGCTGTCCTTAAATTATAAATACTTAGCATACCAAAAACCGCCCATTCTATGAAAGGCATAAGACCGCGCGAAGGGGAACGCAGTCCCAAAACTACCCCGAGAGGCTCAGCGGGAAGACGGACCCAGGATATCCCCCGCCTTGAGGCTTGACGGCATACCACATCGAAGACGGCCGGATGCATGTGCAGGTGATGATGGCCGTTCACAAAGGTCGCATGAATTCCGGCTTTTTCTATCCGGTCGAATTGCGCGTCCACTTCAGCCTCGGCCTGGGAAAGGATGCCGCTTCTCATAAACTTCATCCACGCCGAGACCGGACTCTGCTCCATCTGGCCGGTCCGGTCGACAAGGTCCGGTATGGCTGAATTCGGAAGCACAGCCCTCCCGTCGCAAAGGGTCACATGCACGCCGACGCAGAGACGCAGGTCGCGCGCGATCTCTACCGCCTCCTCAAAGGCTTCTCCTCCCGCCATCATGCTGGCCGAGGTCAGAATTCCGCTGCGCCTCGCTTCGGCAATGGCAAGATTGACTGACGTGGAGCGGCCAAGATCATCGGCCACGGTCACAAGAAGTCTTTCCTTCAAGTGAGCGTTATCCATGCGGCTGTTCTAAAGACTGCTTTCAGGACACATATAATGGTCAGCAAGATCAAGTTAAAGTTTAGCAGATCCTTTCTCTTTTACAAGTCGAAGTCCGGATATCGGGCTTCAGTCAATGCGCTTCAGCCGGTTTCTTGACAAATACAGCAGGGCCGGCAGCAGGACAAGCGTCGAAAGCATCAGGAAGGCTAGGCATATTGTGAGGATCATGCCCATGCTCGCGATCCCCCTGTGGGCGGAAAAGGCGAGGCTGCCGGTGCTGATAAACAACGTCAATGTGCTGAGGAGTATGGCGCGCGCGGTGCTCGTCCTAAGCATGTTGCCGTCTGCCGGGGGCTCCGTCCAAAAGCGGAGGAAAAAGAGGATGCCGCTATGGACCCCTATGCCCAGGAGAAGGGGCACCACTATCACATTGGCAAAGTTGAGGGGTATCCCGGAGAGGACGGAGGCCGCAGCCGTGAGCAGCATCGCCAGAAGAAGCGGGGCGAGTATCAGGCCTGTCACAAATAGGTTCCTCAATTCGATCAATAGATAGACGGCTATCACTATAAGGGCTGAAACCGTTGCCTGCCGGAAGGACGAGACCACGGCCTTTCCCGATTCGTAGATCGTCACGGGCGCGTCGGTTGCATCAGGCGCCACGGACCGCACAGCCCGCACAAAACCGACAAGGGCCTGCCTGTTCATCAGATCCTCCCTTGGAAAAACCTGGATACGATATCGTCCGTCCGTCGATATGTATTGATCGATCAGCTCCTTCGGCAGGCCGGACATTTCCACCGGGCCGGCTTGCATGGAGGCGTCGAGCATGTCAAAGAGAAACGGGAGATTGGACAGTAAGGAGCTCTCCAGAGAGGCGAGGAGCTTCGCCCCTTTATCGCGGTCTTGAATTGCGGCCTTGAAGCGCTGAATGCTTTCGTGCAATCGCCTTGCAGAGGGGTCTTCCGTCTTTGCGGATGACAGAAAGCTCTTTAGCGACTTCTCAAAGTTGTCGAGCGCTGCGGAGTCTTCCCCGTAGCTCAGGTGCTTCACACTGACGCCCTTCAGTTTTGGAGGCATGAAAAGTCCGAGGTCCGAGATTATCCTCAGCTTTTCCTGCTGGTCGTCGGGAACAAAGTCAAAGGGCGTAATGACCTGCCTCACTTCTTTGAGGCCTCTCAGTTTGTCGGCCAGACCTTCGGTCTTTTCTTTCCCGTTCACAAGTATCGAGATCGTCCAGGGAGAAGACTCCGGGTCCTTGAAGAGTTCCTTAATAGCGGCGATCGCCTCGGATTTCTTGTCGTAAAGATTCAGCGGATTGTAGTCGAAGCGGACCCTTGGAAGAAACACCGCGGAGCCCAGACCCAGCAGGACGGCGACCGTTACAACGGCCTTGTAATGCTTGTAGGGAAGGTCCGTAATCGTTTTAACACCCGATAAGCCCGGAGACTTGCTCCTTCTCAGTGGCAAGAGCGTCAGAATGGCCGGAAGCAATGTCAGGTTCGCGAAAAAGCTTATGAACATGCCGGTGCCCGAGATGAGACCGAGTTCACCGACCCCGGCATATGCCGTGGGTACAAACGAGTAAAAACCTATCGCTATAGTTATACAACTTACGAGCAGGCTTCTGCCGACTCCCTTTGCGGTCGTGACGATGCTGTTTTCGTGCTGAAGACCGGACCTGATCAATTCCCTGTATCGCAGGCAGAACTGAATGCTGTAATCTATGCCGAGACCGATAAAGAGCACGGCGAAGGTGACCGAAATCAGATTGAGGCTGCCGATAAAGGCTATGGCAAAACCGGTGGTCCATATCAGTCCGGTAATAAGGGTCGCCAGACTAGCAAAGACAAGTCGTCCCGACCTTCCAAGACCGAAATAAAGAATGACGGCTACGAGTAAGAGAGAAACAAGAGTCGCGATCCCGACCGTCTTTCTGACCTCAATCAGATTTTCCTCGGACAATGCCACGTCGCCCGTGAGGCGGACGGTGACACCCTTTCCTTCGTCGAGCCCGAGCTCCTTGACGGCGCGGCGGACCGCTTCGAGGGGGACCTCTCCGGAAGAAAACTCCGAGTTGTCCAGGTAGGGCCTCACAATGACGAACTGGTGAAGCTGTCTTTCAGCCTCCTTTTTCCCGAGCATGATCTCCTGCCATGAAAGACGGTTCGGACGCCCCGTGGCTGCGCTATCGAAGGCCTTGCTCATCCCGTCGAACAGGAGGTCGAGCCTTTTCTCCGGGACCGCTTCTCCACCCGCCTGCGTCAGCGCTTTTCCGAGCGCCGAAAAAAGTCCCCGGAGACTCATGTCCTGTGAGAGAAGGGCGAGTAAGGGCTGCGCCTCCGCCAGCTTGTCCCCGAGATCCTCCAGTTCCTTCGTGCTCAGATAGAGGAGCCCGTTCTTTTCAAAGAAACTTCCGCCCCCCGGCTCTTCCACAGATTTGAACAAGGCCGTCTCCTTCCTCAACCTCTCCGCCAGGAGATTTCGGGCCTCTACCGCCTGCTCGGGCGTTTCACCGTCTATTACCGCCACGATCGTATCGGTCTGTTGAGGGAACGCCTTCGAGTAATCCTTCTCCAGCTTGCGGAAGGGGAGTTTCTCGGAGATCATGCTCTCGGTGTCTACATTGATCTTGAAATTGACGATAGAGTAGTAGAGTATCCCTGCCGTGCCCAGCGCAACGAGGATCACGACCCACAGGGCATAGCGCTGCATGGAAGAGACCCACCATTCGAGCAGTCGCTTCGGATAATCCATTGAGCGTCCGATCATTTTCTAAGATTCTCCGTGAAAAGTATTCCCAAGCCGGCTTTTTTTGAGTATTATAATAACATGAGGGCTGGTGAAAGAAAGGATTGCTGTTACAACAGGGGCAGGCTTTCCCGTTCGACGGACGCCCCGGCTGTGCGGCGCAAAGGTCTCCTGCTTGTTTCAGGAGCGCTTTTTCTTGTGTGCGCGCTCATCTCTTCCCTTCCCGCGGCTATAGAAAAACCAGGGCCGGCCGATGTAATAAAGAGGTTCAACTCGACGCTTCTTGAGTCGATGAAGAAGGCCGACGAGCTTGGTTATCGGGGCCGCTACAATCTTCTTGAACCCATCATCAGGGATTCCTTCGCGCTCTCTTTCATGGCCGACCAGAGTGTAGGAAGATACTGGAGGGGCCTGAAGGAGGAGGAGCGGAAGGCGTTTCTGAAGACATATACCGAGTGGACGATCGCTACATATGCGGCCCGCTTTGACGGTTATTCAGGAGAAAAGTTCGAGACCGTCTCGGAGTCGGGACCGGAGAGGGGCATCGTCACGGTTCTGAGCAAGATCATCGAGCCGGAAAAAGATTCGGTGGACTTTTATTATAAACTCCGGAAGATGGATAACAAGTGGCTCATCGTCGACATTCAGATGTCGGGAGTAAGTCAGCTCGCTCTTACGAGGGCCCAGTTTGTGAGCGTGATCAAGAACAAGGGCTTCAACAACCTGGCGGCGATGCTGCGAAAGAAGATCGAGGCATTTGCGAAAGGAAAGGAACAATGAAAACGAGATTCCAGGGAAATGGCTCCGGCAGGCAGACTGCGGGAAGATGTTTCGAAAAGATTTCGTTGGGTTTGGTTCTGATGTTTTTCCTTCTATTGCCGGTTATTGTTTATGCTGAGACACCTTCGTCTTCCGGTGCAAAAGAAGGGGCTGTCGCAGGAGAGGCAGGTCCTGGAGGCGCGGATATTTCAAAGAAGGATGGGGCGGACGTGACGGACGCGGCTGCGGAAAAGGAGACCGGGCCTGAAGAAATTGCTCCTGAAGAATCTATACCGGACCCTCTTGAGCCCTGGAACCGTGCCATGTTCACGTTCAACGACAGATTGTATTTCTGGGTGATGAGGCCGGTGTCCAAGGGATACAACGCGGTTTTCCCGGAGCCGGTACGCGTTTCCGTGAATAATTTCTTCAGCAACTTATCGACGCCTGTCAGGTTCGTCAATTGCCTTCTTCAGGCCCAGCTGAAGTGCGCGGGCATTGAGCTCGCCCGTCTGAGTGTCAACAGCACTATCGGTTTCGGCGGCCTTTTCGATGTGGCCAGGTATAATTGGCACATGGAAAAGCAGGACAAGGACTTCGGTCAAACCCTCGGGTCTTACGGCATAAAGGACGGCTTCTATATCATCTGGCCCTTCCTCGGGCCCTCGTCTTTAAGGGACACCGTCGGAATGGTGGGAGACGGCTATCTGACTCCGTGGGATTACCTTACGCCCTGGTACAACGCGGCCGGCGCCGACGCGGGTAATTACTTTAATGAGAATGCGTTGACTATAGACGATTACAAGGATTTCAAGGAATCGGCCATCGAGCCGTACGTAGCCCTCAGAGACGCCTTCTTCCAGCATAGGCAGAGCCTGTATAAGAAAGAGTAGGCATTTGAAAGACGGACGCAGCCCATTGATTGGTATCTTAGAAGATAGAACTCATATAAAATTACGGGAATATTCCGCGCAAAGACGCCAGGTCGCAAAGGAAGAAAGATTGCCTCGATGAGCATAAGCTCGGAATGTCTTCCCTTTGCGTGCTTTGCGTGAGAATTTCTTTGCATCCGGCTTTGCCGGGTTGGGACTACGCGTTGTCTTCCGCCGCGTGTTTCTTCTTTCTCAGTAAGTAGATTGAGCCTGCCGCTGCAAGCGCCATGAAGATTATCATGCCCCATTCCGTCATAGTGGGCACGGTAGTCGGCGGGTCGATTATATCCAGCTGATTGACCGCAAAATCATCATTTGGAGTTGCAGAGGAGACCACGCTGTATTCGATTCTCTTGATTGTAGGAGAGGTGTCCGCAGCTCCGAGGAAGATGGCAGAGTTATCCGCGTTTCCGTTTGAATTGCCGTTGAAGTTAAACGTGCCTATAAGATTATTTGACGCATCATATACATTGATAGTCGCCGTAAACGCACCGTAGAAATCTGCCTGGATCTGGGCCCCGGCCGCACTCACCGGCTTATCAAATGATATCACCATAGGCCCGTTGTCAATGTTGGTCCAGAGGAGACGGTCGCCGGCGGCAAAATTGCCGCCCCAGCCTGAGCCCTGATCAACCCTCAGAAAGTCGTTTCCGCTCGGCATAGAGACAGTGGCCGTAATGACCCCGTTGTTTGAATTGATATTCGAGGGATCGGTGACGGTAGTGGATGTAGGCCCGAAGAGACCCCAGTCTATAAAATCGTTCCCGGCCAAGGCGGCGCGGCTGGTAACGACAACGGGTGCGGCGGAAGACTGCGAAACTGGATAAAGAATACCGAATAGAGCGAGACTTATAATGAACGAGAAAAATCTATTCATGGCTCCTCCTGTCATTGATGATTTCAGGTACGTTATCACTGGGCATTCACGACAAGTGTCAGTATGAGGTGCCCTCCGCTCACGCTGCGGTAAGTTATTGTCACGGACTTCCCGATCAGGCCGTTGATATTTGAAAGAGAGATCCCCTCTGGCAATCTGGAAACCGCCGCAAGTCTGAACCCCTCTTCATAGCCCTGAAGAAAGATAGTGTAATTCTGAATACTGACGACAACACCGGTGATGGCTGGCTCACCAACAACTGCATTGACAGGACCGGCAGATATGGAAGCGAACGCGATCACGGTGAGGACTACGGCAATGAGCGCTATCCTCGTTCTTGGCTGCATAATTATCGACCTCCTTTGACGTCTATGAAAGCGTTGGGACAAAAACTTGTGTATATTATCAAAAAAACAATTTTCATTTCAATTCAAGAAGACATATCATTTTTTTCGGAGAATTAGATGCGCGGTTTATTTCTTCATATTTTCTTCAAATTCTTTTTGTAAAGTTGAATCATATCGTTCCACGCGGGCCCAGGGTCTGACCCCTCCTGACTCTGGGCCTGCCCCCCCCCACAAGAAAAAACAGCGCTGACCAATTTCAGACAAGACCATTTCAGGAGCACTGTTACGAAATGCAAAAAATGCTTGTCAATCAGAAATCCAAGAAGAACAGAAGAGGAAAACTGGAGCCGGGGAGGAGACTTGAACTCCCGACCAGCTGATTACGAATCAGCTGCTCTACCACTGAGCTACCCCGGCATACTGAAGCATGAATAGTTTACACGCTTTCGATGTTAAACCTCAATATCCTTATCCTTGAGGACACGTGCACTGGAAAGGACCGTTCAAGCCGACAGTATCGTGATATAATAATGTAAAAAGAAGGGACAGAATAAGAACGATATAGTGGATTTCCATGAGCTCAGTGAACTCATAAGGCAGGGTTATGGCGGACGACAGTTAACGGCCCTTTACACAGAAAAAATAGATTCTCTTGTAAAAGAACTTTTTTCCTCCGTCTTTGGTATTTCTCCCGGCTCTTCCTCAAGTAAAGAAGATAAGGCTTCAGAGCAGGGGCTTTGTCTCATGGCCCTCGGCGGCTACGGGAGAGCAGAACTTGCACCGCATTCCGACGTTGATATCATGTTGTTTGCATCCGATAGGTCCTATGCTGAAGGGGCCCGTCAACTGCTTTACAAGCTCTGGGACGCTAGGCTCGACATAAGCCACTCCTTCAGGACCGCGGACGATTGCATCAACGAGGCAAGGAAGGACATCAGGACAAGGACATCCCTGCTTGAACACAGGTTCATCGCCGGAGACAGCTCTCTTTACAGGTTCTTTAAGGAGACCGTATATCCGGAGGTCGCTTTCCGGAACCAGCGAAGCTATGTCACCAACAAGCTTAAGGAAGTGGAGGCGCGCCATAAGAGGTTCGGCGATTCTGTTTTCATGCTTGAGCCGAACGTCAAGGAGGGGAAGGGCGGACTTAGGGAAGTTCATACGGTGTTGTGGCTGGCGAGCCTGGCCTTCAGGGTAAGACACTTCGGCGAGCTCACTAAAGTGCTCAACCCTTACGATTTCCAGCGTCTCCGCAAGGCGTATGATTTCATGCTCAAAGTAAGGTTTTGTCTCCACCTGCTGAGCGGAAGGCGGAACGATACTCTTTCCTTTGAATTCCATGAGCCGGTGGCCCGTCTGCTCAATTTCCGGGGCTCGAAAAGTTTTTACGCTTCCGAGCGGTTTATGAGATACCTTTACCTTAAGAGTGCGGTCATAGACGACGTTTCCGCCCACGCCCTCGATATGTGCAGCATGCAATACATCCGTTTTTCGCTGCCCGTAACAAAGAAGAGGATGACCGAGAATTTTTCGCTTTCGAGGGACAGGATCGTCCCCATGAGAGAGATCGCCGGCAATGCGGACATGGTCATGGAGGCGTTCCATGTAATGTCCAGGACCGGAAAGAAGTTCAGTCCTGCTTTGCGTGACGAGATAAAGAAGAACCTCTTTCGTATCACTGACCGGGCAAGACATTCGCAGCGGGCAGTAGAGTCTTTTCTGTCGGTACTGCGCGGGCCGAGGGTATATAATACCCTGAGGGAGATGCACCGCAGCGGCGTGCTCGGAAGGTTTATTCCGGAATTCGGCGCGCTGAGCTACCTCGTGGTATACGAGCCGTTCCACAGATATACCGTTGACGAACATTCGCTCCGGGCCATAGGGAAGCTGGAGGAACTGGCTGCTACGAAGTACAAGAGCATGGAGCATTTGGCCGCGATATTCCGGAGGATAAAAGAAAAGGAGGCCCTAGTCCTTTCACTGCTCCTTCACGACGTGGGAAAAAGGCGGATCACGAGGAAGCAGAAGTTCCCCGAGCGAGATGCGCCCGGGTGGCATCATGAGGGCGAAGGCTATAGAGAGGTCAAGAACATCACGGAGAGGTTCAACCTCGGGGTGGCTATGAGAAACAGGATAGAGTTCCTTGTGAAGAACCACACCCTGATGTCCGTAACGGCGTTCAAGAGGGAGACGGACGATGCAGAGGTAATAGCGCAGTTTGCGGATGAGGTCGCCGACAGGGAAAACCTCGATCTTCTCTACCTTATGACATATGCCGATATGGCCTCCGTGGGTCCCGACTTCTGGAGCGACTGGAAGAGCTACCAGATAAGGGAATTATATGAATCAACGCTGCGCAGTCTCGATGGGTTAGCCGGGCATGGTCCCGGTCAGATAAGCTGCAGGCCCGGAGAGAAGGGGGAAGATATAAAAGGCCTTCTTTCCCTTATGCCCGGGAGGTACGTAATCTCCACGAGCGCGGAAAAGATCGCAGAGGATTGTGAGCTAGCCTCCGAAGTGGCGAAGAGCAATTTTGGCGCGAAGGTAAGCTCCGCCGCCGGAGGGACTGCGGAGATCACAGTGGGCGCATGGGACAGGCCCGGCCTTTTTTCGAGTATCGTCGGCGCCCTCTCGTCCCTGGGTATGAACGTCTGCAGGGCGAGGGTCTATACCGGGAGGAACGGCCTGGTGATCGACAGGATCCAGATTTCGAATTGGCGGGATATCTGGTGGGAAGGGATAGAGAAACTTGTCATAGAGACCCTCAGAAACGCGGTGACTTCGGGATATGCTCCGCCCGGAGCCAATCAAAGGGAGAAACGGCCTGAAGCTTCCGCTGTGTCGGGCTTCCACAGGAGGTTCCCTCCGTTCCTGGAAATCGACAATGAGACCTCAACCGAATACAGCATACTCGAATTTTTCGCTCAGGACAGGATCGGGCTCCTGTATGATGCAACCAGTCTTATGTTCGAGAAAGATATTGATATAATATCAGCGAAGATAAACACCGAGGCAGGCATTGCTCACGACAGCTTCTATGTTCAGCGCAGGGGCGGAAAGATAGAGGACGTAAGCGCCTGCGGGCTTCTCTTGTCGTTATGGGAAAGATTACGATAAAGAAGATAATTGTTCTGTCCGCGCTCGCCGTGGTCTTCGGCGTTGTCTTCTTTCTTTCAAGAGGCCCGAATGTTTCGAATTTTCTGAAGGGGATAGTACTGCCCGAACTCTCCGCTGCGACAGGACGGCAGGTCACGGCCCGTAGGATATATGTCAACATCTTCCCGCTCTTTGTCGAGGCGAGGGACCTCAAGGTGATCGAAGAGGGAAAGGAGATCCTGAATGTGCCCCGGGTCAAGGGGTATGTGGACCTGTCCGGCCTTCTGAGAAAGCGGCTTGTTATGAGGAGACTGGTCGTGAAGGGGATCGACCTGAAGACTGATGCTGTCAAGCTCGAAGAGATTATCTCGAATGTCAGGAAATACATCGAATTGCCGAGGAAGACCCCGGTCAAGGTCGTAGTCAGGGCCGTGGCGCTGGAGGACGGCAAATTCGTCCTGGGTTATAAAGGAGGGCTTTTCAGCGGGAGCGGATTCAGCGGAGAAGCGGTACTCAGCTCCCGGGAGAATTTTCTCAGCCGAAGACGCGCCGCACCGAGGATAAGCTTTGCACTGAAGGAACTCGCCTCTACGGTGAAAGGATGGCCTGAGGTCAAGAGCGAGATCAAAGGGGCCTTTTCGATCAAAGACGGCTCGGTGGAGGTGAAGGCGCTCCAGATAGGATTCTATGGTTCCATGATAAACACAAGCGGCACATTGCTTTCAAAAAGCGGATCGAGTCTGAGTGTCCGCCTGGGCCTTCTCACGGAATCCTTCAAGAGGATATTCAGTCTGAAGCAGCCGGGTGAGGGAAACGTTTCCGCAAAGGGGACAATACGACTTGCCAAGGACGATCTCGCGAATTCCGTTCTGGACCTGGAGGTCAAAGGGAACTTATATGTCCAGACCCTTCTGGAGCTCCTGAAGGTAAATGAACCCGTGAAGGGGCCGGTCGATTTTGCAGGCTCGATGAAGGGGCCACTGAAGAATATTGTCGGGGAAGCCAGGACGCGTCTGAAGAAAGGCGATCTCTACGGGGTCCGGGTCGACGATCTCAGATGTCTGGTCAAGTATTCCGGCGGCAGGCTCGACTTCGAGGACGGCAAGGCCTCTTTGTATAACGGCACGGCGGACGCAAATGCCGTTGTGTCTGTAATGGGCGATGGGTTCTATTCATTGAACGTGGGTTTTTCCGGCGTCGACAGTCCGCCGGTGCTCGACCTAATCGGATGGAAGCCGGCGATTCCGTTAGGAAAGGTCAGGGGTGACCTGCACACGTCAGGCACCGAGTTCGATCCCTCGGGCTCGTTTTTGTACGAAAGCAGCCGGCCCGGCAGGGACTTTATCGGAAGAATAAAGAAGATAAGAGGGGCTTACAGCCTGAATAAAAGAGTGATAGCCATCGCGAGAGGCTCCCTCAATACCGGCAAGTCCCTTATAGATTTCAGCGGGAACATTGACCTGGATGACCGCAGGCTTTCCATGTCTGCTCAGATGAAGACGTCCGACATCCTAGACCTTACAGGGCCGGATTATCAGGACGTGACGGGTTCCGGAGAGTTTGCCGGAACAGTAACGGGCGCCTTTGATGATCCGACAATAAGCGGCAGGGCAAAGCTGGCCGCCGCATCTTACGAAGGTTACGGGCTGGGTGACGTGACCGCGACCGTGGATTATAGAAAGAACCTTCTCGAACTCAGGGACCTGTCTGCTGTCGCCGGCGCCGGCCCTGAGAATTCGTCCGTTCTCACGATGAAGGGGACTGTCAGGTTTCCCGAGAGCAAAGAGCTCTTCGATTTCAAGAAACATTTCTACGACCTGTCATTGACTATGAAGAACGGCGATCTTCAGAGATTTGTCGGGATCGTTTATAGGGGTAAGCTGAAGCAGAAGCCCAGTGGAAGGTTTGACGCTGTCACGACGATCAAGGGGTTCGGACCTCAGCCTGTTTTCAAAGGCATCGGACGCATATCGAACGCCGGCATGGGCAAATTCGGCGTTGATTCCGCGTCTTTTTCTTTTTCGTACGACTACCGGAAATTTACGATCGAAGACGGACTCGCAAGAAAGGGCGACTCCACACTGTCCGGAAAAGGCAGCATATCCCACGACGACAGGTTCAGCCTCAGGATATCGTCCGGCAAGGTATACCCAAAAGATATAGTTTCTCTCAAGGGTCTTCCGCCGGATGCTTATGTAACATTCCGGGCCGAAGGCGAGGGCACGTTCGACAACCCCGCAGGGAGTCTGGAAGGCATGATTCACGGGGGCAGGCTGAAAGACACCGACCTCGGCGAGGGAAAGGTTTCCGTCCTGGTGAAGGAAAAGGTCCTTTCGCTGGATATGAGTTTTCTCAACAACAAGGCCGCCCTTACAGGAAAGATGAATCTGACGGACGGGCTGCCGTGGACAGGGCGCCTTGATCTTAAATCCGGGAGGTACGACTATCTCGTGAGCCCCTGGTTAAAGGAGGTCCCGGAAGATTTCATTCTTAGTTTGAGGGGCTCGGCAGCCATGGCTGGGGACAAGGACCATTTTTCCGCAAAGGTGGTCCTCAGCCAGGTGGGCACCACTTTTTACGGCAACAATCTCACAAACGACTCCGACATCAATTTCGAGGTGACCGACAGGAAGGTGGTCCTTTCAAATGTCGGACTCAGGAGCGGAAGCGGATCGTTCAGAATGTCGGGAAGCATGGAAATCGGAAGGGAATACAATCTGGATGTGGAAGGCAATTCCTCGCTTGCTCCGATTAAGGGTCTGTCAAAGAAAATAGACACGGTGAGGGGAGATGCCGGGTTCGTTTTCTCGGTCACCGGCAAGTGGACCAACCCGAGGATAGACGGCGGTGTTACGGTCAAAAACGCGATCTTCGGCGTGAAGGACCTGCCTTACCGGATCAGCTCTCTGAATGGATATCTCTACATGGACGGGGACAGGATCGTGATAGAAAAACTCTCGGGAAAACTGGCCGGCGGAGATGCGGATATAACCGGGGTCGCCCTGCTCCAGGGCTTTTCCCTGAAACGGTTTTATGTCAATGCGGCAGTGAGCAATATCGGGGTCGTCATCTCCAAGGATTTTACGGCCAATTTCGACGGCAGCCTGGTCTACACCGGAACTCTTGATTCCCAGACCCTGGGCGGAGACGTCAGGATCAATCGCGCCGCCTACAGGGAGCCGGTCGAGTGGCAAAGCTGGCTCCTGAAGGCAAAGCCTGCAGAGAAGCCAAGGGGCGAGATAGGGGCCTTTCAAAAGACCAACCTCAACATAAGGATACAGGGCTCGGACGATGTCGTCATAAACAACAACATTGCTAGGGCATCTCTCAAGGTCGACGTGGTCCTGAGAGGTACGATCTCAGACCCCCTGATCTTCGGCCGGGTCACCACAAAGACCGGGATCGTCTACTTCAGGAACAATGAGTTCAGGATCCTCAACGCGAGCGCCGACTTCGCTGACCCCAGGAGGATCAACCCCACGATGGACATCAGTGCGGAGACCACGATCCAGGGATACACGATAAGGATGGTGCTCGAGGGACAGACGGACCATTTTACAATGCTGCTGAGTTCGAACCCTACGCTCGAGGACGTAGATATCCTCAGTTTGCTCACCGTGGGAACTCTCTCCGGCGAGTCGAAGGGCATTCAGGGAGGGATTGGGACAACCGCCGCAACATCGTTCCTGTCCGGGCAGCTCCAGAGCGTGGCCCAGGAAAGGCTGAGAAGCCTTACGGGGATAGACAGGATAGGCGTGGAGCCCTACGTCTCCCGGACGACCGGAAAATCCGAGCAGCGTCTGACGGTTTCAAAGAGGCTTATGGGGGACAAGCTTTCCGTGACTTATTCGACCGCCCTCGGCTCCGTCGCCACGGACGTGATCAGGCTGGAGTACAATATCGGGAGCAACGTCGCTCTTATAGGAGAGCGAGACGAGACCGGGGGTTTCGGAGGAAGCGTGAAATTCAGGTTCGGTTTTAGATAGGTACGATGGAACTTACGAACAGACAGACTTTTTTTTTGGCTTTTGCGTTGCTTCTTTTTATGGCGGTTCCGGCGATTGCCTCGCAACCGATCGAAAAGATCGATGTGGAAGGTCTCGCCTCCATCAGCAAAGAAGAGCTCCTCGGCCTCCTTGATCTCAAGGTCGGCGAAGTGCTCGATCCCCTGAAGGTCCGAGAGGGGATAAAACGGGCCTTCTTCAAAGGGATATTCAATGATATAGAGGTCTACGCCAATGCAGCCCGCACGGACGTGAGAATTGTGGTGCTGGAAAGGGACCGGATCAGGAGCGTCGAAGTAAGCGGCAACAACTTCTTTTCGTCACGCGAGATACGGAAAATGTTTGAGTTTAAGGAGGATGACATCCTGAGGTATGACCTTCTTGACGGAGCCGTGAAGCGACTGAAGGAGAAGCTTGCCGAAAGAGGGTTTCCGTACGCCATTGTGACGGCTACAGTGAAGAACACATCCAAGACCTATTTCAAGGACATCGCTCTTACGGTCGAGGAAGGACTGCCTCTCCTGATAAAGCAGATCCTGGTACATGGAGCGCCTGAAGCAGAGGTGAGGCATATAGTCCATGTCTCAGACGGCGACAGGTATGACCAAAAGGCTGTGCAGAGCGATATGGACAGGATAAGCGAGCATTATAAAAGCCTCGGTTATCTCAACCCGGTCGTTTCCTATAGGTTCGCGGACGGACGGCTCGACATCGACGTTAACATGGGCAAGAAGCTCCGGATGAACTTCGACGGCAACACGGTCTTCAGCTCCAAAGAGCTCTTGAAGGAAATGCCGTTCCGGGATGCGGGGGCAGTCCGGGACGATCTGGTCGAAGATGCTACGCGCAAGATAGTCTCTCTCTATTACGCCAAGGGATATTCGTCGGCCCAGGCGGCGCCGGTTATGTCGGAAGCGGACGACACCATTACGCTGAGCTTCTTTATTTTCGAGGGAGAACAGGTCAAGGTGGGCGAGCTGAAATTCCCCGGCATGACCCTTCCTGAGAAGAACCTCAAGGCAGTCCTGCCTCTTAAGGAAGGGGACTACTATGATCCGTCTCTCCTCTCTTCCGACGTCGATATGGTGAGGGAGTTTTATGTCGCGCTCGGTTACCTTTCTGTAGTCGTCGAGACCCCGGGCGTGGAGATAGAGAAAGAAAAAGCGACGATAACGATACCGGTCAAGGAGGGGCCGAAGACGGTGATAGGCAAAGTGGAGGTTTCAGGCGCGGTCTCGGTGCCGCGTGAGGAAATACTGAAGGCCGCCAGACTGAAGGAGGGCTCGCCTTACAACGAGGTGGACATAGCTGACGCGAGACAGAGGGTCATCGACCTTTATTACGAAAAAGGCTTCATCGATGTGGCGATAAACGCGGAGGTCAAATTTTCAGGAGAGAGCGCCGATATCACCTTCAGCATACGCGAGGGGGAAAGGACTTTCTTCGGCAAGACGATAGTGACGGGAAATGTCGAGACAAAGACAGTGGTCATCGAGAGGGAATTGCTCCATAAGGAATCCGGCCCGTTCAACTATAATGTTCTGGCGAAGGAGCGGCAGAGACTCTATAGGCTGGGACTCTTTACGGAGGTGCGGATAGAGCCGCTCGATCCGTACGATCATAAGCGCGATATCCTCATCGAGGTTACGGAGGGCAATGCTGGCTCTGTTGAGTTCGGGATCGGGTACAACAACTACGACAAGGTGAACGGTACCGTCGATATCGGATACAAGAACCTTTTCGGTATGAACCGCCAGATATCTCTGAGGGTCGGCTATAATTCCCTTGAGAAGCTCTATGCCATCAATTATGTGGACCCGTGGTTTCTGGCAAGGCATCTTTCGTTCAAGGGGACCCTTTACCGCAATGAGAGGGAAGAAAAAAATATCGACACCAAAGTGATCATGTACCGTTACAGGAAATACGGCATCTCGCTCGGGGTCGAGAAGCAGCTTACAGACGCGATGAAGGGAAGTCTCTATTACGATTACGCCGTATCGAACACCTTCGAGGTGCAGCCCGACATCGTCCTCACGGACAGGGACGCCGGGAGACTCGGCATCAGCAGCATAAGTCCCGGCGTCACTTACGATACCCGCGACAATCCCTTCGAGCCGAGGAAGGGCGTACTCGCCGGGTTCACGGTCAAGCTTTCCTCCTCTGCGATCCTTTCCCAGACGAACTTCGCGAAGGCCGTGTTCAATGGCAGCGTCTATCAGGAGATCTGGGGGCCCTTTGTGGGAGCAGCCGCTTTGAGGTTCGGCGTGGCCCAGGGATGGGGCCACGACACGATACTTCCGCTGGTCGAGAGGTTCTTCCTCGGAGGAAGAAACAGCGTTAGGGGATACGCCCAGGACACCCTTGGTCCGAGAGGCGCCAACGGCAATCCGACCGGAGGAAACGCTTTTGTAGAGACGAACCTCGAACTACGCACCTTTCTCGGAAAGGGCATAGGCGTCGTCACTTTCCTGGACAGCGGCAACGTCTGGCAGAGAATCTCCGACATAGACGGGACGATTAAACACGCAGTCGGGATAGGTCTCAGGTATGACACTCCCGTGGGGCCTTTCCGCCTCGATTACGGCTATAAGCTTAAGAAAGAACCCGGTTTGAGCAGGGGAGAGCTGTTCTTCAGCATAGGGCAGGCGTTCTGAATAATGAAGACTGCAAATTATAAATTGAAAATTATGATCCTCCTTTCACTCTTCACTCTTCACTTTTCACTCTTCACTTGCGAGGCTAACGCCGAGCTGATCGACCGGGTTGTCGCCTTTGTGAATGACAGGGCCATAACGCTGAGTGAGCTCAAGGAGACTTATGAGCGGACCAGGAAGCTCCAGCCCGATATCACAATGCAAGAGGTCTTAAATACGATGGTCAACAGGCTTTTGCTCCTGAACGATGCCAGGAGACTGAAGATCGAGGCAAAGACCGATGATGAGATTCTTAATGAATATGAAGAACTGAAGGTGAGGGCATTGGTCAGAGTGAGGGAAGAGGATATTGAAAGCTATTACAAGAAGAATGAAAAGGAATTCGGGGGGGCGCCGTATGAGTCCGTGAGGGACAAGATCGAGACGCTACTGACCGAGGAGCAGACCAATGAGCTTCTCAAGAAACAGATCGCCGAGCTGCGCTCAAAGGCGTATGTGAAGATACTGCTCAATGCCCCGCCCGGGAACGGTGGGACTGGTCGGCCCTGAAATATGGGACGGCTCAAAGCTTTCTTGTTTCGACACCGTAATGTAAATTTCTAATAAGCACTTTGACACATGTCGTCACAGTCGGCATTTATTGATCCCGGCTTCCAGATCATGATATCCCGTCGATTGCAAGAAAGGTTTTGAGTCGTGCCTGCCCGTTATGCAACAAAGTTTAAGAGTGATAATATGGTTCAGTAGTTTCCACCTGTCCCCAAGAAATACCCATAGAGGGTGATTTACTTCTTTTGTCGAACCTACTATTATTGAACCAAATCGACATTATCGCGGGGGATGAAGATCATGGAAAATCCGAATCAGAGGCTCCTCGATTTCTTTTCGACGAATTTTAGGCCTGGCCTCGTCGCCCTTGTAGGAGCCAACGACCCGATAGGTCTGGCCATAAGGGAGGCGCAGCGTCTTATCACAAAGGACCGAAAGCCCTCTCTTTGGTCCCACTGCTTTCTACTTGGGGATCTGCGGCTTGACAGGAGAGGCCCCGGAGACAGCACAGCAAGGAGCCCGTATATATTCGAAAGTGATCTCAATATCGAGGTCTTCAAGCCGATGGTCCGCAATGGCGCACAGGAAAACTGGATCGGCAAATGGTGTGGTGATAAGGTGGAAAATGCCGCGCTCATTGATTTCGGACTCTCGGCCAACGAAAGGGATAATGTTCTGGCCACCGCTCTTCAGCTTGTGGACGAGCAGATACTCTATCCGGTTCAGGAGCTCCTGGGGACGTGGCTGGCAATAATTACCGGAAAGCAATGGCTGCCTAATCCTCTGAATGATCCCCACGCTATGTATTGCAGCGCCTTTGTAAGGTATTGCTACAAGCTGTCTGGAAGAGATTTTCTTGGCGACGAAATAGCCATCTCGAACACCACCCCCGAAGATGTGGCGCGGGCCGGGATTCAGGCCGGGAAGATCACTTATTTCAGCGGATAGCATCTTTAGGAGGATTGCAGAGCATTTCTATTAACAACAGCGACCTGGGGAGGAGCTATGCCTATCAAGAGGGTGTTTGTCAGCGATGTCCACATGAGTCCGGGCTGGAGCCTGGGGAAACCGGGCTGTTATGACTGGTTTGATAAAGATGAGGCCGCAGCTTTTGGCGGTTTTCTGGCAACCTTAACTAATGACAATTCTGTCCGGGAAGTCATTCTGCTGGGCGACTTGGTGGACGGTTGGGTATATCCTATCGAAACCCAGCCACCCAAATACGAAAACATAGCGGATGCGCCGCACATAAGCGGCATTATGAGGAATTTGCGGGAGCTTGCCAGGATGAAGAAAGTCACCTATGTCATGGGCAATCACGACATGACGCTGATGGAAACAGAGCTTGACAGTTTCAGGCAAAGCGTCTTTGCAGGCATAACCTTTCAGGATACATACGACACCGCTGACGGCATCCATGCCGAACACGGACACCAGTACGCCATGTACAATGCGGTCGATCCCAGGCATGAAGTTCCCATCGGCCATTATATTTCACGCCTGGCCGCGACTGTGTCGGAGAGAAAACAGCATTTCTATATCGCAGCCGAAATAGAAATGAGGTTTCCTTCAACGGGCGGCTACAATGTGGATGCCAGGGGAATCATAAAGGACCCCCTCGTAAATGCCCCTCTGACTTATCTGGCGGATGAACTGGGGAACGTCGATGATGACACTTCCATAACTACGCTCGACGGCGGCGTCATAACCCTGGGAGAAGTAAGGCGGCAATATGCAAGATTGGGGATTGACTGGGTGGAAAGCCATGGCCTCTTGGGCGGCATCCGTTCAGTCTGGAGAGAGGCCGTGGGTCTTGACGGCGTGGCATATAGCATAGCGCAGAAGCTTGGCAAGAAGATTATAATCTTCGGTCACACCCACAGGAAAGAGAACACATATTTGAGAGCACCTTCTCCCATTGTTTCACCGGGGCCGGGGGAAGAGCCCTTTGCTGTTTATGCCAATTGCGGGGCGTGGTGCAGCAAGATCGAGCCGACTTACGTCGTAACTGAATACGACGAAGAGGGCGGGAAGCATACGGTGGCCTTGGAATATCTGAAGAAAACGATGCCTCCCGAGATTACCGAAATTTCTTAGTTTTCACTGTTCGACGGTAACCTCTATCGAGGACGTGTACGTTTTTCCGCGACTTCCTCCATCAGTTCTGTCTGTATCTCCTGGATTTCCAGGAGCCGCTGCCACTGACTGTTAAGTAGATGATCTATCTTTTCATGCAGGTGTCTGATCTCCAGCTCCGCCTTCAGATTCACCTTGTAATCATAATCGGCCCTCAAACGGTCTTTTTCTTCCTGCCTGTTCTGACTCATCATGATGACCGGCGCCTGAATGGCCGCAAGACAGGACAACACCAGATTGAGAAAGATGTAGGGGTAGGGGTCAAACGGTCTTCTCAGAAAGAAGGTCGTATTTACTATTACCCATAATAGAAGCACCAGGGCGAAGATCCCTATAAACCGCCAGCTGCCGCCGAAATCCGCAATCTTGTCTGCCAGCCGCTGTCCCAGCGTCAGCTGACTGTCATATTCGGCGTTGAGATTCTTTGAAAGCAGCTCCTGCTCGTGTAGGCTCCTGACAACATCAGCCTCGATCTCCGTCAGCTCGCCCCTGTCTTGCTTTATGACGTCTGTCAGATAATCGTTTCTGAACCGGTTCAGGTCCGTAATGCAGACGTAACTGTTTGGCGTCCAGTCGGGACAAGCCGCTTTGATTCTCTCCGCAATCACTCCGCGCACCAGAGACGCCGGCATTATTTCGCATATCTTCTTTTCAGATTTGCAAACCTGGCACGTCACTGTCTTATAGTTCTTATTTGGCATCAAACTTCTCCTTTCTCCGGAACCCTTCTTCCCGCACCCATGTTATTGGAGCCGCACCGCACGATTATATCATGTCGAGGTCATGAGTTTTCATAAGAACGAGCCGGGCTGTCCCCCAAAAATACCCCGGCATGGGTATTGCCTTTACGCTCCCTGATACATATACTCGCATAGGCGGTCGCATCGGACGAGAATTTCAGGAGGGGAAGGTCTTCTGTGGAAACGTCTTTTAACGAGGCCGAGAAAAAGAAGAATATAAGGCTGGCCCTGGGCGTCGCAAGCCTTGGTTTCCTCGGGTTCTTCTGCATATATTTGATCTTCATCGGGGCGATTTTCCTCTTCCCTCATTGGTTTTTCAGCCTGTTTCCATTTCCCTCGCTATCGGATGACGTTGCCGGTCTCCACGGGAAGCTGTTGATCTTTTCGAAGAACATTGACTTCAGGGACCGGGACGCAATAGAAGGTCCTCCGAAAGAACTCGCAACCTTGAGGATTTATGACGGCAGTTCCCTTTCTGATGCGGTAAAAGTGAAACAATACAGCTCCTTTTATCCTACGGAGAGTAAGATCTATTTTTTCGACAGGGGACTATACAGGACCTTTGACGGTGAGAAGTGGGAAGAATATAAGAATGACTCGATCGGAAGCAGCCCCAGGGGCGCTGTCGGCGCCGGAAGCGTATGGGTCCTGAGCACGGTCAGAAACAGGACCGTCTTGAATCTCATTTCGGACGGGGAAGTGAAGGAGATATCGCTTCCGGACGATGAATCAACGGACAAGCCCGGCATATGTACATCCCGGATTGTATCAGACGGCAACTCACTCCACCTTTTCAGGAAGAGCGGAAGCACGGTTTCCTGGGACCGTTACGACGGGAAGGGGTGGAGTCAACATCAGACTTTCGGAGGAGTCGGCAGATACAAGGTTATTGCGTATAAGGACAGGATATATTTCGTGGGAAGCCCCGGCTACGGCAGGGAATCTTCGTTGATACTCAGAATCTACGACAAGGGGACATGGTCGGAACCCAAAGACATTCGCATAAGAGACACGCTGTTCGGCTCAACGCCCGCGGTTTTCAACGGCGACATTATTATCTTCCAAAGGAATTTTGTTTCGATCAAGTACTACATTCTCGGCGAGAAGAACGAGAACGCGCAGGGTCCTTTCACTATTCAGAGCAGTTTCCCTTTCTCCGGCGGTCCGGCCAGGTTCCTCTGCCTTGTATTTCTGCCTTATATAATCTTCTTCGTATTTATCTTCTCCATGTCGGCCCTTATCAGCAAATTCAAACTGAAGACGTGGAGGTCCGGCTCCGAAGAGTACGAATTCGCAAGCCTTATCAGACGCGCCCTCGCGAAAGTCATAGACACAATTGTTGTGACGAGTCCGGTGTCGGTAGCGGTTTTCGTCCTGTTCAGGAGAGGCGATTTTCTTGATAACCCTTTCCTGTTCATGGGCTCTATTCTGATCCTGATCACATCCTTGATACTCGGCGGCTTCCTTTATCACTCGCTGCTTGAGGGAGTGTGGGGGAAGACCTTGGGGAAAAAGCTCTGCGGGATCGTCGTGCTCGGCGATGACTTTACCCGATGCACCGTCTTGAAGGGGTTCCTGAGAAATCTTCTCAGGGTCATCGACTGTTTGTTCTATTATCTGGTGGCCGTGGTGTCTCTCGCAGGCACCATGAAGTGGCAGAGGCTCGGGGACATTGCGGCAGGGACGGTGGTCGTGAGGCTCCGGCCGGAAAAAAGTGCGCGGTTATGACGGAGGTGGAACGATGAAGATGACTTGCAGGAAGTGTAAGAAGCCGTATTTCTTTGACGAAGCAAAGATGCCCGAAGAAGGCATTATTTTCAAATGTCCTCGCTGCGGGAACAACCTCGTGTTCAAGAAGGATTCAGCCTCCGACGATCTCAGTGTACCGAAAGGTTCCGGAACAAACCCTCTGGTTTACGGCTCCTATGCCGGAGCGCTCGGAGGACTCGGCTGCGCAGTCCCGGTCCTCATGACGACCCTGCTCGGGATCGGCATTATGTCTTTGGGAGTGCAGGTGAGCGGGTATACCGCGGCTGCGGCCCTCGTCCTGGTGCTCTTGAAAATGCTGTCCTTCGGTATTCTCATAGGGATGTCTCTGTCTTATGTCGGCGCAAGAACAGAGATCGATGTCTGGTCGGTCAAAGGGGGACTGATCGGCGCGCTTATCGGCGTCATCATCGGTCTCGCTGGCGGGCTCTTTGTCGCGACATTCATGGGCGGCATTCTGGGCCTCGCCGTTATCTTCGGCTCTGTTCTGGGCGGGCTCATCAAGGCCGCGCTCGTGTCGGCCGTTGTAATACTCGTCAGGAGGTTTGTCTTCCCGGATGAGAAGGGCTCCCTCTCCGCTGCCCTTTCAGGACGGCAGACGGCCTTTGTGGGGGTGCTTTTCTTTGTCATGGTCTTTACCATCGGCATGGACGTAAAAGGACTTTATCAGGCGAAATTCGCCTATAACGAATCGGCGAAGCAGATGAGTTCCGAGGGACTGATAATCAAAGAACAGGATAGATCGTCCAACGAGCGGGGGACCTCGTTATAAGCGGCACGATCGTCAACTCCTCGGGGAATGACAAGACCGGATGGATAGCTGTTGCAGAGCTGCTTGATGACAGCGGCAGCGTCCTGAAAAAGGCGACCCTCGTGAACGGCATTCAGATGTTCAGTGTCAAAGACACCGAAATTCTCAGGAGGAGGGGACAAAATATCCAAAGGCCGGATCCGTCCGAAGTGGCGAACAGGATGGTCATCAAGAAAGGCGACTCTGTGCCGTTCGAAATCGTATTCGTCGACCCTCCCGACTATAAGGATTATGCCCTGAACCTGAAGAACCTCGATCAGGAGAGCATGAAAGAGATCATGGCCGATACCCTCAAGGGTCTGAAAGATATCAGGAGGTGACGGGACAAGGGAGTCCGGGACCGTCCGGTATCAATTCCCCCGCAGTCTTAGGATTACCGCTGCTTCATCGCATTCCGGGAATTTCGGACACCTCAGACACTCGCCCCATATCTTCTGAGGCAGCTCGGATTTGTCGATGTCTGCGAAGCCCAGCTTCCTGAAGAAATCCGGGTGGTATGTGAGGGCAAATATCTTCTTTATCCCCAGTTTCCGGGCCTCCCCTATGCAAGCCTTTACAAGCTTCCTGCCGATGCCGGTCCCCTGTGAGTCCGACCTCACGGACAGAGACCTTATCTCGGCGAGGTCCTCCCAAAGGATGTGCAGCGCGCACACGCCTTTTATCTCGCCTCCGTCCTCGCAGGCGTAAATATCCCGTATGTTCTCATAAAGATCGTTCAGGGAACGGGGTATCATCTCGCCCTTCCTCGCAAATTCGTTTATGAGTTTATGGATCGCCTTGATGTCCGCAATATTAGCTTTTCTTATCAGCAAAATATTCTATCCCCCTCCTGATCGCTTCTCTGTTGCCTTCGATCGTCTTTCCTCTCTTGGCTGCAGTCAGCTTCTCAAGGGCGCTAAGGACGTTCCCGGTCTTCAGTGCCCCGGTCACCGCGACCAGGGCGCCGAGCATGACCATGTTGGCGGACCTGACGCGGGAGGCAGAAAGGGCGGCGCCTTCTCGCGAAGGAGCGTCTTCGCCTATGGAGGAAGCAATGTCACTGGCCGGGATGCCCACGGCGCGGATATCCGGCCTTAGTTCCGAAGACCCGACAAGAGATGAGTCAAACAACATGACCCCTTCCTGCTTAAGTCTCGGCTGGAACTTCTTCAGCGACGCCCCGTTCATCACGATCAGCACATCCGGATTCCTCAGGATCGGCGAGCCTATAAGGTCGTCCGAGATTATAACCGTGGAGTTGGCAGTGCCGCCCCTGACTTCGGCGCCATAGGAGGGAAAACATGTGACTTCCTTCCCTTCAAGCATCCCCGCGTAGGCGATAAGTCTGCCGAGCAGGAGTATGCCCTGCCCGCCTGAGCCGGCAACCAATATCCCGGTCTCCATCACTCCTGAACGCCCTCACCGCCCGCAGAGGTCTCTGCAAACTTGTCTTTAAGAACTCCGAGTTTGAATATGCGCATCATGTCCGTCCGCATCCATTTGACGGAGTCCTCGGGGGAGAGTCCCCAGTCGGTCGGGCAGGGCGAAAGTATCTCGATGAGACTGAAGCCCTTATTCTCCATCTGGTATCTGAAGGCCTTTTCGATGAGGGCCTTTGTCCGGAGGAGGTTCTTAGGTGAATCGACCGATGTCCGCGCAATCAGGGAGGTGCCCTCGATTGTGGCCAACAACTCCGAGACATGAAGCGGATAGCCGGTCAGTTTCGCTTCTCTGCCCTTTTGTGTTGTAGAGGTCCTCTGGCCGATAAGGGTGGTGGGCGCCATCTGGCCGCCGGTCATCCCATAGGTCGCATTATTCACAAAGAATACGGTAATATTCTCCCCCCTTGCGGCAGCGTGAATTATCTCGGAGGTGCCTATCGCGGCGAGGTCCCCGTCCCCCTGATACGAAAAAATGATCCGGTCGGGCAGGACCCTCTTCATCGCGGTCGCGGCCGCCGGAGGGCGGCCGTGGGCGACCTCCAGCGTGTCGAAATCAAAATAATCGTATGCAAAAACAGCACAGCCCACAGGGGCTATGCTGATCACCTTTTCACGAATACCAAGCGCGTCGATGCCTTCGGCCACGAGCCTGTGTATGAGGCTATGTCCGCAGCCCGGGCAGTACCTGAACGGCGCCGGCTTGAGACTCTTTGGTCTTTCAAAGGCCGTCTTCATTCGCTCATCTCCTTCAGCAGGCCTTCGAGCAGCCCGTAATCGCTCGCTATGATTTCCTGAAAACCGAAAAATTCCATGAGTTTAATTGTAAGCAGAATACCGGGGATAATCAAGTCGGCCCTGCCCGGATCAAGACCGTCAACTTTCATCCTCCTCGAAAGAGGCAGGCGGACGAGCATGTCTTTGAGCTTGTAGAGTCTTCCTATGTCCGTCTTGTGCATATGTATCCTGCTCGGATCGTATGTCGCAAGTCCAAGGTCCAGAGATGCCAGTGTCGTTATCGTACCGCCGGTCCCCACGAGTCTGACAGCCCTGGATCCGGATGTGTACTTCTTTCCCGCGAGGCCCACTTTCGGGAGTTGTGTCTCTATTTCCTTTTCGAGGGCCTTCAGGTCAAGTTCGGAAGGCGGATCGGCCCTTATAAACCTCTCGAGGAGTTTTATGACGCCAAGGTCCAAAGAACCGTATGACGGCGTACCGGTCCGCTCCGGATCGAAGCTGATCCATTCAGTGCTTCCCCCGCCGATATCTATAATCAACGAAGGGGCGAGAGGCTCTCTAAATCCGAGCAGGACCCCTTTTGAGGTGAGCTCGGCTTCTTTTGCGCCGGAAATGATCTCGATCTTCGTCCCGGTTTCCTGAAAAACTTCATCGAGGAAGTCACGGCTGTTAAGGGCCTCCCTGAGTGCGCTGGTTCCGACTGCGCCGATGCGCATTGCTCCGTATTCTCGGAATATCAAGGAAAAACTCCTGAGCACAGACACGGACCTCTTCATGTTCTCTTCCCTTAGGGTCCCCGAATCCCCGATACCCTCGGCAAGTCTCGTAACGACACGGTCCGTGCAGAGGCGCGACAAGGAATTACCGCGGACTTCTCCGATGAGCATTCTTATCGTATTGGAGCCTACATCAACGGCAGCGGATCTCATGGCAAGTGCCTTATTTTAACATATTGCCCCGAGAATACTTTCTCAGGACCGGCTTGCGGGAGTGTATTTTAAGTTAAAAATATTCGTTTATTATGTTAAAATTGGCACATGCAACGCCAAAAGGTGATAGCGAGGTTCGTTGATGGGAGAGTCCTGAAGACTTATGTCCTTGATTTTTCGCCGTATGACGAATTTGTTACGGTTGAGGACGAAGCTAGAAGCGTACAAAGGCTTAAGGTCGACGAGCTGAAGGCGATTTTTTTTGTGAAGTCGTTTGAGGGCGATAAAAACCGCAGCGACAAGAAGGCCTTCGTATGGAAGTCTTCGACGGGGAAAAGAGTTTTCGTGAAATTCAAGGACGGTGAGTATATGACCGGGTATGTGGAGGGCGACATTCCGTGGAAGAAGGGTTTTTTTCTCGAACCCGGCAAAGGAAAGGGTTTCTTTCTCATCCCCGTGGATGAAGAGGGCAATAACCTGAAGGTTTTTGTGGTTGCAAGCTCGGTCTGGGACGTGACGGTGCTCGGGTGAAAAAAGCTCTTCCGAGGTCTGCAGCGGCACGGTCTCTTTTTATCGTTGCCCTTATCTTGTATATATCCGTTCCGGTGCTCGCCGGGTCCGCGCCCGACTCCGAATCAGCAGTAGAGAAGATCCAGAAGGCCTACGGGAATATCAAAGACATAAAGGGGAGCTTTGTGCAGAAGAGCTTTATCAAAGACCTCAAGCGGACCGATACTTTCAGGGGGACCTTCATGATAAAGCTGCCGTCGAAGATGAAGTGGCAGTATGGCGGGGGAGGAAAGCATACCGAGGTCATTATCGACAACGACGAGCTGCTGATCTATCAGAAGGATGAAAAGCAGGTGTTGAAGGGGAGGTTCGACAGGGGCAGCTACGGCCAGGCGCCTATTGCGCTTCTGGGCGGGTTCGGCAGCATAAAGAACGAATTTGAGGCGTCAGAAAAGGACGGCAGGCTTTTTTTGAAACCCAGGAAACCCATGGGGAACGTGGCTTCTATTGAGATAGTCCCCTCGGAGGGGGAATTTCCTATCGGCTCCCTGTTGATAACGGACAAACGGTCGAACAGGATAGAAATCACGCTTAAGTCAGTGACCGTCAACACTGGGATAAAAGACTCCGCGTTTGCGTTTCCCGTGCCCAAAGGCGTCAGCGTCTATGAGTATAACCAGCCATAATGCTCATTCTCGGAATAGACACGTCGTGTGACGACACCTCGGCGTCTGTCGTTGAAGACGGCGTAAAGATTGTTTCCAACATCGTTTCGAGCCAGGAGGCCATCCACAGCAAATACGGAGGTATCGTGCCCGAGCTCGCTTCGCGCAGGCATATCGAAATGATATGGCCTGTGGTCCGGGAGGCGCTGCGTCGCGCGGATACCGGATTAGACGACCTTTCGGCAGTTTCGGTCTGTCACGGTCCCGGGTTGATCGGCTCTCTGCTCGTGGGCTGCTCCTTCGCGAAAGCCGTCTGTTTTTCGAGGGGACTCCCCCTGGTTTCCGTGAACCATCTCGAAGGTCATATTTTTTCGTGCTTCCTGTCCGATAAGGAGGCGCATGAATCAGGCCGTCCGGAGTTCCCTTTTATAGCCCTGATCGTGTCCGGAGGCCACACGAGCCTTTACCGGGTCGACGGGTTTGGGCTTTATAAAGAACTGGGCCGGACAAGGGACGACGCTGCGGGCGAAGCGTACGACAAGGTATCGAAACTCCTCGGACTCGGTTATCCCGGCGGACCGGTAATCGACGCAATGGCGAGACAGGGCGACCCACGGGCAGTAGATCTCCCGCGCGCTTATCTTCCGGAGGACCTTGACTTCAGCTTTAGCGGTCTGAAGACTGCGGTAATGAATTATCTGAAGGGAGCAAAGGAAGTCCCGGTCTACGATATCTGCGCCGGTTTTCAGCAGGCAGTGGTAGATGTCCTTGTGAGGAAGACTGAATGGGCCGCGCTGAGAGAGGGGGTGGGCACGGTCGCGGTTGCCGGCGGCGTGGGCGCGAACAGTCTATTGCGAACGGACCTGGCCCGGATGGGCGAGAAAAACGGGGTGCGGGTGTTCTTCCCGCCCATACCGCTCTGCACCGACAACGCGGCCATGATAGCGGCCGCCGGGTATCAGCACTTCATTTCCAACAAGCTCGCTGGCATGGATTTGAACCCTGTAGCGTATCTACCGCTCTAAAGTCCTTCCGGTCTCTGCACTCCGGGCTCTCTTTTTGTTATTATAGAATACAATGAGGGGCTATATTGTAATCATAGGCATCCTTGCGATCATTATTTCTTCATTGATAACTTTGAACATTTCGTTTCAGCAGACCCTTCAGATGGAGATGGCCGAGCAGTTCAACAAACAGCAACTGCTTCTGGCAAGCGCCGAGGCATCGAACATCCAGACCTATATTAACAACACAAGGGACAGGATGGTCCACGTCGCACAGGTAGTCTCCGCAATCCAGATTCGGAGCCGGAAGGATTTTGAGTGGCTGACAAGCTGGATATTCAAGGGCATCGGCGATGTGAGGAGGGTCGTTTTTTTCCTGGATGGCAACGGCAAGGCCCTTTTCACTGAGGGAGGCCTGACGTCCGAAGGCTCCTACAGCAAGGACGACCTCATAAGAATGGCGAAGAGGTATTGTCCGTCGGACGTCTTAATAAAGCAGGACAAGAAGAGGGTGAACCTCGTCGCTCCGGTGTGTCGATCGGGGCAACTTGTCGGGGCCGTGCTGGTCAATCTTTCCATACGCGACATTGCTAAGGAATTCCTGGAGCCTATAAAATCCGGATCGAGGGGGTATGCATGGATGATGGACGACAAGGGCGACCTCCTTTATCATCCTACCCAGCCGGGGATGGTCGGCAAGAACCTTTACAAGACTGACGCCTCGTGCTTCAAGTGTCACAAAGGCTTTGACGTGGAGAAAAAGATCATCGAAGGGGGAGGCGACTACTATGGAAAGTACGTGGCGCCGTCTGGTCAGGACAAGATACTCGCGTTTTCACCGGCGTCCGTAGGCGATTCGAAATGGATAGTAGTCGTGTCGGCGCCTTATTCGGAAGTCACTGTCTCGATACAACGGTCCATGAAATTTTACTCATGGCTTATTATCTTGATTTTTGTCACTATGAGCCTGGCGTCTGTGATGATGGTATTTTTTTATAGGAAAAGGGTGAAAACAGAGGAGATCGAGAGGCGCCAGAAGGAGCTCGAAAGCTACGCCGGGGATCTGGAGCGGAAGGTGAACAAAAGGACCGCAGAGTTGTCCGCCGAGAAAGAGAAGCTTAACACTGTAGTAAGCGCCATAGGGAGCGGCCTGGTTCTTCTCGATACCCAGGGGAAGATTCAATGGTCGAACCGGACCATGAATGAAATGGCGGGGAGGGACGTTACCGGGATCTATTGCGAGGAGCTTTGCAGGGACTGCACGGTCATCGGCTCATATGCGGTGGACGATATGCAGACGGAGATCGTCTCGAACCTTTTCGGAAAGAGAGACAGGTATTATCAGGTGACGACTGCTCCGGTGAAGGGGACCGAGAGGGACGTGCACGGGTATATCAGACTGATTCAGGATGTGACCGAGATGAAGACGATGGAGGAGCAGATGATGCACTCAGAGAAGCTTGCCTCTCTCGGACGCCTGACCGCCGGGATAGCCCATGAGATTGGAAACCCCCTGACATCGGTGTTTTCCTTTGTTCAGATCCTCAGAGAGATGGAGCAGGACGAATTCAAGAAAGAGAGCCTTGGCACGATCTATTTTCATATAAACAGGATTGCGGACATACTGAAACACCTATCCGGCTTTTCCAAGGCGCCGCAGGTGGAGCTGAAGCCATGGAAGGTGAACAGCCTCATAGAATCTTCGCTTTCTCTCATTCAGTATGACAAGAGGGCGAAGGACATTGCAATTGTGAGGGACCTCTGGCCGGACATGCCGGAGATCACGACAGACGGCAATCAGCTCTCGCAGGTCATCGTAAATATTGTGCTGAACGCCGTGGATGCAATGCCGGGGGGCGGGACGCTGACCATCCGGAGCAGGGTAAGGCACGGCAATATCGTGATTGAGTTTGAGGACACGGGGGTCGGGATACCAAAAGAGAATCTCGGAAGGATCTTTGATCCCTTCTTTACGACCAAGGAAAAGGGGACCGGCCTCGGCCTGGCTGTGAGTTACAGCATAATCAAGAAACTGAACGGCAGCCTCACTGTGGAAAGTGAGCAGAACAGGGGATCGAAGTTTGTGATCACCCTTCCCGCGGACGGAGCGAAATGAAACCGAAAATACTGGTGGTCGACGACGAAAAGGACATCTGCAGGGCGCTGGAGTTTCTCCTCAGGAGCGAAGGACATGCGAGCTCTGTCGCTTACGGAGGGGAAGAGGCGCTGGAGAAACTGAAGAAGGAGCATTTTGACGTTGTCATTACCGATCTCAAGATGGACAGGGTGGACGGCGTTGCGGTCCTCGAAAAGGCCAAGGAGCTCAGCTCCGACACCGCAGTAGTGATAATGACCGCCTTTGCATCGGTGGAATCAGCGGTAGAGACCATGAAAAAGGGGGCCTCTGACTATATCGTGAAACCGTTCCTCAACGAGGAGATCAAAATAACCATCCGGAGGATCCTTGAGCAGAGGAGGCTCGTGCAGGAGAATATCGCCCTAAGGCAGCAGTTGAGCCAGCACATGGGGTGTATGGAATTCGTCGCCAACTCTGAAGCGATGCTCAGCGTAATGACAACGCTCGAAAAAGTCATACCCACCAAGAGTAACATCCTTTTGCTGGGAGAAAGCGGCACCGGCAAGGGACTTATCGCGGAGATGGTACACTGTAACAGCCCCAGAAGAGACAAGCCGTTCATATCGATTAACTGCTCTGCCATCCCGGAGGGCCTTCTCGAGTCCGAGCTTTTCGGATACAAGAGAGGCGCCTTTACCGGAGCTGTGGTCGATAAGACCGGGCTGATCGTCATGGCAAATCAGGGCACTCTTTTCCTTGACGAGATAGGCGATATGGCCCTGAACCTTCAGGCCAAGCTCCTGAAGGTGCTTGAATCTTCCGAGGTCACCCCTCTCGGCGATACGAGATCCAGGAGCGTCGATGTCAGACTAGTGACGGCAACTAACCAGGACCTTGAGGAGAGGATAAAGAACAAGATGTTCAGGGAGGACCTCTACTACAGACTGAACGTCATAGAGGTGAGGATACCTCCCCTGCGCGAGAGAAAAGAGGACGTGCCCATGCTCATCAATTATTTCGTCAAGCGGTATTCGGCGGAGAACAACAAGCCGCTGAAAAGGGTCGACGGGAGCGCGATGGGGGTCCTAATGAGATATTCGTGGCCTGGCAACGTGAGAGAGCTCAGAAATGTGATCGAGCGTGCGGTGGTGCTTAGTCCCGGGGACGTGATAAAGGCCTCGGACCTGCCGGACAAACTCAGGAAGGAAGAAGCCCCGGCGGAGGGACAGCATGCGTCGCCCCTGAAACTTTCCGTTTCGGAGTACGAAAAGTCCCTTGTAATGAACGTTTATCATGCGCAGCGAAAGAACAAGGATGAAACCGCGAAGATACTGGGAGTGGACCTTGCCACCCTTTACAGAAAACTTAAGAAATACGGGATAGAGGATTGAAGAAGGGATTCTACATAGGCGCGATTTTCGGAGGCCTCCTGGGGGTCATTATCTCCCTGAGCATGGACCTCATCCTCGGGGACTCGCTTGGGGGGGGCTGGAGGGACGCGGTCGCTCACGACCTCGGCGCATTGACCGGCGTGGCGTTCGGAAAGAACTCCTTTATTGTCATCATCGGCGCTGTGCTGGTAATCGCTTTAATCGCGGCCTTCGGCGCGGCCATCGGAGGCGTCTTCGGGGCCATGGTCTCCAGGCTGCTCTCCTTTCTTACAAAAGAGCAGTCCGACAGGAACGTCTGAGTCTTTAACGGTCGTTTTGTGTAGAGACCGACATCACTCTATGGCGAGATTCTTTATCTTCTTCCAGAGCGTCACCCTGCTGATCCCCAGATGCTTTGCCGTCAAGGTCTTGTTGCCTTTAAACAGGGCAAGGGCCGAGCGTATTTTTTCCCGGTCGCTGAGACTGTTGCTGGTCTCGTCCTTCTTTGTCTGCAGTATGTAGTCCGGCAGATCTGAGGCTTCTATGTTATCGCCCCGGCAGGTGATCGCGCAGTGCTCGAGGGCATTGATGAGCTGACGGACGTTTCCAGGCCAACTGTAATTTTGCAGGAGCTCAAGCGCGTGTGCGCTTATCCTCTTGATCTCTTTGTTGTTGACGACCGATATCTTCTTAAGGTGATGAAAAGCGAGGACGGGAATGTCTTCGGTCTTCTCGCGCAAGGGAGGTATCTTGATGAAAATGGAATTTATCCTGTAGAACAGGTCCTCCCTGAACTTCTCCTGCGAGACAAGCCTCTGCAAATCGTGATTGGTGGCCGATATCAATCTGACATTCACCGGAATAGATCTGTTCTCTCCCACACGCTCCACTACTTTTTCTTCGACTACTTTCAGGAGTTTCGCCTGCATGATCTGAGGCATGTCTCCTATTTCATCGAGAAAAATGGTCCCGTTGTGGGCCGCCTCAAACCTGCCGACGCGATCGCTGATGGCCCCCGTGAAGGAGCCCTTCTTGTGGCCGAAGAGCTCGCTTTCGAGGAGGTGCTCGTTGAGAGAGGCGCAATTCACATTGATGAACGGCCCGTCTTTCCTGCGGCTGAGGGAATGAATCGCATGGGCCGCGAGGTTCTTGCCCGTTCCGCTCTCCCCGCAGATCAAGACAGGGGCCTCGCTTGCAGCTGCGTTCCGGATCTGTTCGTAAAGGTCCTGCATGGGCTGGCTTTTCCCGAGGAGACCCATAAACCAATAGTCTTTCCTCAACTCGCGCTTCAGCTCTTCGAGCTCGAGCTCCTTCATATATAACGAAGTGATGTCGGTCATCGTCTCTACGGCGCCGACAATCTCGCCGGAGTTGTCCCTGAGGACGACCGCGTTTTTCAGCAAATAGACGGCCCTGCCGTTATGGGCCCTCATCCTGCATCTCTTGTTGCATATGGAGCCCTTAGTGAAAAGATCACAGCTCCTCTGCCTTCCCCCTTCGGTCAATATGACGCAGGTGTCGGAGTCAAGCAGGGTGCATGGTTTGCCGATTATCTCGTCTTTTGAGTAACCCGTTATCTCTTCGGCAGCTTTATTGAAGAAGAGTATGTTGCCGTCAAAATCCACCACCATGAGACCGTCCCTCATGGTGTCGACAATATTCATCAGGAAATTTGAATCTTTCAGCAGCGTCTCTAACATATTGCATGCATTCAATATTGTTAATTGACAATCTTAAAATGTTAATTAACGTTAATTAACATTAATTAATCATATTAACGCAGATTTGTCAATACAAAAGTTAATTGAGAGATAATCCTTTGAAAAGAAAGAAAAAATAAATTATGGAAAAGCAGGCATATGATTTGCTAATTTAAGAAGTTAACAACGGAAATCTTAACAGGGATAATTTGAGGGGTGGAGAGATGAAGAAGGTGTTAATCGCGGTCGACGAAACGAAGTCCTCAAGGGCTGTGCTGACAACCTTCCACAATTCCGTGCAGGAGCCCGAAGAGGTGGTTCTTATGCACGTGGAGAGACTTGAAGGCCATTCTCTAATGATCGATATGCTGGGCGAAGCCGAACTGTCGACATTGAAAGAGTCCGTTTCCGGAACAGAGCATAAGGAGGCCCTGGATAGAAAGGCGAGTGATATCCTCGGCTATTATGCCAGGCAACTCCAGGACAGCGGGACGTTCAGAATAAAGACCGTCGTCAGAGAAGGCATTCCCGCGGAGGAAATCCTGAAAGTTGCGGACGAGGAAGGCGTTGAGCTGATAATCCTCGGACGCAGCGAAAGAAAAGGGATCGACAAGATCGTCGCCGGGAACATGGGGAAAGAGGTGGCCAAGGGAGCTAGGGTGCCCGTGCTTATGGCCAGGATGCCTAGCATCTGCGAGGCGCCTTATACGTGGAGGGACGCTCTTGCGGCTGTCTCGGTTACTTCTGCGGTGGTCCTCTGTCTGTTTATATTGGGATTGATTCTACGGTAAGGATTGTGTTTAGGAAAAAGGAGGGGGAAGTGAAAAAGGTATTGGTAGCGGTGGATGATGTGAAGGGATCGAAGTCGGTGCTGGCGATGTTCAATCACCTGGTCAGATTGCCTGAGGAGATAATCCTTCTTCATGTAGAAAGGCTCGAAGGGAGCTCGCTGATGATAGATATGCTCGGAGAGGCCGAGCTTTCAACGCTGAGGGAAGAGCTGAAGGACTCGGAGCACAAGAAGAAGCTGGACATGAAGGCCGGGCAGGTACTCGAGTTTTGCAAGGCAAAGCTGGAGGAGAACGGCCTGACCGGAATAAGGACCATGGTGACTGACGGGATCCCCGCAGAGGAGATCCTTAAGGTCTCGATGAAAGAGAACGTTGATCTGATAATCCTGGGCTACGGCCGCAAGAAGGGGCTTAACAGGTTTATAGCCGGGAGCGTGGCCAGAGACGTAGAAAACAACGCAAAGGCGCCGGTGCTTGTGTCAAGAAGACCCGCGATATGGGAAGAGGCCTCTATCTGGATGGATGCTTATTATGCCGTCTCATTCTCCACTGTTGTTATCGTGGTAATGTTTTTCCTCGGCATTATCTGGGAGAAGGTGTTTCTATCTATCAAATGAAGGATTGTATCTGGAGGAACAAATGAAAAAGATATTGGTGGCAGTAGACGACACAAAGGATTCGAAATCTGTATTGACAGTATTCAATAACCTGGTCAGGCCTCCCGAGGAGGTTATCCTTCTCCATGTGGAGCGGCTCGAAGGCAGGTCTATGATGCTCGATATGCTCGGGGAGGCGGAGCTTTCAACATTAAGGGAGTCCCTGAGAGGGACCGAGTACAAGGAAGAGCTTGACCGGAAGGCGGAAAAGATCCTGAATTACTACAAGAAGGAATTGGAAAGCGGCGGCCTGATCACCGTCAAGACCGTAATAAAAGAGGGGATCCCCTCGGAGGAGATACTCAAGACCGCTGAAGAAGAAAATGTCGAGCTCATAATCACCGGCTGCGGCGGGAGCAAGGGCATCGACAGGCTCGTCAGGGGCTGTGTCAGCAAGGACGTGGAAAGGGGCTCCGCAGTGCCGGTGCTTGTGGCAAAAGGAACTGTTGAAGAGACCAGCGGTCTGCGCGAGGCAACTCTGGCAGCGTAAGTGAGGAGCGAAATAAAAAAAGAAAGGAGAACAAGTCAAAGGCAGGAACAGGTCGAAAAGACCAAGGGGGTTTTAACGTTGCGCATTGAGCGTGCACATTACTAATTAAGAAGGAGGAGGAATAGATGGAAAAGGTGTTGATCGCAGTTGACGCCACAGGAGGGTCGCCAGGGATAATGTCACTGCTCCGGGAGGCGGTGTCGGAGCCCAAAAATATTATACTGCTCCACGTCCAGCAGCTGGAAGGCAATACTTTGATGACCGCCATGCTCAGCGATTCCGAGATATCGACCATTAAGGACTCGATCAAGGGCACTGAGCATAAGGAGGCCCTCGACAGGAAGGCGGTGAAAGTCCTCACCCATTATAAGAAGGAGCTCGAAAGTGTCGGCTTCAGGGGCATCAAGACTGTAGTGAGAGAGGGACATCCATCCGAGGAAATCCTGAGGGTCGCGGAAGAAGAACATGCGGACCTCATAATCGTGGGCTGCAGCGGAAAGTCGCGCCTGCAGAGATATGTCACCGGCTGTGCGTCCAGAGAAGTGGAGAAGAACGCGAAGGTGCCCGTGCTGATAGCCAAGGGCGTGGGCATGGGCTGCGGAGAGCACGATCACGTATGGAACGGGAGGGAAGCATATGTTGCCAAGTAACATCCTTTCCGCGCTGTCGGCGGTCATTGTCGGTCTCATGTTCGGCTTCGTCTTGCAAAGAGGGCGGTTCTGTCTCAACTCCGCCTTCAGGGACATCATCTTCGTAAAGGACCTCACTTTCTTCAGGGCATATTTACTCTGCGTGGCTGTCGCGGTGATAGGGACGAATCTCCTGGATCATTTCGGACTCCTCAGGGCCTTCGACGAAACTACGGGGCATTATGAGAAGGTCGAACTGATGCGCCAGAGCTTTCTCCCCCTCGCCAACGTCGTCGGCGGCTTCCTCTTCGGAATAGGGATAGTCCTTGCCGGGGGGTGCGCAAGCGGCATCGTTTACAGGGTAGGGGAGGGACAGGTTTCCACAATAACGGCTATTATAGGCTTTTTCATGGGTGTTGTAATGACGACCCAGGGACTGCTGAGCCCCATATATACTTACCTTAAGAGCTTTACCGTCGCGGTAGGGGGCAAGACAAATCCTGCGATATGGGACCTCTTCGGCGGCGGTGAGACAGCGCGATGGATTACGATCGGCGTATTCTGTCTCGCCCTTCTAGTTATTGTGATGATGGGCAAGCCGTCCTTCGGGAAGAACTCGAAGGCCTTTTCCTGGGGCCTTACGGGTCTACTTATAGGACTGCTTACAGTGGCGGCGTGGGTCGCCTCTTCCTATTTCGGGGGCGTCCCGAGGGGGCTCGCCATTACCACGCCTATCAGAGAGTTCTTCAACGCCGTCCTCTACAAGAGCTCTCACTCCCCCTTCCCGGAATTCAGCTTCCTGGGAATATTCACAGGCACATGGGGCGTATTTTTTATCTTTGCGGTCCCCTTCGGCGCCCTGATGAGCGCGATCGCCCTAAAAGAATTCAAATGGAAGATCCCACAGGCAAAGGAATTCCTTACCGTTCTGTTCGGGAGCATACTGATGGGGGTGGGCTCGGTCATCGCCGGTGGCTGAAACGTCGGTCACGGGGTGACAGGTATGTCAACCATGGCTCTCTCAAGCTTAGTTGCGATAACTTCCATAGTTCTTGGTAACTGGACAATGGTTTATTTTAAGTTCATAAGACCCATGAATGCGGATTGAACGGCTGCGGGGGGGCGGGTTTCGGCCTGCCCCTATTCTATCTTTATTATCCCTCTGTGAATAGCGAACTTTATCAAACTGGCCCTGCTGCTGATGTCGAGCTTTTCGCTCAGGTTGGTCTGATGCGCTATGACGGTCTTCGTGCTTATCGAAAGCATATCCCCGATTTCCTTGTGCGTGTATCCTTCGGCAAGGAGTTTCAGGACCTGCTTTTCCCTGTCGGTGAGCTTGTCGTAGGGATCCTCCGCGGCCGCTCCCTTGTCTTTCCCAAGGTAGCCTGCGACTACGTTTGACGCGATCGAGGAAAAGAGGTAGAACTCTCCATTGCTGACCGCCCTTATGGCGGAAATCAGGTCGCTTCCCACTGCCCGCTTGAGCAGGTATCCCAGGACCCCCGCCTTCAGAAAACGCGCTATGTACTCCTTGTCGTCGTATTGAGTGAGCACAAGGATCTTTATGTCCGGGTTGATCTTTTTGAGCTCAACTGTCGCCTCCAGACCGCCGAGCTTCGGCATTGCTATGTCCATAAGGACGACATCGGGGTTGAATTTCTTGGATTTCTCTATTGCCTCAAGACCGTCGGACGCTTCGGCAATCACCTCTATGTCTTCGGTGAGCTTGAGGAACGCGACAATACCCTCCCTCACCAAGGCATGATCATCGGCGATAAGAACTCTTATCTTACGCATCTGAAGCTACTCTTTGTTTAAAGGCGGAACAGTTATTTCGCCTTTCTTCGGGACAATCCATAATCTCCCAGCAGGGTTGTTCTTTAGTCGACGCCTCAGCGCCTGCTTCTTTAGTTCTTAGAGGGATCGTCAAGCTGATCCATGTGCCGCTTCCAGGCAGGGAGCATATCTGCAATTCCCCGTCAAGGAGTGAAGTCCTCTCCTTCATTCCCATGAGCCCCAGCCCCCTGCCGTTGTCGGCCGAATATCGCAACATAGACTGGACGTCAAATCCCTTTCCGTCGTCCCGGATCTCGATATTGACGGCGCTGTCTCTAACCTTGAGCGCTATAAAAACATTCCCGGCCCCTGAGTGTCTTGCGATATTGATAACGGCCTCCTGTATGATCCTGAACAGCGTGATCTCGGCATGCGGGCTGAAACGCGCGTCCGTCTCGGCATCGACGGTCAATGAATATTGGATCCCTTTTTCTCCCAGGTGTTTGTCAAGAAGCCACTTGACCGCCGTCGCTAGGCCTAGGTCATCAAGTATGGCAGGCCTCATGTTCTGAATGACATTATGAATGCCGTCTATGGTTTTCAGTGTGATCCCCCTCATCTGTTCTATCTTTTCCCGGGTGATCTGCTCCGGATACAGCTTGCAGATATCGAGCTTTATGAGAAAAGCGGACAGGTCCTGCAGGATCTCATCATGGAGTCCCCTGGCTATCCTCTTCCTCTCATCCTCCTGTGAGGAAATGATACGTTTGAGAAGGCTTTCGACCTTCTGGCGGCTTTGCCGTATCTGCCCGGTTCTCTCTATGACCCGTTGCTCCAGCTCGATGTTATGCCTCTGGATGCTCTCGAGAGACTCCGAGAGTTTCATCCTCATAATATCGAAACTCTTGCTGAGTTTCAATATCTCGTCGCTCCCCAGATTCCCAACTGGCACCGAGAGATCTCCGGATGCAATCTTATCCGCCGAAGTTATCAGGAACCTGAGCGGCCTGACTACGTTTATGCTCATCCCGACCGAAAAAAGGATTGACGTGCCGATAAATATAATAACAAGAAGGAGGAATTTCTTTTTCAGGGCGATTGAAGGAGAAAAGATATCGTCCTCAGACTGCCCCACAACCACGCCCCATTTGGCCAAAGTCAGAGGGACAACCGCGAGACGATCAAGCCTTTCTTCTCCGGAAGCGTCAAGCGAAGACACGCGCCCGCTTTCCACAATCCCGGACTCTCCTTTTCTTATCATGCTGCCCAGTTCGGCGCCATGGATATGGCGCCGAAGCGCGCGCGAAGGATTGGCCGAAGCCACCACTACATCATTCGAGTCGACGATCTCTATGTAAATAGTCTTGTCGATCTTGGCGCTTTGCAGGATCTGATTAAAAAAACGGTCCGTCGGGCCCAGAATACCTCCGACAACGCCGACGATCCTGCCTTCGCTGTCCCTCAGCGGGGTCATCATGAATACTACCTTCTTCTTTATAGGCTCAATTGTATAGACATTGGATATCACGGGCCTTCCGTTCAGGAGCACGTCATTGACGTAATCAATGTAAGTGAGATTAGAGAAATACTCTACATGAGGCGGATAAGTGAGCACCTCGTTGCCGTGTTTGTCAAGAAGGAATACTCCCTCAGTGAAAAGCGAATATTTGTACACGTTTTCGAGCATTCTTTTTTCGGTCTCCCGGTCGCCGTTCTTGAGGTTGATTTTCCCCGAGAGGGAGACGTCGTGGAGCCTGCTAAAATTATTGTTCAGAAAAACTTCGATGTAATTTGCGATAATCCTGGCAAGCGCGAGCCTGTTCTGCAGAGAGCGCTCGATGCTCTCATGGATTGCTATCGAGCTTATAACCCCGAGTGTGGCCGTTATTATGATCACGTTAAGGATTATAGCGATTATTATCTTTCTCAGCATCTATCGTAATAGATCGAAACGAGTTGTTCTGCGTCAGCATGAGCGGCAGGGAGGACAGACCGTTTCTTCACCTGCGCTGCAACTCCCTATTCTTTGCACCCGCCTCGTTTTCCGGCTCCGCAAGCCGTCTCTCAAAGCGTTTCTTTTCGCTGTATCCAATGAATATGCTTTTGTCAAGGGGAAACACGTCCGGGCTGAACATGGAATCGTAGATATGCCAGATGGCAACGAGGAGAAAAATCAGCATCGCCTCGTTCGTATGAACGACCTTTGAAGCCGGGATGAATTGTCCCGGGAAATATTTGGTCGCTGCCACGGGGAACCAGAGAATGAAACCCGTGACGATCATCTGAATGCCTCCCAAGAGAATAAGCCAGTAAATAAACTTTTCCTTGTAGTTGTATCTGGCGCGCACAGCCGGTCTATCGGCAATGCCTATGTAATATCTGACGTTATGCAGTGCGTCAACGAAATCGTTGAAGTTTACGAGCATGGAAGGCTCCCACTGTCTGTAGACGATGCCCCAGAAATTCAAGAGGACGTGCTGCGCGACAAGAGCGGTGAAAAGCGCCCCTGCAAGGTGGTGAAGAAACCTTACGCTGTCGATGCCGCCTAGTACGGCGATAAGGGACTGTGAGACTCCCAGGGCATAAAACTTTTGGGAGAGCCCGGTCGCCGCCAGCGCCGCAAATAGCGCGATAAGCGCAATGTGCTCTATGATACGGTAAGCGCTGAACCTCCTGACATATTCTTTATCGCCCGACAGTTTGCCGTAAACCATAGCCTATCCTCCTCCTCACCTGCTTGCAAAGTACCGCCATATGTCCAGAAAAACCTGGAACAACAGGCCGATCACCATCAGCGGCATCATGAGCTTGTAGAATTCTTCAACGATGAAAACCAGAGGAGCGACTCTAAGGCTCGGCTTATAATGAGACAGCCATGCATCAGGAAAGTTCTCGGTTGCGTTTGTATGGCATGTATGGCATCGTTTCCGGAGATTCTTCTTTATGGTAAGCAAGTCGGCGCCGGAAACATTAGTGATGCCGTGCGTTCCGTGGCAGTCGGTGCAGACCGCCATGGGACGATCCGCCCGGTAACGTTTCTGAGCTTCTTTCCTGTAAAGGCCGAGCGTCACGCCGTGAAAATCGGCGAGATAGCTCTTTACTACGTCGACAGACAGGCCGTATTTGCCCATGATCGCGGCGTTCGAATGGCATTTGCTGCACAGGTCCGGTATATAATCGTGAAACTCCGATGATGAGGGATCTTTGATGCTGTGGGAAGAGTGGCAGTCAATGCAGATCGGGACGTCTTTGTTGTTCTCTTTGAACAGGGCGCTGCCGTGCACGCTCCTCGCATATATTTCGTAAATCCCGCTGTGGCAGGCTTTGCATTTCTGCACCACTGACAGTCTGCTCCTGCTGAGCGACAAGACCGCGTGCGACCCGTGGCAATCTATGCAGGTTGGCGCATCAAGCCTCCCCGAGTTGAGCATCGAATAATGTATGCTTTCGGATATCTTCGAATACTTGTCGAAATGGCACCGTTTGCAGATCTCGGCGGATGAAAGTCGGTAGGTTCGCTCAGAGCTGAACCGCCTGTCAGGGTGCTCCTGCGCCGAGAACCCGAAGTGGCAGTCGGAGCAGCCGACGTTTCTGTGGGGAGAATCTCGGAACTCGGCAACGTCGACGCGGATCGATCTGAATTCTCCGTTCCTGAAGCGCATACGGTTCTCAAAGGCATGGCAGCGCAGGCAGTAATTATCTTCAGACGTTGAAACGTTGCCGCCGGTGATACGGGCAACGGCATGGGCGCTGTGGCAATCGGTGCAAATGACCGCCTCTCCGGATCCTTCTTTTTTGAACAATGCCTCGTGGATGGCTCTGGACCTTATGACCCGGTCGGTATGGCAGTGGCGGCACCCGTGCGACTCTCTGATCCTGTACTGGAGTTTATTCCTGAAGGCGCGGTCCGGGTGGCTTAGGGCGGAGAAATCCACATGGCATGCGGTGCAGGGGAGCGACCTGTGGACCGACTTGTCAAGTGCCACGGAATCGACATAGGTCGAGACGAAGTCTCCATCAGGGAATTTCTTAACCGAGTTTTTTTCGCTATGACATCTAAGACATTGTCTCTTCTCTTCCCCTGCCGCTCTCTCCTGGGCGTAAGAGGGACGGGCATGAAGAACCAAACAAAAGATGAACACCACATATAGTATACACTTCGCGGCTCTCACGCCGTCCCCCCTTTGTGATAAACGATATCGAGATCCAACTGCGGAGAACAGGAGTCCTTCTCCGAGAACACCCGCTTCTATCTTATCATCTTTCTCCATAAAAAATAATTTTGCAGGCGTGTCCGACATTCTCTCTCCCGTCAATGCGTGCCTTCATATTCCGGCAGTTCGCGCGTTACAGGAAATCTGTTCAGTATCCACCTGAAAACGAGTATATGGAGCGTGACCATCGCCATGATCATCATAATCTCGGTCCCCGGCGGGATAATCCGGTGCAGATGTCCGGGCAAGTGCCAGTTGAAAGCGATCAGGTTGACGTTCACCCTGTTCAGCAGAATCCCGAACAGTGCAAACAGGGCGGAGAAACGTATCAGCTTCAGACTTTGAGATTTCACTCCTGCAGTGAACAAAACCATCGGCATTGCCACAAAACCGAGCAGCTCAACCAGGTACCAATAACCGTACGGAGTCGTCAGGAGTCCCCAGCGATCATCCTGTGCCAGGGCGAGCACCTTCAGGGCGAAGTAGACGTACATGGACAATGCGGCCCCTTTGCCTAAACTGAGGGTTAGCGAGGGCGTGCTCGATATGAACTTCGCGTCGCATTTGTCCCTGAAATAACGTACGGCCACGAAGGCAAGGAGAATCGCAAACGACATGGCGGCGTAGACCGCCGAGCTGAAAAACAACAGTGGAAGATGTGATGAGTACCATAAGGGGTGAAGCTTGCCCGGCGTCAGGAGATACATGGCGCCGAGGGCCGACTGGTGAACCGTAGAGAGGATAACCCCGCCGATAATCAGCGCTACTGTTGTGGAAACGGCCCATCTGTGAAGACGCCTCGATCCCAGCCACTCAAGGATGGCCGGAGAGAACTCCAGAAGCTGCACAGTACAGTAAAGAGCTACGTGCCAGGCCACGATGAAGAGGACCGAAGACGGGCCGAGATTAACGAGCATCGGGTAATATATGCGCCACGGCCGCCCCAGATCGATTAGCAGGTATGAGGCTGCGAAGGCGTACCCTAACATTCCGCCGAGCACGGCGAGACGCACCAGAGGCCTGTAAGACTTCATGCCGAACAGGTAATAAGCCGCTGCCACGACAAAGCCCGCGGCGAACAGCGGCTCACCCGCGAAGATTCCCCAACTCAGGAGGAGTCCCCAGGGATATTCGCTGGTGGCGTCCATGACGCTCGCAAGTCCTCTTGTGTATCTCATTATGAACACGGGCGCTGAGGCGACAAGGATCGCAACGGCGGCCAGATTGAAAGGCGTCGCCAGAGAGCGGGCGTACTCGGATACGCTCATCCCCATGAACAGCTTATCCATGAACCAGTTGCGGAATTCCGCAGAAGACGCAGACGATTGAGCGGTGTATTGAATGCCGTTATCCATTGTTCCCCTCCTTGTGCTGTCTTTCCGGTTCTGTCGGGTCGCCCTTGCGTGTTGCGGCATATATGAGACCGAAGATCGCAGGGAACGTCGTAAAGATCACCGGAACCGTGGACAGATAACCCTTTGTGAGCTCTATGAGCGGCTTCTTCGGGAGATTAGTCGGGAAGCCCAGTTGCTCGAAAGGCACGCCCGAGATATAGAGCCATGAAGTGCCCCCGACTTCGTGCTCGCCGTAGATGTGGCTTACATATTTATCGGGGTGCTCGGCGATTCTCTTCCGGGCAAGCTTCAGGAGATCCGCTCTCTTGCCGAAAGTGAGCGCGCCCGCCGGGCACGCTTCCGCGCAGCCGGGAAGTTGACCTTTCTTGATCCTGCCGTAACAGAGAATGCACTTCATTATCTTGGGCTGCAGGGCGCTTTCATAGTCATAGCCAGGGATATTGAAGGGACACCCGATAACGCAGTAACGGCAGCCGAAACAAAGCTTTTCATTATAAATGACCGGACCTTCTGGTGTTTTTGTATACGCATGGATGGGGCATGCCGTGGCGCACGCCGGCTCTAAACAGTGGTTGCACTGGATTTTCCGATAAACCGGCCTGCTAGGATCCCCAGGATTCTCATACCGGTTGACGACGGTGAGGGCTTTGGCATTGGGCCAGCGCCGCTCGTTGAAGACTGAAGCGTCGTCAAAGGGTTTTTCGGGCGCCGGCATCCGATTGACTTCGTTGCACGCGCGTTCACAACTCCTGCAACCGACGCAAGCGGTGAAGTCCGTCAGCATCCCATAGCTTTTGGGCCAGCCCTCGAACTCGGGCGCGGCCCCGGCGCGGGCTGGGAGACCGAGCGCAGTGCAACCCGCCAGCATCGATATAGAAAGAAAGCTCCGCCTGGAGAGCCGGGCGGAACGCCCTGCGGCATCCTGCGCAGCGCCGCCACCGGGGTCCTCCGACCGGTTCTTCTTGATCTTGATCTTAATCATAAGCATGACCTCCTTATATTATCCGGCATTGTGCTTCATCTAGTCTGCGTGTGACATGTCTTGACGCATCCTTCCGGCGAGGAACCCAGTTCTCCGACGCCGATGTGGCACTCGAAGCACTTTTTATGAAAAGCTACTTTCAGTCCAGGCATCTCCGGCGTATCGGGAGAATAGTCCGTATGGCATCCGCTGCACGGCAGAAAACCGTTTTTTACTGAAGCCTTGAATTGACCGGCGCTCAGCGAATGGCACTCGCCGCACATTGCCCTTGTCTTGTCGTTGTGCTGGTGATGACACTTCCCGCAGCTGCCCGCCAGGGACACGTGCATCGAGTGGTCGAAAGTTACCGGGCCGTAGCGATTCTGAAGATACTTGATGATGATGACGCCGGGGGCGTCGGTTCCTTCAGCTCTCGCCGAAAAAACATCCGGGACCGTAATTATTCCGGCGGTTATCAGGATCGCGCAAACCAGAAGCAATAATGTTTTGACAGAGTGTCTTTTCATCTTTCTGCTGCCTCCTTTTGCGGGACTGTTATTCTTAAATTCGCTGCCCGGGTTCGCCGCCTTTTGCCTTCTTCATTTTTTTGCGGCCTGCGAAATAGGCTCGCACGGGACTCCAGCCTGCGGATGTCACGGTGGAGACCCCCTTGCTGAGAGGCACCGCCATCCCCTGGACAAAGAGGAACGGCAGGGCAGCGAGATAGAACACACCGAATACCGGGGCCAGCGCTATGTTACGGACCATCCGGGCGACCCTTTCTCTGCTCTGTGTTTTGAGGAACCCGGCGTCCTCTGCCGCGGATTTCAGTAGTCCCTGAAACGGTCTTGGCTTCAATATCTCGCAAAAGATGATAAAGCCGAGAACAGAAAGAAGCGCTATCCCATACTGCATTGCGTTGACGTTACTGACAAAGTCGAAAAGCGTGTGCATACAGCACCTCCTTGTTTGTTATACACGGCCGCCGAGGACGGCCTGATATTGTGCTCCTTCCAGTCTCATTTCTTCCCGCGGCGCTTCCGCTTCTTCGAGTGTCCGGAGAAAAAAGAGATGGTGGGTTTGTACCTGAACCAAATGTGAGCAAGCGCGCTCCCCACGAGTCTTTCGCATTGACAGCTCAGGAAGAACAGTATCCTGTAAAGCGCATACAGCAGGACAAAAATCACTGCGCCGATGCCGTAGGGAAAGGCCATGGAAAGCGCCAGAGCAAACAGGAACATAGGGATCAGGAGATAGCTTTCGGGGAGCTTGAAGTACCATTCCCTCCTGTCTCCCGGGAGGAAACCGTCAGCATTGAGAACAATCTTCTTGTTTTCGTTGGGTTCCCAATATGTCCCCTTCTTCACCTCTTGTTCGCCTCTAAAGAGAAACATATCACACATCCTTTCTCCGCGCGGCCTGTGAGCTGGCTCTCTCACCCGTGATGCTCCGCGTTCCACGGCGGACGCTCTTCTTCCTCTTTTGTGATCCCGAGAAATTCGCCCTCGATGGGTTCCAATTGAAGAACAGGCTTCCTCCGTCAAACCTGCTGCAAATCCTGATGCCGGTCATTGCGACGGCTGTGAGTCCTGCGATGAGGGGGACCAGCCATAAGATAAGAAACACGCCTATCCCGAAGAGCGGCAGGAACATCACGAACGTCATTCCGACGAGAGGCGCAAGGACGAGGAGGGCTGCTGGCGACATCTTCATGTAACGTCGGTCCTCACCGCCCGGAAGTGCGCTGTCCTCAAGCACGTTGACCTGCCGGCCGTTCGCGGGATTCCAGTACGATCCCTTTCCTACGATCATGCCTCCCTTATAGATGATCATTTCCTTCACTTCCTTTCATTGAATTTTCATATACCCCGCAGTCTCTGCTGCGGGAACCTTGCGTCATCGGGGTGCAGCGTGTTGAAGACCCCTGCCGACCCATGGGGTAAATACCCTGTCGTGTCGCACGAGCGAAGTGAGTTTGTTTATTCAACGTCGTTCCTGTTGACCTTCGTTTCCTGGCTCGCGGACTCTTCTCCTTTTCTCCTCTTCCTGACCTTCTTACCGGCCATGTAAGCCGTAGTGGGCGCATAACCGAAGGTAGCGCTCCTTCCGAGCATGTTCTTCACAAGGGTGAAACACATGAGTCCGGCCCCGCAAAGCGCTCCGACAAGAGCGATGAGCCAGACGAAGATCACGATCCCAAGCCCATAGGGGAATACTACCGACAATGCCAGCGCGAAGAGAAAGAGGACAAAGAATGCGGTCCGTGTCCAGAGCCTTGACACCCTGTTTCGTGCGGACAGCCTTCCGCCCCTGTCGAGTTCGCCGCTGTCGGCAGATAATGCCGGCCCTTCTTCCATCGCCTTATGACCGTGTGCAACCATTGTCTGATCCTCCTTTCATTGTTCTTGATTGCAGCATATCAATTTTCAATGGGAATGATAATTGGAACTAATTCCTATATTGACGGGAAATCTTTCCTATTCGAATAAGGAAAATGTCCGGGCTAGCGAAAGGGGCGGGTGTCCTCAGCGGATCATGCTTTCCGCTATCTTAATGAGCTCAAAGGGGGAAGACATTAGAAGGATCGTGTGACGCAGATCCCCTTCATACCACGTTATCCTGCTGCAAGGCAGTTTTACGTCGCATATGCCGACCTGCAGGACGGCGTTCCTGCCTTTCAACATGTACGGGATCTCCTCTTTCAATTCAGACAGCCTGATTCTCTGAAGCTGCGTACCGCGGTCACGCAGGGAGGATTGGATCACGATTAACGCAGTTGCCTCGGCATCTTCGGCCCTGAATTCCATTACGACGGCACTGAAGGGTTTCTTCTGCGCGACGATGAGGGATGGCGGCCAGGAAATGCCTTGCGGGAAATACGTGGGGACCAGGATGTTTTCGAACCCGAGGGAACGTTTTGCCTCCTCGATACTGTCGTATCGCCGGGCAAAGTCCTTCTGCGCCGGAGAGGGCAGGCGATTGGCAATGGCCAGAAGCGCTATCAACGCCCCTGCCATAACGATGAACCAAAGAAGACCGCGCACCGTTTTGCCTGTCTTGCCTTCCCGCATTTTCATTCACACGACAAAGTAATTTATGCCTACGATAAACGCCATGGTCACGAAATATTGCACACCCCATTGAAAGTCGATCGCTCGGCCGACTCTGATTCTTGTTGCCCTGCTTTTCATAAGGGCGTTGTGGCTGTGATGTTCGATCGCCGCCGCGAGGCCTCGGATTGTCCCACGGCCCTCATCGGCGACATAATCCCCGGATTCAGGACGCAGCATATCGACAGCTTCAAAGAGGGCCTCGGGCTTGCCGGTTAGAGCTACTGCGATATCGTCGCACACCTTTTCTTCCTCATCGACCAGCTTTCTGAATTCTATCATGGCAACAGGATTGTAAAACATCATCGCCCTGAGGATGTATGCAAAGATAAGCACCGGTTTTCTGCTCCTCCGGATGTGGCCGATTTCATGGGCAAAGGCCGCCTGCAGATGGTCGTTGCTGAAAGATTTTACCATTCCCGAGGAGACATATATCCTGGGTTTCAAGCCTGTGGAGGAAAAGAGCTCAAGGTCATCGTCGTCAAGTATTTCAACGGCGTCTTCGCGGAGAGGCAGGTCCTCAAGCGCTTTTGCCACTTTTGTGGTCAGGGCTTCGTCTGCATCCTCATGGGCCGGTCCGGCAGCCCCCCGTATCTGTTCGATCATATTAAATGCTATAGGCACGAGTTCTTGAATAACGAAGACGGCGGTGGACAGCGCCAATATGACGGCAAACGCCGCAAATACTGGAATGCCGTCCCACAGCTCTAAGAGAAACCATTTATTGCTGTCCAGCAGAGTGTCCAGCCTGAAATACATCCCTCCTCTGCCGGGGAATAGCAGTTGATAGAGCGGAAAGGATACGACCGGCAAGAGGATGACCATGAAGCGAAACCTTTGCTTGACATGAGGCGTTTTCATGTCCCACGCGATGAGCGCACAGTCAACGAGAACAGAGGCAATTATTGAATGAAGCACGGTTTGAACAACATACATTCCCAAATACGAGGAAATGAAAGTATTCACATTCCAAAGCGTCTTCATAAACTTACCTAATAATAACAAATTTTTGCTGCGGAATATCTGTGGAAGATAAATATGAAGGAAAGCCCAAACAGGCAAAGGACTGCATCGTGCCCGGGAGGAGCAAAGAATTAGGTCTTGGTCTTCAAAGTCCTCATCCTCGCGATCTCTTCGTGATAACCGTAGATGTGGGCGCCCGCGCTGTAGGCATACATCGGCCCGTCAGCCAGTCCGGCCTCGCTTGCAACGAGTTTCTTGAGGAGCTGAATCCCGCCGAGGTTTGTGGGAAAACCCGCCCACAGGTCCCACGAGCGGAAATAGCAGCTTACCGTGAGGATCAATTTCCCCTCTTTAGGGACTGCCTTGAAATCGAGGAGTCTTAAACACGGCGGATCGAGCTTTCCGTCGTTCCCGAAGCAGACGTCATGGTCCTCGGGCGTGCCGATCTCCACTACCGCCTGATTGGTGAGAGGGGTTTTCTTCAGGGTCTCAATAACCCTCTCAAGCTGGGTGCCGCCTTTCGGCATGGGGTGGTGTATCCTGCTCGCATATTTGTAAGTTTCATTTTCGGCCAGGGTGGGGTCCATCAAATAATAGACAAAATAATCCTCTATATATTCCATGGTGGTGGGCGCAGGGATTCCGAGTCCGGGCGGCATCACCGGGACCATTTCTATGCCGGGGTATTCGATATACACGGCGATGCCGGTGTACTGCAGGCGATACTGCTCATTCTCGAAGGAGCCCTGCTGTATGTCCTGTGTATAGGCGTGATCGAAGAGGTTATATATTAATTGAAACCACGCGTCCGATATGGTCTTTGCATTTACACAAAACGGAACCATGTTGCCCTCTCTTTTTGTCCCTTTTTGGATCGAAATATCTTATCATATTTCTGGATTATATGGGCATGGCTGAGATGCACCTAAGATAACTCCCCCATCCCCTCTTTCCTCAAGAGGGGAGTAAAACGGAAGATAATTGAAGGGCGGACAAGTTTATGGAATAAAGTTCTGTTCTGCCTGACAATTACACTTGACACAATAACCCAAAACTTTTATTCTTAGGCCATGAAGAAACTCTGGGGCGGAAGGTTCAAGGAAAATACTTCAGAGACTGTGGAGGCCTTCACTGAGTCCATATCTTTCGACAGGCGTCTCTGGAAATACGATATTGAAGGCAGTATCGCCCACGCCAGGATGCTCGGCAGACAGGGGATAATCTCAAAGCGTGACTCCGATAAAATAGTGTGCGGACTTAAAGAGATAGCGCTGGAAATCGAGAACGGCAAATTCAGGTTTATTCCGGAACTCGAAGACATCCACATGAACATCGAGGCGGCCCTGACAAAGAAGATAGGCCCTGCGGGAAAGAGGCTTCATACTGCACGGTCCAGAAACGACCAGGTCGCCCTCGACCTCAGGCTCTATCTGCGCGACGAAACCAATCAGATAATCTCCTTGATAACACTTTTTGAAAAGGGCCTGATAGAGATTGCTGATAACCACATCGACGCAGTGATGCCCGGATACACCCATACACAGCGGGCCCAGCCTGTGCTCCTTTCGCATCATTTCCTCGCCTATGTCGAGATGTTCGAGAGGGACAAGGAAAGGTTCGTGGATTGCCTCAGGCGGATAAACAGGCTCCCTCTCGGCGCCTGCGCGCTGGCGGGGACGTCCCTGCCTATAGACAGGGCTTATGTGGCGAAACTCCTCGGTTTTGCCTCGGTTGCGGAAAACAGTATAGATGCGGTGTCGGACAGGGACTTCTGCGTCGAATTCCTTTCCGCCTGTTCGATATTCATGGTTCACCTTTCCAGAATGGCCGAAGAGGTTGTGCTCTGGGCCTCGGAGGAGTTCTCCTTTATCGAGCTTCCCGATGCCTTTACCACAGGCTCCAGCATTATGCCGCAGAAGAAGAACCCCGATGTGGCCGAGCTGGTCCGCGGAAAGACCGGCAGGGTCTTCGGCTCTCTTGTCTCGCTCCTGACGGCCCTGAAGGGGCTGCCGCTTTCTTATAACAGGGACATGCAGGAGGACAAGGTCCAGGTCTTCGACGCGACCGACACCGTGAAGGCCTGCCTTGTGGTGATGAACGAGATGTTCCCCCTGATACGGTTCGATAAGAGGAGGATGTTCTCGGCAGCCTCGGAGACTTTCGCGACCGCCACGGATATCGCCGAGTATCTGGTGAGAAAAGGGATGCCGTTCAGGGAGGCCCATGAAGTGACCGGCAGGATCGTCCGTTACTGTATCGACAACAGGGAACGCCTTGGCGACCTGAAGATGGAAGACTTCAGACGGTTTTCGCCTCTTTTTTCCCGGGATGTCTACCAGTGTATTTCGGTTGACGGCTCCATCAAGCTGAAAAAGTCGAGGGGCGGGACGGCGAAGGAAGAAGTGAAGAAACAGATAAGCCGGCTCAGAAGGACAGTGACAAGTAATAAGTGATAAGTGATAAGTTGAGTAAGGCGGAATTGAATTTCCCGGGTTACGGCAAAGCTGCAGGCAATGCATTATTGCTTGTTACCCGTTACTCGTTATTATTTGTTCTTGTGCTTGCTCTGCTTTCCTGCGGTAGGAAGGGGCTTCCGACATTAAAGGCCTTCGAAAAGCCGGAAAGACCCACCGGACCGGCCGCGGTCCATAAAGAAGACAGGATTATCCTGACCTGGTCTTATCCCGGCAATCTGCGGTCTTCTATAAAAGGGTTTCAGGTCCTGAGGTCCGAAGGCCAGGGTTTTGAAAGAGAGGCCTTTGTCAAGAGCGCTCAAAGTTCCTTTTCCGATGAGTCCTTCAAGTTCAATGTGACCTACGAATATAAGGTCGTTGCACAGAATATGAGGGACATCCTGAGCGCAGACTCGGACATTGTCAATATGACGCCGTCCCCTCTGCCCCCGCCGCCTGAAGATGTGCGCTTTGAAATAAAGCCGGGCGGCGTTGAGCTGGAGTGGAAAAGCTCGGGCACGGACGTTTGCTACAACGTTTATAGGAGTATAGAAAAAAGCAAGTTTGACAACGGTCCGCTTAACACAGAGCCTGACTGCGCTACTTCTTACATGGACAATTTCTTGTCGCCTGAGAGGTCTGTTTACTATATTGTAAGACCTCTGCACAATACCCCCTCGAAGGACGAAGGTTATCCCTCAAAAGAGGTCGATGTTAACCCCGCGAATTTTGTGCCTTTGCCGCCTTCAGACGCAAGGGTCGTAAAGACTGAAGACAAGACATATCTTGTATGGAAGGAGAGCCCGGAGTCGTGGGTGAGGGGATATCGCGTTTACCGCAAAATCGAGGGAGAAGAGGATTTCACCTTCCTCGGCGAGGCAGTGACGCCCGCCTTTGCCGATACCGCGAAGATTGGGAAAAAGGCAAGGTACATGATAAAGGCGCTCGGGCCGTCCGCCGAGAGCGAGCCGCTCGTTGTCGATGTCCCCTGACAGGATGGGGTTTATGATTTAGGCTTGCATCATTGCAGGCGGCAATATCGTTCTCGCTTCGTTCAGCCGCGCGATAGATGCTTGAGTAAATTCGTCGCTTGACAAATCGTAGTTATTTGCTATTGTTAATTTGGAATGACTATTTTGGGCGGGCGATATTTTCCAGTCTTTTCATTCGAGAAAGAAAGCCGCATTTTTGTGCCAAAAAGCGCAATCTATTTTTCGGAATGGTTTTTTTCGCTACGGTCAATGCCGCGATTGGGTGAAAACAATCGCGGCCTGACCGGGCAAATGCTCAGGTCATGATGGCATGGCGGTTGCAGTTAGCGAGATGAAGACATTTAAATAAGGGGGTGGTGGAGAGGTGATTGTTGCAGTAGCTGTCAACTCTGATCCGTAATGTTTATTCAAAACAACAAATGATCTTGTCATTATCAATCTGAGTGTGTGTTTATTGTTGAATTTTTTATGACAAACCAACAGAAAGAGGAGGAAGAAATGAAGCAATGTTCTGTTTCAGGCATTAAGCTTTTCGTGTTAGCAGTCTTGGTTCTTTCGGCTTTTTCTCTTATGTTAGGTTGTAGCGGTGACGCCGGCTCTACGGGTCCCGCGGGTCCCGCAGGACCTTCTGGTCCAGCGGCGCCCACTACAGGAACTATTTCCGGGACCGTGACGACATCCACGGGTGTTGCCCTTGAAGGCATTCAGGTGAGCGCTTTCAGCAACAAGACGGTCTCAAAGGTCGCCTCAGACAGCGCTGAGAATTATAGGCAGGCTATGGCCCTTCAGGCGAGTGCTACCCCGGTTGCAACGGCGACCACCGACAGCAGCGGTAACTACTCAATGAACAACGTGCCGCCGGGTAGTTGCACTATAAACTTTTTCGATCCTAACGGCCATTTCACAATAGGGTCTATAAACAATGTTCAGGTGATAGCCGGCTCTTCGATCATAGCAAACGCCGGCATGGGAAGCGCAACGCCTGTGACCGAGTCGGCCGGCGGTCAGACTTCGGTCGCAGTGGCGAGCTCCGACAATGAAGTGGGATATGGCAACACGATATCTCTTACCGCATCCGCCACAAGTCCGATATCCGGAGCTACGTTGACTTATACATGGTCAGGGGCGACGCAAGGCAGCACTCCTACAACCGCTACCGCGACCATGCCTACCCTTGCCAAGGCTATGGGCGGCACTCCCGCGCCGTCAAACGACCCCGGAGGATATGTAGCTCCGCAGCCGATGGAAAACCGTTTCGGAGTGCTCCCTACGACCGCAGACACGCGCGGCACCGCAAGTCCTAATGTTACCGTGACCGACGGTATGGGCGGCTCGGTATCCGTCACAGTTACGCTCTACGCAACCGGCGTCCAGCCCGGGGTTATGGATGTCGCTATAGGCGTCCCCGTCTATCTCAACAGCGGTCACGACAGCGGTAATTCCTGGTCGATGACCGTTCCTACCGGCTCATCGGCGACCCTTTTCAACGCCAATACGCGGAACGCGTGGTTTAAGCCCGATATCACCGGCAAATATACGTTAACGGAAGGCTCCAACTCAATGGCTATATATGCCGGCAAATGGGTTGGAGTCATAGCAAACGGCGGTTATGTTACAAAGACCGTCACGGCGGACGAGGTCGGGATATGGGCCGGCGCAGCAGGAACATATACCAACTGGCCTTTTGTCACGCCTGATTCAGGCTGCACGACATGCCATCTGAACAATGTTGTAGTCAACGGCCTGACGGCCGTCGATGAGTTCACGCCGTGGGCCCAGACCGCGCACGCCACGTTCTTCTCCCGCGGATTGGAAGGAATTACGTCTAATAACGGCACTTGTCTCACCTGCCACACCGTCGGCTACGATCTGTCGCCGAGCGCCGTCAATGACGGTTTCGACGACATGGCCAAGTTCGAGAACTTCATCTATGCAAAGACTAGCACTACCAACCCTAACGCCTGGCAGAACATGCTGATCAAGGCCCCGAGGACCGCGAAGGTCTCGAATATACAGTGCGAGAACTGTCATGGTCCGCAGGACACCGGACCTAACGGCGCACATATCTCGGGGCTGTCCGGAGGGACCTCCGGCGCCGTCGGAGGAACAAGGGTCAACTATTCTGCGGAGGTATGCGCTACGTGTCACGCCTCCGGCACCGGACATCACTTCTATTCGGAGTGGGTTAATTCCATCAATCCGGAGTCTAGTTCGGCCAATAAGGGCCACTCCCATCTGGGGCAGATCGATGCCACCGGTTATAGCGGTCACGCACAGTCGACCAACGTCTCATGTTCGAGGTGCCACACGGCAGAGGGATTCACAGCATATGTTGACCAGCTTTCAGCCGGCAATCCGGCGGTGCTTCCTTCAGACGCCATCGTATGGACCAAGAACAACGCGCATGTACAGACCTGCACAGGGTGTCATGACCCGCATGACGATACGAACCCGAACCAGCTGCGTCTGTATGATTCGATACCGATGACCATGGCCGGTTTCGGCGTATCCGGTATGGGGAAGGGAGCTGTTTGTGTGGCCTGTCATAATATCAGGAATGGTGTACAGTGCAACCTGCCTCTGACCTCTGTGGGCACATGTCCGAGCGGCGGCGTTCAGAGCGGCGCGCCTTTCCTTCACGAGGACAACGATCCTGTTGCTGCTACTTATATGGATACTCCTCATGACAACGCCTCCGCCGACGTCTTCATGGGCCGCAACGCCTTCTTTGTGAGCGGACTTCCGATGCTTTCGAAGCATGCCGCAGTCGAAGATACCTGCGTGGGCTGTCACATGACGAACCAGCCGGCGACTCATCTGTCTCACGGAGCAACTGCTGTCAGCTCCCATCAATTCTATATTCTGGACTCGGACAGGAAGATGTCCACTATTCTTCCCGGACGCCTTGGTCCGAATGGCGTCGCTTTCTGTGCGAACTGCCACAGCACCAGCGTTGACGGCGAGGCGCTGGTTACAACTGTCGAAAACAGTCTCGCGACTCTTGCGGATAAGATGGCGGCCAATCTTAAGTCCAGGGTATTAGGAACGACCATCTACGTCGGCAGTAGCCACACTGCGGTCGCGGTAAGCGACTCGACGGTCGTGACCTTGCCTGAAGACTCGACGAACTTCAGTTTCACTAACGGCTCGACAACGGTTTCAGGCGGTCTTTCTACCATAACCACCGATTCTGCCGGCACTACGCTGGTGTTCAGTACGAACGACATATTGAAGAAGGGCCTGTGGAACTACATACTCATCTACAGAGACCAGAGCAAGGGCATCCACAACCCGACCTTTGTCAATACGGTTCTGAGCAATACGCTCGCTCAGTTCTGACAGTGGGCCGTAGTTTGTAATCTCGTCCGGTTTACCGGCGGACACTGACAAGTCCGCCGGTAAACCTGTTCTGCTGTAGGAGGAGCATTTGCCGCTCCTTCGAATCGATCTAAACGCTTGACAAAAATTCTTGACAGCGAAGACGATTGTCCATATACTTTTTGCTATGTTGTACATTTGATGAATAAACGCGTAATGAAAGGGGGGAGCTGTTTGAAAAGAAACCGATTGTTGCTTGGAAGAGAGGGCAGGCCGCAGTTATTGCGGATGGTAATTATGATTGCGGCGCTTCTTGGTCTTCAGTCATTTTTTCCGCCTGCCTCTTCGGCGCTCACTCTTAACGGAGAGTCGAACACTTATCTGAGTTTCAGGGAGACCGCGGACAAGAGTAAAATCGTTCCCCTCTATGAATATCTCGACCTGTCTCTCGACAACATAGGCGACAACAGGGTCTCTTTCCATTCAAGCGGATGGGGGAAGGCGGATTTGGGGGACGAAAGCTATGGCAAGAGATACGACGCCGACCTTTTGTACGCATACCTGAGTTTCAAGAACGATAAGAACAATACCACAATCAATCTGGGAAGGGTCCTTGTCTTTGAAGGCGTTGCTGCGGAAAAGGTCGACGGCTTTTACGCAAGGACCGACATAAAGTACGGTTTCGGCGCTTCCGCGTATGTAGGGAGGCCTGTCGAGACCGAGTCTAACGGCGTTTCAGGCGATCTTATTTACGGCGGAAGGCTGTCTTACGAAATCCCTTCCATCGTTGTCCTGGGGGCATCATATCTCAAGGAGAACAGCGGCAGCTCCGATTTCAGGGAGGAGGAAGGCGCGGACATATGGCTCAACCCCGTGAGACAAGTGGTCATAACCGGAAGGTCTTCGTACAATTCGATGACAAACGGCTGGATGGAGCACACCTATTTCCTTTCCTTGGGGCCGTTCAGTAATCTCAGGCTGAACTCAGAGGTATCGTGGATAAGCTACAAGGATTACTTCTCGTCTGCTACCACCGACGTTTTCAAACTGATGACGGGCATCCTGGACCCGGCTGAGAAGGTCCTTATACTAGGCCAGGAGGCCGCATATTCCATAAACGAAAATTTGACCGCCTCGGCCGACTACAAACATTACGATTATGATCTGGCTGGAAACGCGAATTATTATGGAGGCAAGCTTTCTTACGCTGTCCTGGGGAAAGGGGGCGCCGGAGTTTCCTTTCACCGGATGAGCGGCGCCACAGACAAGCTGAGATATAACGAGTACAGGGTTTATGGTTTTAAGAAATTCGGCAGGGCTGATCTTACGCTTGACTTCCTCGACGTTGACTACGACAGCGAAATAGACGGCATGAAGAATACCTATGCGGCTTCATTAGCCATAGGCTATAATTTCAGCAACAAAGTGAAGACTGTCGCCGACGTGGATTATTCCCGCAATCCCAATTTTAACAGGGACGTAAGAACGTTTCTGAGTCTTGTCTGGCAGTTCGATTCCGCGTTCGGCGGAGAAACAAAGGGGGTAAGATGAAACACATGAAGACGATGACACTTGCGGCGCTCCTGGCTGTTTCTTTATTAAGTGTTTACTCTTGCGCCGGCACAAACAGTCTGGCGAAGACGCATCCGGTCGAGATCAAGGAGCTTGCTGAAGCTGTCTGCAGCAATTGTCATACTAATGAATGGGCCGCCTTTGACCATGTGGGCGACTTCCTGACGAGACATAAGGCTTTTGCGGCCCAGAAGAAGCAAGCTTGCGAAGTCTGTCATGCCGAGTCCTTTTGCACGGACTGCCATGCCAGCAAGGCCGGACTAAGCCCGAGCGACAGGTATAAGGACTCCCCGGAGATCTCCTATCCCCACAGGGGAGATTATCTGACCCAGCACATGATCGACGGCCGGGTCAACCCGGCCCTCTGCATGAAGTGCCACGGCCGCCAGAACAATGAGAGGTGCAGAGCATGCCACAAATGAACAGAATGCTGATATCGGTTTTTTTTCTCTTCCTGGGACTTGTTCTGTTGGGCGGCTGCGGCAGTTCACCCAACTCGTCGTCTACAACGGTCAGCCCGGTCCAGGCGGCACATCCGGCAGGCTGGCTCCCTGCGGGGCATGTCGCAGCCGCGGAATCAAGCTTGTCGTCCTGCACCCAGTGCCATGGCAGCGATTTTTCGGGAGGGATTTCGACGGTTGCCTGCACCAAGTGCCACCTGGGCAATGAGCAAGTCATCCATCCTCTCGATTGGGACAATCTTGTGGGGACAAAACACGCGGAATATGTCAGGAGCAAAGGCGACTCTGCCTGTTCAAATATATATTGTCATGGCGCGGACTTGAACGGGGTGTCCGGCAGCGGCCCGTCGTGTTCGAGCTGTCACCTTGGCGGCAAGGGTTCAGTTCATCCTCAGGATTGGGGATCGCTTGCCTATTCGAAGCACTCTGCCTATGTGGCCCAATATGGAACAGCAGCCTGCTCGAACGTGGTCTGTCACGGCGCGGACCTGAGCGGAGTGACCGACAGCGGCCCGTCGTGTTCCAGTTGTCATCTCGGCGGGCCGAACTCTGTTCATCCCCAGGACTGGGGGGCTTTGACTTACGTAAGACACATGGCCTATGTCTCCCAGAACGGAACAGCGTCCTGTGCCAACGGCGTTTGCCATGGCGCGGACCTGAGCGGAGTGACCGACAGCGGACCGTCGTGTTCCAGCTGTCACCTCGGCGGGCCAAGCTCTGTTCATCCCCCTGACTGGGCAAGTGATTTCCTGCAGCACGGCACGTATGTAAATACTAACGGTGCAGGCTCTTGCAGAAATGCAGTCTGCCACGGACCGGACCTGCAGGGAGTTGCGGCAAGCGGGCAGAGCTGTTTCCTTTGCCATCAATTTTCCATTCCATAAGTGGGATAGTGTGTAAAGGTGGATTGAAGTACGGAAGATCTCCGGACTTCAGTCCACCTTCTTTGTCGGAGTTGAAGGTCCTCATAGGGTCACTTATGAAGTATATTGACTTTAAAATGATGCATCAGTTAGTCTAAACGCAATCTTTTTCCCTCTTGATCATGGTACAACATTTCACACTGTAGATGGCCTGGATGAAAGACAAGATACTCAAAGCCTTTGAAGAGAGCATCAGCGTAAAAGACAGATTCGCAAAGGAGAGCGTCGAGACTATAGTCGAGGCGGCGAGACTTATTGCCGATGCCTTCAATGACGGCAGAAAGCTGCTGCTTTTCGGCAACGGGGGAAGCGCGACGGATGCCTCTCACATAGCCGCAGAGTTCGTGAACCGTTTCAAGAGAGAGAGGCCCGGGCTTCCGGCCATTGCCCTCAACACCGATATGGCTGTCATAACTTCGATAGCCAACGACTATGACTACTCGGAGATTTTTGCGAGGCAGCTTAAGTCGATCTCGGAAGAGGGGGATGTTATAATCGCGATCAGCACGAGCGGCGGCTCGAACAATATTTTGAAGGCCATGGATGTCGCTAAGCGAAGAAAACTCAGGACCATTGTTTTTACAGGGACCAAGGGAGAAAAGCTGGCCTCTAAAGCAGAATATGCCTTCATTGTGCCTTCAGATAACACCCCGCGGATACAGGAGACGCATATTACCCTCGGTCATGTCCTCTGCCAGATGGTGGAAGAGATACTCTTTGAGTCCCCGAGGAAGAGATGATCGGGCCTTCGTAAAGTCCGTCTTTCTGCAGGGGCCGCGAGAATGATAATACTTGGTATGGACCCGGGATTGGCAAACACGGGGTTTGGGGCCATCAGGTGCGAAAGAAAGGTCTCCTCACTGCTGAGATGCGGGTATATCAGGACCTCGCCGAGGGAGCACGTCTCCAAGAGACTCTGCCAGATCCATTCCGATTTGAACTATCTGATGCGGACGCTGCGGCCCGACCTTGTGGCCATAGAGAATGTGTTCTCTCTTGTAAGATATCCGAGGGCCGGGATATTGTTGGGGGGCGTTATGGGCGTCATCTATCTGTCTGCTTCCCAGAATAGCGTGCCCATGACCGAAATCACGACAAGAGAGGTGAAGAACGCCCTGGTCGGATATGGTGCGGCCGATAAGGGACAGGTGAAAAAAGCGGTCAAGAAGCTCCTGAATATTTCCGAGGTCAAGTCCTTCCACGCTTCCGATGCACTTGCGGTCGCGCTGGCGGCTTTTTACAGAAACCCGGAAAAGACGATCCACCACAGAGGAATAGATGAATGAAGACAGAGAAGCGAAGAAGGGGAACTCCTTGATTTCACGATTTGGAATTTGCATTGTTCCTATAAAGGAGGCGCTATGATCTCCTATCTGAAAGGCACATTGAAAATCAACCGCGCGTATGAGGACAGGATCACCCTTGTTGTAAACGGAATAGGGTACGATATCCTGATTCCTGCATATGCAATGAACAGGCTCAAGGGCAGGGCCGACGGAGAAGAGCTTGAGCTATATGTTTCGTTCAATCAGACCGAAAGGCAGCCCAAGCCCGTGCTCGTGGGGTTCGAGTCTTCGCTTGACAAGGAATTCTTCGAGCTCTTTATATCTGTCGAGGACATCGGCCCGACCGCGGCCATAAGGGCACTGACGAAGCCTGTCAGGGAGATCGCCGGGTTTATTGAAGAAAAAGATGCCAAGGCCTTGAGGGGATTGAAGGGCATCGGCGAGAGAAAGGCCGAAAAGATTATAGCTGCGCTCAAGGGAAAGGTGGCGAAATACGCTCTTATGCAGGAAGTTGAAGTTGCCGCAGGTGTGGCTGAGGACTTCAGGAAAGAGGTAGAAGATGTGCTTGTGAATCAATTGGGGCATAAGCCGGCGGAGGCGCGCAAGATGATAGAAGAGGCGATGAAGAGGGACCCGCGCATAGTCTCCTCCGGGGAATTATTCGAGGAAGTCTACAGGGGCCAGAGGCAGTGATACACGAAGAGTCGGACAACATCCCGGAGGTCCTCAGGGAGAAGAGTTCCCTCGACGAAGAGAGCAGTGTCACCCTGCGGCCCGGTCGTCTGGATGAGTATATAGGTCAAAATGCGATTGTCGAGACCCTCAAGATCGCGATTGAGGCGGCGCTTCAAAGGAAGGAGCCGCTCGACCACATACTGTTCAACGGCCCGCCTGGTCTCGGAAAGACGACCCTGGCTCACATCATAGCGAACGAGATGGGCACCAGGATCATAACCTCTTCCGGTCCTGCCCTCGAAAAGGGCGGCGATCTGATGGGCATCCTGACACATATGGAAAAGGGAGACGTGTTCTTCATAGACGAGATACACAGGATCCCTAAGATCGTCGAGGAGTTTCTCTATCCCGCAATGGAAGATTTTGCGGTGGATTTCATCTTTGATAAAGGCGTTCATGCGAGGACCCACCGGTACAGGCTGGAGCCTTTCACCTTGATAGGCGCCACTACGCGAGCGGGCCTTCTCTCGTCTCCGCTGAGGGAGAGATTCGGCATAACGAGGGACCTCGATTTCTATGACGAGAAAGACCTTGTCCGTATCGTGGAACGCTCCGCAGCCATCCTGGGAATTGCCGTGGACCGGGAGGGCGCCTTTGAAATCGCAAGGCGGGCCCGGGGAACGCCGAGGGTGGCAAACAGGCTGCTGAAACGCGTCAGGGACTACGCTCAGGTCAGGGCAAAGGGGAAGATTACCAGGGATGTGGCCGTGGGGGCGCTGGCCCTCGAAAGGATCGACGAATACGGTCTCGGGGAGATGGACCGGAAGCTCCTGAAGACAGTTATCCTGAATTACAAGGGCGGACCCGTGGGAATCGAGGCCCTTGCCTCGACACTTCAGATAGAAACTGACGTTCTGCTCGATGTGGTCGAGCCTTTTTTGTTGAAATCAGGTTTTATCATTCGCACCTCTCACGGAAGGAAGGCGACCGAAAAGGCTTACAGCCACCTCGATATGCCTCACAGGGGAGAACCTGGGCTGTTTGAAAGCGCCAGGGGCAAGAAACGTTCGTAAGTGATGAAGAGAGTTTTGTTGTGTGCTGCGATTGTCTGTATCTCTATCGCCTCTGCGGCGGAAGGGGCCGACTGGATATTCTTTGCAAAAAGCAACATGGGAACAGCGTATTACGACAGGGCTGGCATCAAGAAGCTCTCCGGGGGCGTTATACGGATATCGGTAAAATATGCTTACTCGCCCGAGGGGATAAAAGAGTTCGGTGAGGACTTCAGGGGCGTCAGCGGGTCTGAGTCGGTCAGCTATAGCGTATATGTTTACGGCCTGGATTGTTCCACAAACACGTTCAAACCGATAACGGCCGATAGTTATGATTCAGCGGGCGCCGCCCTGAAGGGCACCGGCCTCGATTTTGAAAAGACAGGGCAGTCGGCGCCGGAACACATAACTCCTAATTCAATGATGGAACAATTGTTCAACTCGGCGTGCGGCTGGAAGTTCAATGCTTTCTGATCGGTAGTTTGTGGCTGATCGAAAGAACGAGAGGACAGTCCAGCAGGGAACTGTCCTCTCTTGTCCCTTTATCTGAGAAGATTCTTGATATTGTCCGAAATCTCGGAATAACTGATGTCGCCGACAATTCTCTTCACGATCCGTCTGTCCCTGGAGATGAATACCGTCGTAGGGATCAGAGGTGGACCCCAGTGGTTGGACAGTTTTGGGGCTGAATTAAGGTGGAAACCACCTGTCTTCATGCCGCCAGTTTTACCGGGATGCCGGGACGTGGCAGTTTCCAGTATGCCTCAAAAGGCGTCCT
>JAJYIF010000047.1 GCA_021790195.1 Nitrospirota bacterium
CCAGAGAAAAAGAAAGGCACAGGCTTGATTATGTTCTACAACCTATGCTAAAAAATCGAGGATAGGATGCTGCACCTGGGGGAATGACCCTGAAAACCAGGTGGGGGAATGCAGCTGAAAAATGACAGGACCATCTCTTAATTACAGTATACTACGGAAAAGTCTCCCTTGCAGGGGTGGAAAGATCTGATTACGAACGGCCGGATCAGATACCATTTTTCAATATCATCGATGCTTTTTCGACATCCTTTCTTGCAACATCTATCTTTATTGCGCCAGTTACTGGATTGAATTCTCCAAGCAAACCTGCAGCAAATAAGTTTTTAAGATCTTCACCTCGTGCATAATAGTGAATATGTTCGCGTTCAAACATTGACTTTATTACAGATAATTCATTGCAGTCGCTGCAAATTTCTGCAGATTCAAAATATTCTGCTCTACATTGTAGACAATATTTCAGCATCCTATTTTGGCGTTCTAAAGATGACTATACGAAATTTCTATTTGAGATCCTATTGAAGAAACATAGCAAAAACTGGGAGCTAAGAAAAGCATGTATCGTTGTTCTTATCCTTTTTTCCCTTTGAGATAGTCCCCCAAGAGTCCTCTCCCGTGCTCGTCGTCATGGCAATAGACACAGAGGTTCTCCCAGTTGGACCCGTCGGGCGGATTGTTCCTGTAGTTGCCGTCCTTGTGGTGGACCGTCAGGAGATGGCGGTCCTTATACTCAAACTCCCTGCCGCATTTGGCGCATATGAGGCCGTGGATCCTCAGGGACTGTTCCCTGTAATCGGAGACAGGAGCGCCTTCTTTCAGCTCCCTGATAATCTCTTCGGCGCTCTTCTCTGTCACCGGCCTCTTATGCTGCGGCTTTCTGAATTTGGTCCTTCTACTATTCAAGAAAGATACCCTCCGGAATCTTATATTATAGACCGTGGAAACAATCTTGGAGAAGAGGCTATAATGTAGTGCGTTAGAATTTTATGATTTTTGTTATTCAGAAGGTACTTTGGTTCCTCATCATGCCGCCGGCGAGTCTGATAATACTGATACTGGCCGGCCTGCTCCTCATCAACAAGAAAAGAAGGCTCCTCGGCAAATCTCTGATATTCCTCGGCGTCGCACTGCTCTATGTCCTGAGTATAGCTCAGGTGGCCGACTTCATAGTGAAGCCCCTCGAAAAGCCCTTCCCCCCCTTGAAGGGAGAAGACCTCAGGGCAGATGCGGTCGTTGTTCTCGGAGGCGGATCGGTCGACCTTGAATGGCTCGGGGCAGCCCCTGTTCCAAACCCCGAAACACTTTCACGCCTTGTTACGGGCGTAGAGCTGGCCAGGAAGTTTCGCATCCCTCTTGTCCTCAGCATGGGAAACGGGGAACCCTTTGCCACAAAGGTAAACGATGCAAACACAATGGCGGCGGCGGCCCTCGAATTAGGCATTCCGAAAAAACAAATGATCGTCGAAAACGTTTCGAGGGACACAGTCGAAAATTCCTATGCGGTCCGGAAACTCGTCAAGGGAAACCGCATCATACTTTCGACTTCGGCTTACCACATGAGACGCGCGAAGGCCATGTTCGCAAAACGCGGGTTCACAGTCATTCCTGCGCCGTCCTATTACCTCGCCCAGACGCGGAAGTTCACACCCATTTCCCTCATCCCGCGCACAGCCGACCTGGCCATGTCAACAACCGGGATTGCCGAATGGGTCAGTCTTCTCTGGTGGGGATTGAGGGGAGAGATGTGACGGTTCGGAACCGGGCAACGATCTTACGATATGTGCAGGACCACGCGGAAAGAGGTGTAAATAAAATATATTGCTATCAAGACAAGGACACTCCCAAAGAATAGATTTATCCTCCTCAGCGTGCGTTGTGAAATAAATTTCTTGGCCCAGTAAATGAACAGGGAGAGCCCCGCGAGATAGGAAGCAAGCCCGAGGCTGCCGGCGGCAAGGAACGCTGCCGCGATCTCTGAAGTCAACCCGTCGATCAACCCGATGTCCTTGAATATCTTCACTCCCGAAAGCCACCACAGTATCATCGTGGGATTTGTCGCCGAAAGCGATAAGCCCCCGAGAAAGGCCCATCTCTTTCGCTTAAGGCGCTCGGGGACATAGCTTATTTCTTCATCCCTTAAGCTGTGTCTGATAATCACTATGCCGAGCACCGTTAAAATCACGCCCCCTGCCAGCCAGAAGACGGCCATTATTTTTTCCTCTTCCAGGTAAGGGGCGATGCCGAAAAAGGCTATGGAGCCATAGAATACGTCGGAGACAAAGGCGCCCAGAACGACCATGAGGGAGGGCTTCAGATGGCCGTTGACCGACCTCCGCACCACCTCGACCTGGACAGGCCCGGTGGGAATCGCAGCAATGAACCCGAGAAGATACGCTGATATGATAAATATGGTAAAGTTCATGGCAAAATTAATCTTCTATTATAGCGGAAGGGGACGCCAGGATGTTTCGACCCCGAATTTCTTCAGGCACTCGACGAGCATATCTAAGGGAAGTCCGACTACGTTATAGAAATCACCCTCTATCCTTTGAACGAGCGCCCTTCCGAGACCTTGAATGGCATATCCCCCTGCCTTGTCGAGCGGCTCACCCGATTTCACATAAGATTCTATTTCCTCCAGCGCGAGTTTTCTGAAATAGACCCTTGTCTCTGCGTATCCCGATATCTCTTTCCCGGTTTCGGTATCCAACACTGTAAAACCGGTAATCACCATGTGGACTCGACCGTTCAACTCGGTCAGCATCCTCATCGCCTCTCGGGCAGTATGCGGCTTACCGAGCACTTTCTTTCTAAAGACAATGAATGTGTCGGCAGCAATGATGAGCGCGTTACTGTGTTTGTCCGCGACCGACCTTGCCTTCTGCCGTGAAAGAAAAACAGCAAGGTCCCCCGGTCTTTTCTTCAAGTTCAGATCCTCCTCATAACCGCTCTCTTCCACCCTGAATTTCAGGCCGGTTTTTCTCAGTAGCTCCCTTCTTCGCGGTGACGCAGATGCGAGAATGATTTTCTTCATATGCACTTATGCATGTTGTCCGGCCGCGTATCCCGACGACCATGCCCACTGCAGATTAAATCCTCCCAGCTGCCCTGTCACATCCAGCACTTCACCGATAAAGAAGAGACCGGGCGTACTCCTGACCTCCATCGTCTTCGATGAAAGCTCGTCCGTATCTACTCCTCCGAGAGTCACCTCTGCCTTTGCGTATCCCTCGGTCCCATCCGGGACAATCCGCCAGTTCTGAAGCTTGTATGCGATCTCCCTCAACTCTTTTTCCGTGTATTGGTTCATCTGTTTTGGCTCTATGTAAAGCTCGCACCATTTCTTCGCGAGGCGAGCAGGCATATGTCCAGAAAGGAGATTGTCCATCCTCATCTTGCTGCTGCGCCTCGCCATAAAGAGCTCATTCGCATCAATACCCGGGAAAAGATCAATCGTAAGCGGTTCTCCCTCTTCCCAATAAAGGGAAATCTGAAGAATTGCAGGTCCGCTCAGCCCGCGGTGAGTGAAAAGAATCTGTCCGTCAAAAGCGGCAGCTTTGCAGCCGACCCCGACCTCATGCGAAACACCGCTCAGCTCGCTTAGACTGCTCAGATCCTTTTGGCCAAGGGTCAAGGGAACAAGAGCGGGTCTCAACGGGGTGACCTTCATACCGAATTGCCTCGCGATGCAAAGACCGATGTCCGTGGCGCCGAGTTCGGGATAAGAAAGTCCGCCCGTGGCAACGACCAATGATTCTGATTCCACCGTCCCGCGGTCCGTTTCTGTTATGAAATGCCCTTTCTTCCCGACCGCGTCAATACGACAGTCCCCGGAGATCTCTACTCCCGCTTCCGAGCATTCCCTCTGAAGCATACGAACTATCTCTCCGGAGCCTTTACTGCAGAAAAGCTGACCGGCCTCTTTCTCGTAGTATTTGATGCTGTGCCTTTCGACCATATCGACAAAATCCATTGGGCCGAAACGCGCGAGTGCGGATTTGCAGAAGTGGGGATTGCGCGAGACGTAATTTCCGCTGTACGCATTGACGTTTGTGAAATTACATCGCCCGCCTCCCGAGATACGGACCTTGTTCGCGACCTGCCTCATATGTTCCAGGACGAGGACCGAACGCCCGCGTTTCCCTGCGGAAAGCGCGCACATCAGCCCTGCTGCGCCGGCCCCGAGGATGACAATGTCTTTCTTCAATTCAGCACCTCACTAATTATACCAGCGCCGCCGGCCCCTCCGTAGAGTATTTGCCTTGCAGTTACATAGAAGGAGTAGTTGGGCACGGAGGCCGGAGGTTTGCTTAAATACGGCGCAATACGAGATATTACATTTCACGCTTGATAAGTGATATAGTGATAGGGAGGAATTTATCGAATTCTGTTTCACTGGTGTCATTCCTATACCAACCGGATGCGGAGGGAACATGGAAGACCTCGATGTTCAGGGACTTGCGAGGGCAATAAGTATCGGCGCAAACCTGATTTACGTGCAAACCGACAAGGAACGGCGCACGGAGTGGATTGTGCTCCAGGCGGCCCAGCTCCTTAAGGGGATGGGCGTCCCTTACATGTGGAACTGCACGTCCGGATTCAGCCGCAACGGAAACGCCGTCCCCGACACCGCAGATCCCCTGCGCGCCCTCGACTTTGCCTTGGCTGATGCAGGACCGGCCCTCTTCCTGTTCAAAGACCTCGCCTGTTTCTGGAAGGACAATCCCTTCGTCATCAGGAAGCTCAAGGATTTCGCCGTCCGCTCCCGCCAGAAAGTGGCCGTACTTACGGGGCTGGACGAGACGGTTCCGCAGGGCCTCCGGGAAGATCTAACCCTCTTTCATCAGGGACTTCCTCTCGTCGGGGAAATTACGGCCTATCTCGACCTCATGAGGAAGAAAGAGCCTCTCCTGGCTGCCGCGTGCGATGCCGAGCCCGGACTTCTCGCCAGACTGGCGGTGGCTGCGCGGGGACTCGATCTGGCCGACATCGACCGGGGCGTGCGCACCCTGCGTCTGGCCGGCGCAGCCAAAGGCGATGCCATTGTCCAGACCCTTTTGAGGACCAAGCAGATGGTGATCAGAGAGAGCGGCATCATGGAATTCGTGGACAATGACCTTATGCCCGACCAGCTCGGAGGCATGGAGAACCTGAAGCACTGGATGCAGCGCCGCGAGAGCGCTTTCGGCCTTGAGAACATCTCCTCAGGCGTCAACCTTCCAAAGGGGATCCTTATCATGGGGATCTCGGGCTGCGGCAAATCGCTTTTCGTCAAGGTCATCGCCGCAAGGTGGCGCCTCCCCCTGATCCGTCTCGACATGGCGGCTGTCTACGGCGGGTCCTACGGGTCCCCGGAATCGAGTCTTCGCAAGGCCTTCAGGACCGCCGAGGCGGTTGCGCCGTGCGTGCTCTGGATAGACGAGATCGAGGCCGGAATCAGCTCTCAGGGTTTCAAGGAGGAAGGAGGGGCCGCCTCGCGGGTATTGGGCTCCTTCCTCACCTGGATGCAGGAAAAGCGGGAGCCGATATTCGTGGCAGCGACCGCAAACGCCATAGAGATGCTGCCAGCCGAGGTGCTCCGCAAGGGACGCTTCGACGAGATATTCTTCGTGGGCCTGCCGGACATCAAGGAACGGGAAGAGATCTTTCGCATCCACCTTTCAAGACAAAAGATCAATCTGAAGGCGATCGATGTTCCCCTGTCGGCTGAGGCGACCGACGGATACTCCGGCGCGGAGATCGAGCAGGCGATTCAAACAGCCATCTTCGAGGCCCTCGCCGAGCGTCGTCCCGTGGTGCAGCAGGACCTGATGATCGCCTTCAGCCGCACCGTACCTCTCTCAAAAACAATGGCCGAACAAATCAAGAAGATCGAGGCCTGGGCCTATAAAAGGGCCGTCCCGGCGTCGGGTAAATACAAGAGATAGCGCCCTTGCTTTCGATCGGACAGGTGAGACTGCCTTCTGCTCTTGTCCTTGCCCCCATGGCCGGGATAAGCGACATGCCCTTCCGCCTGATTAACAGATCTTTCTGGCGCGGATTGGCCTTCACCGAAATGATAAGCGCCAATTCACTTGTCCACGGCAGCAAGAAGACGCTTAAAATGCTTTCTTCGGTTGCAGATGACAGGCCGCTCGGCGTCCAGATACTGGGAGGCGATCCCGAGACGGTAAGGAGATCGGTTGATATCCTTTCGGGGTATGATTTCGATATCATGGATTTCAACGCGGCATGTCCGGCAAACAAGGTCGTATCCAAAGGGAAAGGGGCGGCCCTTCTGAAAGAGCCCGGGAGGCTGCAGCAAATGCTGAGCATTGTGGTCGAGAGAACGCAAGTGCCGGTCACCGTCAAACTGCGGACGGGCTGGGATGAAACGTCCGTCAACGCTGTGGAATCAGCGCTCAGGGCTCGCGATGCCGGCGTTAAGGCGATCTTTATGCACGGCAGGACGAGAGCTCAGAGGTATAGCGGGACCGTGGATTACAGCATCATAAGGAAAGTGAAAGAGTCCGTAGAGATACCAATTATAGCCAGCGGAGACGCCCTGACGCCTGTCCTCATCAGTAAGATGTTCGAAGAGACGGGTTGTGACGGGGTTGCGGTGGCAAGAGGGGCCCTCGGAAATCCATGGATCTTCCGGATGACTGCTGAGCATCTGGGAGGAAAAGCAGCGCCTATCTGCCCGGATGTCCGCGAGATAACGCAGACCATGAAAGAGCATCTCGCCCTGAATGTCGCCTTCCACGGGCAGAAGGCCGGGGTCATGATCTTCCGAAAGTTCTTCTCCTGGTATACGAAAGGAATGGCCCTGAAGGGGCTGAAAGGCAGGGCCTTCGGTGCCGTGACATGGGACGAAATGCTGCGGTTGATTGAGGAAGTTCAGGTCCTGACCACCGGGGGAGAATGTTGCATCCCGTCGAAACATGGTACGCGTTTCTCCGAAATTGCGGCCCTTGAAAAAAAGTACTCCGGCCTGTTAAAGTGTGGTATAGTGTGTGAAAGAGGAGGTGAGGACGATGTTTGAAGGACTTTTCCAACCGATGCACCTGATAATAGTGCTGGTAATAGCAATAGTGATATTCGGCCCGGGAAAACTTGCGGACGTGGGCGGAGCGCTCGGCAAGAGCATAAGGGAGTTCAAGAAAGCGCTCAACGACGAAAAAGAGTCTAAAGAAAAATTGACCGGCACGACCGACGCGGCCAAGAAGTAGCCGGAAAAGATTCGCCGCAGAGGAGACCGGGAGAAAATAGTAGTTCCTCTATAAGCTACAAAAGTCTTCGTGATTGTGAATCAGATGTAGTTCCTGCTTTTTGCTTTTCTCTGCGGCTTTGCGCGAGAGTTTCTAAGACAATCCCTCAGTGATTGCTACTCGAACCTGAGAGCGTCTATCGGGTTGAGAAGCGATGCCTTATACGCAGGATAGAAACCGAAGAATATTCCCACCAGACCCGAAAAACCGAAGGCCAGGACAATCGAAAGAGGTGACACAACGGTCGCCCATCCCGCGAGGGCTGAGAGTATCTTAGAGCCTGAAACCCCCAGGACAATCCCGGCAATCCCTCCTATCAGCGACAGCGTAAGCGCCTCGATGATGAACTGGAGCCTTATGTCCCAAGTCTTCGCGCCCACCGCCATCCTGATCCCGATCTCTCTCGTCCGTTCCGTCACAGACACCAGCATAATGTTCATAATGCCTATTCCCCCGACCAGGAGGGAGACAGAGGCGATCGCACCAAGGAGCAGGGTCATCACCTTTGTCGACTGCTCGGCCGTCTGCATAATCTGGGTCAGGTTTCTGACCGTGAAATCGTTCTCCTGTTTCTGGCCGATGTGGTGCCTCTGCCTGAGCAGCTCATTGATCTCCTTCTCGGCGGGACCGAGGTCCTCTGTGCTCCTTGCCTTCACCATGATTATCCTGACCATACCCGGAAACGACGTCCCAAAGAGCTTCTTTTGCGCGGTCGTGACAGGGACGTAGATGGTATCGTCCTGGTCCTGCCCCATTGCAGACTGACCCTTGACAGCCAGGACGCCTACGACAGTGAAAGGGATCATCTTGATCCTCACAACCTGACCTACAGGGTTCATATCCCCGAAAAGGTTGTCCACGACTGTCTGTCCCAGCAGGCAGACCTTTGTGGCGCTCTTCACATCCTGGTCCGTAAAGGACCTGCCGGCCGAAAGGGGCCAGTCTCTCACAGTAAGCATGCTCGGCGTAGTTCCGATTATGCCTGTCGACCAGTTCTGATGGCTATAGACAACCTGCGCAACGCCGTTAAGGACCGGGGCCACCTCTGCAACGGCGGGACTCTCTCTCAAAATGGCCTCGGCGTCGTCCATGCTCAGCGTAGGCTGCGTACCCGCGCCCATCCTCACGCCTCCCGAGGTCGTGGAACCTGGAAGGATGATAAGAAGGTTGCTCCCCATGCTCGATATCTGCTCCGCGATCTTTCTGCTCGCCCCCGTGCCCACGGCGAGCATTGCGATGACGGCGCCGACCCCGATTATTATGCCGAGCATTGTCAGGGCCGACCGCATCTTGTTGACACGCAGTGCCCTGAAAGATATCTTTATTGTCGATGGTATGTTGACCATAATCCTTTCAAGAGGATGGAGTTAAGGTTAACGCCTGGACTATACCTGTATTACCTTAGTCCTAATCATTATCTTAACCTTGACCTTAACCTTTGCCTATCCCTTTTTCCTTTCATCGCTCATGATCTTTCCGTCCAGGAACTTTATTGTCCTTTTGCTGAAGGTCGCTATATCCGGCTCGTGAGTGACCAGTATAATCGTGATGTTCGCCTCGTCGTTGAGCTTCACGAAGAGGTCCATGATCTCGACGCTCGTCTTTGTATCCAGGTTTCCTGTGGGCTCGTCAGCAAGGATTATAGGAGCATTGTTCACAAGGGCGCGGGCAATCGCGACCCTCTGCTGCTGCCCGCCTGAAAGCTGGTTCGGGTTGTGGTCTTCCCTGCCCTCGAGGCCGACGCTCTTCAGCGCCCTCCTGGCGCGCTCCGTCCTCTCACGCGCCGAAAGCCCGTCATAGAGAAGCGGCAGCTCGACATTCTCCACCGCAGAAGTCCTCGAAAGGAGGTTGAACCCCTGGAAGACGAAACCGATCTTCTTGTTCCTGATGCCTGCAAGCTCGTCCCGGTTGAGCCTGCCGACGTCGGTGCCTTCCAGAAGATACCGGCCTCCTGTAGGCTGATCGAGACATCCCAGGACATTCATGAAGGTCGACTTGCCTGAGCCGGAAGGCCCCATGATCGCCACAAACTCGCCCTTCTCTATAGATGTGGAAACATCTACCAGCGCATTCACATCTATGTCGCCGAGCTTGTAGACCTTTCTGAGATCGCTGACTTCGATAAGAGACATATCAGAACATCCGCGGACCCATCGGTCTTTGCGCAGACGCCTTTGTCAGGGACTCCACGATGACGTCCTGACCCTCCTTGAGGTCGCCCGCGGCTATCTCGGTGTAATTTCCGTCGCCGATGCCGGTCGTAACGGCAATGCGCTTCGGCTTTCCGTTTTCGAGTATCCAGACGCCGGAGCCCTTCTGCTGTTTAATCTTGACCTTCTCCGAAGGCCTGAATCTCAGGGCCGCATTGGAGACCCTCAAAACGTCCTTCTTTTCAGCCACGATTATGGAAACGTTTGCGGTCATCCCGGGCTTGAGTAGGGGCGAATGGCCATTCGCCCCTACAGGGTTGTCTACATTGACCACTACGTCATAGGTGACTACGTTCTGCACAGTTATGGGTGATATCCTGACCTGCCCCACCTTGCCCTTGAACGTCACATCGGGATAGGCGTCCACAGTAAAATCGACGTCTTCGCCCACTTTCACTTTGCCTATGTCCGCCTCATCCACGCTCGTGTCGATCTGCATCTTCGTAAGGTCCTGCGCAATGGTGAAAAGCGTTGGGGTCTGGAAGCTAGCCGCCACCGTCTGGCCGACGTCCACATTCCTGGACACCACCGTGCCGTCCACGGGAGAGACTATTCTGGTGTAGCCGAGATTGGTCTGGGCGTTCCTGAGGGCGGCATCCGCCTGCGCGACGGCAGCCTTGGCAGCGCTTACGCCCGCCTTCGCAGTCTCGTAATTTGTGTCGGAGGTGTCAAAATCGCTCTGAGCAATGAGGCCTTTCGAGACCAGTGTTTTGTTCCTGTCCCTCGTCCTTTTTGCATCTACAAGCGTGGCCTCGGCCTTTTCCTCGTTCGCCTTGGCCGCAAGGAGGTTCGCCCTTGACTGGGAAACCTGCTCCTCAAACAGGGCGGGATCTATCTGCGCTATCAGCTGGCCTTTCTTCACATGAGAGTTAAAGTCGGCATAAAGACGCTTGATAGTCCCCGAGACCTGGGTCCCGACCTGGACTGTTATAACCGCGTTGACCGTGCCTGTAGCGGTGACGGTCATGACTATATCACCCTTCGTCACCTTTTCGGTCCTGAACTTAGGCTCGCTCTCTTTGCTCCGTAAGAATATGACTGCGCCGATAACGGCGAGAAGGACTATCGCGCCACCTATGAGAAATATCTTCTTCATCTCGTCCCCATGGCCTTCTCAAGGTTCGCCTGGGAAACCTTGTCTGCATAAAGGGCCTGTATGTATGCCAGTTTTGCGTTTGCAAGCGCCACTTCCGCGTCCGTAATCTCAATCGGGTTTCCGACCCCTGCGGCGTATCTTCCGTTGGCGATGTCCATATTCTCCCGGGCCTGCTTCACGCCGAGTTCAGCGGTGGGTATCGCTTCCTCCGCAGCCCTGAGGGTCAGATACGCCTGCTGCACATCGAGGATGACGGTCTGCCTGACGGATTCCTCATTAGCCTTGGAGACACTCACGTTGGCCTTTGCCTCGTCCACCTGGTACTTCGTGAGTAAGCCGCTGAAGATAGGAAACGTGAGCGTCGCCCCGACATCCCATCCGCGGTCGAGGTTATCGATCTTCTCGCCGGATACGTTATATGCCGCGTTGCCGGTCAGGAAAGGATAATAGTTGCTCTTTGCCGAATCTACGGAGACCTCGGCCGACTTCGTCCTTGTCAAAGCCGAGCGGAGGTCCGGCCTGTTTTCAAACGCCTTCGACAGCGCCTCTTCAAGGGTCATCTCGTATTTCTTATATTGGAGGTTGTCTTCAACAGTGTATTCCGGGGCCGAAGGGACACCCATTGCATTGTTGAGGGTCACGTACGCAATCCTGAGGGCGTTTTCCGCTTTAATCAGATTAAGCTGCGCATTGCTCAGGTTGACCTCGGCCGTCGTCACGTCATAGAGCGGATGCGTGCCCACCTCGTAAAAACCCTTCGCCTGTTGAAGGTGCTGTTCGAACTGCTTTACCGTATCGACGTTCACATCCCTGTTGCGCTTTGCCTGAAGGACCCCGTAATACGCCTGTTTGACATTCAGGATCGTCAGCTGGGAAGTATTCTCAAGGTCCGAGAGGGACGAATCATAATTGAGGTTCGATATCCTTACCTGGGTCGATGTCCGGCCAAAGTCGTAGATGTTCTGGGTAAGGCTGGCGCTGCCGGTCCACTGATCGTAAGACCCCGAGCTGACGCTCGAACCCGAAGTGAGCGTGCCGATAGAGGAAAAGGAGCGGCTCTGGACTGGGGATATCCTGCTGTATCCCGATATCCAGCTCACCTGAGGGTAATAGTTCGACTTTGCCTGGCCTATCCTGCTCTGGAAAGCGGTAGACGTGCTCTGCGCGGCGAGGATGTTCGGCTGCTGTTTGAGGGCGATCTCCATGCACCTCTGGAGATTGAGCTGCTCGCCCTTTCGGATGATTTCTTCGGCCTTCCCGTCGACAGGAACGACGCAGAAGACCAGAACCATCAGAACGATAAAACGTTTCATAAATGACCTCCCGAAACTCTCATTTTGCAACTTTTCCAAAAACTATCTGTTTAATCTGTCTCGCCTTGCGGTAAAACCTCAAATCAGGATCGCCTCGCTGCTCTTGCGGCGACAAACAGCTACTGCCGCCCTTGTCTGACGGCAACGAAGCGGCGGTCCCGGGGATTTCGCTTTGCAAGGATCTCATAAGTATAGACATCATAATATCAGAAATGGTTACAGTTCTGTAACGAGCCCTTCATTTATATTTGTCCCCAATTGCTTGTATTCCGCTTACTTCAACAGTCCCTTCAGGATAAGGCTTCCGCACTCCTCAGGAGAAAAGAGGGCGTCCGGCTCCACGACTACCGAGAGGATGAAACCCCTGAGAGTGCAGATGATTATCTTCGAAACCTCCTCAGCGTCGCACTTCCTGAACTTCCCCGACGCAATTCCCTTCCTGATGATCTTCTCAACGACCTCTCTCTGGTGCCTGAAAAAATCCTTCTTCATCTTGATCCCGAAAGTAAACCCATTCTCTTTGACCTGGATGAGGATATGCTCTCTGTGCCTCCTTGCATGTTCCAGTCTCATGGCGATAAAGTTCTTCATAGTCTCCTCCGGGTCTTCCATGTCCCTGAGTATTTCGCCCGTCCTCGCGTCAAGGTCGTCGAGCTTGTTCTTGATGAGCGTATAATAAAGTTCTTCCTTGTTCCTGAAATAGAGATAGACCGCGCCGACGCTCACGGCTGCGGTCTTCGCGATCAGCCTCATACTCGCGCCCCTGTAGCCGTATTGAGAAAAGACCTTTACGGCCGCACTCAATATCCTCTTTTTTGATTCTGATCCTGAACGTTTGTTCATGTGAACCAGTGTTTAGTTAGTTTATATAAAACTTTTTTCGGGTGTCAACCAAGCGGCAATACGGGTCCTTGAAACGGGGACACGCTTGTGGAAAAATGTGAGTAACCCTTGCAGCCGCATAAAGAATCGGCGCAGAAGAACGGGTATTTATGAAGAAGACTGCCGAAGTGTTCACGATAGGACACTCCACTAGGACCCTTGAGGAATTCGTATCCCTCCTTAAGTCTTACGGGGTTGAGAAAGTGGTAGACGTGCGCACAATCCCAAGGTCCCGCCACAATCCTCAATTCAATATGGACACTCTCGCAATTTTTCTTCGAAAGAAGGGTATCCGATATCTTCATATGAAGGGCCTCGGCGGACTGCGTCATGCCTTGAAAGATTCCCTCAACAATGGATGGCTGAACTCCTCCTTCAGGGGCTTTGCCGACTATATGCAGAGCGAAGAGTTCGGGGAAAACCTGGAAAATCTGATGGAGATGACGGCAACAAAACGTGTGGCATTAATGTGCGCTGAGGCGGTGCCGTGGCACTGCCACAGGTCTCTTATCGCCGATGCGCTTTCGGTGCGCGGCATGAAGGTCATACACATTATGAGCGCAACGTCCAGTCACGCCCACGAAATCACCTCTTTCGCAAAAGTCCGGGGCAAAAAGATCACCTACCCGGCGGTTTGACCTTTTTGACCTTCTTAAACTTCTTCCGGCTGTTACAACCTTGGCTTGGCGAGGATCTCGATCACCTTAAGATCGAAGAATCTCTTGGAAGCGGCCGACCTTATCACAAAAACGGAGTCGGCGCCCCTGCCTGTGCCCGCGACCGACAGGACCTCTTCACCCTCCGGCACGAGCCCTGCATCGACTGCCATCATCACTATCTCGCAGCAGACCTTCGCGCCCTCTCCGAACCGCCTCAAAGCCTGGGCAACAACTATAGTAGGATAGAGCCCGTTAAACTTTGCCGCGAAAGAAGTTTCTATGGAATGGGTAAGCATGGAGCCGGTATATACCGCCGCGCCGTTCGATTCGATCCTCTTCCTGGTCTCTGGCGTGACTTCGGACGTGTTCGGTTCCTTAAAGCCGGCAGAGTGGGTCACCACCACTATGTTGACGCCTCTTCCCTTGAGGGCGTCCGAGAAGAGGACGCCGGTATCCCCCGCAGTCGATGCAATAACGAGGTGTTTGTAGCCGTCTTCGCTCAGGGACGTCCTGACTATTTCGAGGCAGGCTGCGGTATTCTCCCTTCCGGGTCTTTCAAAATAGACTATCTTCTTTTCCATGTGGCAATACTACCAAAAAAAAGAAGCATCTTCAAGGGAAAGCTAAATACTATACTCATGAGTCTATTGTTTACGAATGCGCCGACAACTTTCGTTTTCACAAATCCTCCTGCCTCCGCTAAAAGGATATTACAAGATCGGGACCCCGGTCAAACCCGGAAAAGATGTTAAGCACTTGCAGACAGGCAGGCTTTGTGGTACTTAGTTAGATATATCCGATTTTCGAGGAGGTTCCGCCGTGAGAAAAGTTACGCTGACTTTGGGGTTTGCGACCACATTGTTTCTGTCTTTTCTGTTTCTTTCGAATGCTTCGTTCGGGGCAAGCGACGAGGAGCTGATAAGAAAGGCCTCGGCAGTACTCGGTCCCCTTCCCGCGTCCATGCCGTCAGAACAGAACCCGATAACGCCAGAGAAGGTGAAGCTGGGAAAGATACTCTATTACGAGTCGAGGATATCAGTGGACGGGACAGTGAGCTGTTCAAGATGTCATCCCATCAGTCTTTATGCGGCGGACGGACTGAGAAAATCGATTGGAAACCGCTGCAAGGAAAACCCGAGGAACGATCCGACCGTCTTCAATGCGGCCAGCCAGATCGCCGAGCACTGGATAGGAAACCGGACCAGCGTCGAGGACCAGGCCAAACAGGCGCTGCTCGGTCCGCCTTCCTTCGGGATGCCCTCCTACGCCTCCGTGGAGAAGATACTGAGAAGTTTCAAGGATTATCAGACCATGTTCAAGCAGGCGTTTCCGGAAGATAAGGAGCCGGTTACCGCCGACAACTTTGCGAAGGCGGTCGGGGCGTTCGAAAGGACCCTCGTCACTCCGGCGCCTTTTGATTCCTTCCTGAAAGGCGATAAGAGCGCGCTCGATGATAAGCAGAAGAGCGGACTCGGGACGTTCATGGACGCCGGATGTTCGGGCTGCCATTCCAGTCCCTTCGTCGGCGGCCAGATGTACCAGAAGTTCGGGATATTTGAACCGTACTGGAAATATACGAAAAGCAAAAAGATCGACGTGGGGCGATTTGCGGTCACAAAGAATGAGAGCGACAAATACTTCTTCAAAGTGCCGGTCCTCCGAAACGTTGCGAAGACCCCTCCGTACTTCCACGACGGCTCCGTAGATCATCTTGAAGACGCTATCCGCATAATGGGGAAAATTCAGCTCGGGAAAGATCTCACGCAGAAGCAGATCGACGATATCGCCGCCTTCCTGGATTCCCTGACGGGGAAGATCCCGGAGGATGTGCTGACGGTCCCGGTCTTGCCGACAAAGGAATAGCTGTTGTTTGATCCGGCATCGGACAGGGCAATGAGCCGTTCCCTTAGCCGCTTCCGTCGTTCCCGTGCCGCGCATAACTTACCGGCACTGATTTCCTGGGATATGCTATACTTCCGCTATCAGAGGGAAGAGCGGTCCGGGAGCTCAAAAGAACAGCTTGCAAGGCTTTAATGCCATTCCGCTGATTCGATTGAAAAATGACCGCCAGCTTAAACCCAGGTTATTGTCTGCGGGGGATAGTAATGAGAAGGAACACCTTTTTTTTCTGTCTGCGATTCCGGTCTCCTTAGTGCTCGCCCTTTTTTATTTCGCGACCCCTAACTAGATTCTGTTGCGGAAAGCTATTTTTCGACTGATTTTCTTGCCATAAGTTTTTCATCAGCGCACCATTTTCTTTTCAGGACCGTCCGATATATCAAATTCTCCAGTTATCCATGTTCTCGTG
>JAJYIF010000048.1 GCA_021790195.1 Nitrospirota bacterium
TGTATGGTAGTGCTGCCGTATGTCGCGGTCCCAGTCCCAAAGTGGGTCGCGTGTTTCTGCCCCCCGGCTGTGGGAGGCACTCCGTGACATGTGGCGCACTGGATTATCTTGAAGGATTGTTTATGGGGGTGGCAGCCCGAGCACTCCATCCCGTTGTTATGCGTGTTGTCCACGTTGCTCGCTTTATTGGAATTATGATATTTGTTCTGGCTGTGGCAGACTTCGCATATCCTGGAGGAGGGGTCATGAGACACTGTATCGTCCCCCATGGTCCCTGCCTGTCCTGCGCTCCCTGATTTTGATCTGAAATCCACGCTTACCGAGTTTGTGCTGCCCCAGCTGAAGTTGCTGCCGTCCGGTGTCGTTATGGTCCCCCTGATGAGATATATGTTTGAGGTGTCATGGGCGGTATGACACGTCGTACAGACGATGGCGCCGTATTTGCCGCCTGCCACTCCCCAGCTGCCGCCCCATTTCGTGGAGCCGGTGTTGACGCTGTTGTGGGTCTTTATGGCATCGGGATCAGAAGGGGAATTGGAGTCGGTCTTGTGACACGCTTGGCATGTCTCCTCTTCAGAGCGCTTAAGAAGATTGCCGTCTCCGTCGGCCCAAACAGTCGCTCCGGGAATGTGCATGAACAAAAAGGTCGCGATGATGGTCAGGCCAATTGTAACAGGCAGGCCGCAACATTTCATCCTTGGCTCACCCCTTTTCGGATGTCCGCGACCTTCAGCAAACCCCATGTGCTTTACCCGGCACTGCGCCATGGTGTGCATCTTCCATATCGTCTATATTGCTCCCTTTGCCGTTGTTTATAAGATCTGAGTTAATGAGCCGGCGCTTCGCCGGCGCTTCAGGAGAGGTTTTTCGTCATCCCATCAGTTCTTACACAGGAATCCCGCATCTATATGGTTCCGTATGTGGGATAGAACAGGAATGACGGTTAAGATATAGGCGGGCCGCGAAACTTTACCGAAAAGACAGGAACACTATCAAAGGGCTCTATTCCTTCATAGACAAAAGCCAGTCTTATAAATCCCGGTGCTGCGAGTTTAAGCGGTTCAATCTTCTTTCCGGATGACAGGTCGTCCGAGAATTTACAGAAGACGCAAGCCGAGCAGGCACCAGGGTCCACGTGGTGATGAAATGAAACGGCACAGATGGAGCAGAAGACAAGCGCCACAAGCAGGGCTGAAACAGTCCTCAGAAGTGGCATGGCGGCCTTTTCCCCGGAGTATCCGCTGATCGTCAGACCAAGATGATGCACAGGCCCTCTTTCATCATTATTGTCTGAATTGCAATTATTATGCTGAATTATTGCGTTAACTTTCCCGGGATGCAAACTGCCCGATAAATATATCAAAAGCCTGCTATGAAGATAGTTTAAGGCAAAGCAGTCAACATTGCTTCGCACGACCCAAGAACTTGTCTGCGTGAAATGACCCATGAAACGTTCTCGCTTGGCCATATGACCCAATAAACAAAATGCTTTCTTCTTACCATAATTGACAAGGCTTCAGAATCGTCTATAGTTGATTTAGAAAGAAGACCTATTAATTGTAAATTTAGGTTTTAGGCCGGACAGCGTTTATTATGAAACAGACCTTTCCTCATTCAGTAACCCTAAAAACAGGGCTGAAGGCGTTAATCGTACTGCTTCTGATCTGTTCCGCTCTCCTGACTTTGTTCTATTTGAAACGCGCTAACCGCTGCCAGATACTCGGCCTGAACCCGCTTGAGGTAGAGGTCCTAGAAGATCATAACGACGCGTTGCAGCGGTGGATCGAGAAAGATGTCAGGAATTCGATACTTGTCAATATCGATGCCCACGACGATATCGAGAGGATTCGGCCTGAAGACATCGAGAAGCTCAGGGCGGCGTATCAGCAGAGAAACCTTTCGGGCGGCGCAAAGACGGGGACGGCCCAGTTCCGCGACTTTCCGGTTACCAACGCAAATTTCATCTATGCTGCGGCGAAACTCGGGATTGTGAGTAAGGTCTGCTGGATAGTTCCTCGAACTTATGACCTGTTTTCGGATTCGGGCGACCGGCTGAGGTCTTTGCTGGCGAGATACACTTTCTCCCGTGAGGACATAAACACCTTCCGTCCTGAAGGCGGCTGCTTCAGAGGAAGCGTGGACGGGATTCCCTTCCTTATCTGCGGGCCCGATCGCCTGCCCGACTTTGGCGAGCCCGTTCTTCTAACCGTTGATGTGGATTTCTTTCCGGAAGCGGTCAGCAGCTATCGCTACAAGCTGGCCGACTCGGTCAAAGGGACCTTCAAAGCACTGTTCCGGAAAGGCTATGAAATACGCGACGCCACCGTTGCTTATTCGGTCGACGGCGGCTTCCTCCCGACGTATCGGAGATGGGTGGGTGATCTGGCTGTCGACGACCTTCGACGGCCGGCGGAGCTTTCGCGTAATGAGCTGCTTGAGCGCTATTCCATTTTGCAGCGAGCAGACCTGCTTGTGTTTATGAAAAGATACGAAGATCTCTTGAACTACCTTGTGCCCGTCATGAATGAGAGGGATGACCCATCTCTGCTCACCTATGCCGCAAAGGCCTCCTTCGAGCTCGGCTGGATTGGAAAGGCCTTCGATTTCGCCGAGGGGGCATGCCTCGCCCAAAAGAATTACTGCTATGGGCTGCCCGAGCTCGGAAATGCCGTATTAGACAAATACGGTCTTCGCGCAGCAGAAAGGTTCTTCAGAAGGGGATATGAACTGAACCCCAGGATGGACCAAGGCCAGTTCGAATTCGGGGTTGCGCTGAAGAAGGCCGGAAAATACGATGAAGCGATCGAGTCTTTTCAGGTGTTTAGATCGATCTATGGACCCTATCCGGTGGACTTTTTTCTCGCAGAGGCCTATCTCAAGAAGAGAGACAAGGTCTCCGCGCAAAGATATTATGACAGCGGAAGGGCGGCCATGATGACACTGCCGAATGCCGTGGCCGGCCTTAGAGATGCGAACGCAATAAAAAGGGCGGCTCAATTCGATGACAACAAGGGCCGCGCGGATTATAGCACGGAGCTCAAATCTATCTTCAGGGCGAGCATGTCCGGCAAGTTATGATATAAAATTCTTGCCTCTTAAGCCTCCATAATTTCGCCACGCCAGACAACGAAAATAGCGTCCTGACTCATAAGATGATATGATGGAGTCATGGATCAAGCAGGCGTCAGCGCGTGCTGAGGTAAGGAGGAAAAACATGTTTAAAGAGTTCAGGGAATTCGCAATGAGGGGTAATGTTGTCGACATGGCTGTCGGCATAGTGATCGGCGCTGCTTTTGGAACAATAATCAATTCGCTCGTGGCAGATATTATCATGCCTCCGATCGGCATTCTACTCGGAAATATCGATATGTCAAATTTGTTTGCGGTCCTCAAGGAGGGCAAGGTCGCGGGCCCGTACAGCACTCTGGCCGCAGCCAAGGCGGCAGGGGCCGTCACGCTGAACTACGGCTTCTTTGTCAATACCGTCATCAGTTTCCTCGTTATAGCGTTTTCTGTATTCTTGCTTATCCGCAGCATTAATAGGCTGAGAAGTCAAAGGGAAACTCCTCCGGCAGCTCCGACAACAAAGGAATGTCCCTTCTGTCTCTCAGCCATACCTGTCAAGGCTGTACGGTGCGCTCATTGCACTTCGGAACTGAAGGCGTCTTAGAACAAGGGCCAGGACCCTGACGGACTGCCCCGTGAGGGAAAGGAGGGTTAGATGAAGAAGACATTCTACTCCGCACTGTTTGTTTTCCTGTTATCGGCGACGACCCTTGATGCCGGACTTCTCGACAACATGATGAAGGGCATGGGCGGGCCTGCGAAGGAAGGGCCCGATGAGAGCACTACCGCCTCCGGACTCAAGGAGGCCCTTTCTATAGGCACGGAAAAAGCGGTGAAAAACGTATCCCGAGTTGACGGCTATTTCGGGAACCAGGCAATTAAGATATTGATGCCGGAAAGTATCCAGAGGGTAGCTGATGTCCTGGGTAAGATCGGCTATCAGAAAGAGGTCGACGATTTCGTATTGAGCATGAACAGGGCGGCGGAAAAGGCGGCGCCCCGGGCGCTCTCTATTTTTGTCGGCGCAATCAAAGAAATGACCTTTGACGATGCAAGGGGCATCCTCAGCGGGGGCGACACGGCCGCAACGGAGTTCTTCAAGAGAAAGACGCACGACAAACTATATGCCGCATTCAAACCCATTGTCTCGTCAAGCATGGACGAGGTCGGGGTGACGCGCTCTTACAAAGATATGATGGCGAAGTATGAATCGATTCCGTTTATGAATAAGCAGTCTCTGAACCTCGACCACTATGTGACCGACAAGGCCCTGGACGGACTGTTTTACATGGTGGGCCAGGAGGAAATACAGATCAGGACAAACCCGGCGGCGAGGGTCAGTGACCTGCTAAAAAACGTCTTCGGCAGATAGCGGGGCATTCAATGGAGCTGGTGAAGCGAGTCCGGGAGAAACTGCCTTTGAAGAAGATTATTGTGGGGACGGTGATATTTTTCGTCCTCTTCACAATAGTCGGATTTTTCGTAGTGCCGCCCATACTGAAAGCTGTCCTGATAAAAAAGCTTTCGGAAAAACTTCATCGCGAAGTCACAATCCGGAAGATAAAGTTCAATCCATATATGCTCTCGGCGGACATAAAAGGGTTTGTTGTCAAAGACCGAGGGAATGTGGGGACGTTGATCTCTTTTGGCGAGCTTTATGTAAACCTCCAGACAGCCTCGGTCTGGAAGCGAGGTCTGATATTAAGAGAGATAAGGCTTGACCGGCCCTACATACATATTATTCGCAATGAAGACGGTACATATAATTTCTCCGATCTTCTGGAGGAAGGGAAACCCAAGGCCAAGACCGAAGTTAAACCTTTCAGGTTCTCCTTTAACAACATCCAGATAACAAACGGAAGCGTGGATTTCCTGGACAAGCCGAAACATACGGCGCACAAGATGCGGTCCGTGAACCTGTCGATACCTTTCATATCAGATCTGCCCTACTACGTGGACACCTTTGTCCAGCCCTCCTTTGAGGCCTTGCTCAATGATACGCCCTTGTCCTTCAAGGGAAAGACAAAACTCTTTGCCGATTCCAGAGAGACGCTGTTCGAAGTCGATGTCAAGGATTTTGACATCCCCTATTATCTCTCATACATGCCTTTCAAGATGAACTTCAAGATACCGTCCGCACTTATGGATATGAAGACAGGGGTGTCCTATGTGCAATACAGGAACAGGCCCCCTTCAGTGAATGTAACCGGGCATATCGCTTTCAAGAAGGTCAATATTTCCGATAATGAAGGCAACAGGCTCATCGATCTGCCGCTATTGGATATATCCATCGCCTCGACCGATCTGATGTCCGGGAAGATCAATTTTTCGAAGATCCTGGCGCAGTCGCCTGAAGTAGATTTGGTCAGGGACAAGAAGGGTAAGATAAATCTACTGGCCCTCGTCCCGGAGAAAGTAACGGAAACGGAAAAGGAAAAAAAATCCGGGGCGGAAAGAAAGGGAAGCGCCTTCTCTCCTGCGGTCTCCGCTGAGGAGATAAGGCTGACGGGCGGCAAGATCAACTTTACCGATCATTCAAGGAATAACACTTTCCACACGGGACTCGATGCCGTTGAAGTTCGGATAGATCACTTCAGCAACGAACAGGACAAGAAGGCTTCTGCCGAAATGTCGTTCAGGACGGAAGCTGAGGAGTCCCTTGCATATAAAGGTGAGTTTTCTGTTGCACCGGTCGCATCTTCCGGCACCGTGGAGCTAAAGGGAATCAAGTTAAAGAAATACTCACCCTACTTCCCTGAAAATCTTCTTTTCGATATCGAGGACGGAAGGCTTGATATGATTACGGGATATGATGTCGCAATGGCGGGGAACGATCTTGCCGTAAAACTTTCCGGCCTGTCATCAACCCTTTCCTCTCTGAGAATGAAGAAGAGAGCTGAGAAAGAGGATTTCCTGAACATACCCCTCATTTCGGTAAAGAAAACGGATATCGACCTTTCAAAGAGGGAGGTCACCGTAGGCGACTTATCGACAGATAAGGGAGTACTAAAGGTAAAGCGTCTACAGGACGGCTCCGTCAATCTCCTCTCTCTTTTTGCTCCTGAGCAGCAGGACAAATCCTCAGGGCAGATGCAGGTAAAAAAAGGCAAGGGTGAAAAGACATGGAAGATAACTCTGAAAAGGATTAGGGCCGACCGCTACACGGTAAAGACCCAGGACCTTGCACCTGCACAGCCCGTGGAGATGACCGCAGACAAGATCAGGTTCAGAGGTGAAAACATATCGACAGGTAAAAACAGCAAAGGAAGGATAGCTATTTCATTCAAGGTGGGAGATGCCGGGTCTGTCTCCGCAAACGGTACTGTGATCGTCGATCCTGCGGCAGCAGACCTTAAGGTGGAGGTCAAGGATTTCGACATCGTTCCTCTGCAACCCTATTTTACGGACAGGGTAAAGATCTTGGTGACCTCCGGGAGCATCTCCTCAAAAGGCGCCCTTTCGGTGAGTTATGCAGGACAAGCAGGGCCAAAGATTTCTTACCGGGGAGAGGCTTCATTGTCGCGTTTTGCCTCGGTCGACAAGGCGAATGCCGACGATTTTCTGAAATGGGATTCTCTCTATCTGAACGGTATGAACGTCGGATACAGTCCCGCTTATGTGAAGATTGATGAGATCGCGCTTTCGGATTTCTATTCGAGGATAATCGTCAATGAGAACGGCTCGCTAAATGTTCAAGGCATTGTGGAAGAAGGGACACAGGGACAGACGGTCCCGCCATCGCCGGTTGTGAAGCAGACTGATGTCGCTGTTGTCCCGGCAGCCCCGCAGAAAGGGAGTGGGACAAAGATGGTGAGTATAGATAAGGTGACGTTCCAGGGCGGGACGATCAACTTCTCGGACAGACATATCAGACCTAACTACTCCGCAAACCTGCTTGAGATCGGAGGCAGGATTTCTGGACTGTCTTCCGAGGAAGACAAATTTGCTGACGTCGATCTCAGGGGAAGGCTCGATAATTATGCGCCTCTCGAAATCACTGGCAAGATAAACCCGCTCAGGGATGATCTGTACGTCGACCTGAAGGTCGACTTCAAGGACATGGACCTCAGCCCCGTCAGCCCTTATTCCGGCAAGTACGTAGGCTATACCATCCAGAAGGGCAAGCTCGCCCTCAGCCTGCAATACCTGATAGTGAAGAAGAAGCTCGATTCCCAGAACAACGTATTCCTCGATCAGCTCACCCTCGGAGAGAAGGTGGATAGTCCGCAGGCTACGAAGCTCCCTGTGAGACTTGCGATAGCCCTTCTCAAGGACAGGAACGGTGAGATCAAGCTCGACATACCCGTGACAGGCTATATAGACGACCCAAAGTTCAGTATGGGAGGTATAGTACTCAAGATAATCGTGAACATTCTTGCGAAGGCGGCCACTTCTCCCTTTGCGCTGCTCGGCGCAATCTTCGGAGGTGGGGAGGAGCTCAGCTACATCGATTTCGACTATGGCAGTACGCACATAAATGAGGAAGGCATCAAGAAGATCGACAAGCTGGTCAAGGCGCTCTACGACAGGCCGTCCCTGAAACTTGATATAGAGGGCCATGTCGACATTGAAAAAGACAGGGAGGGCTTGAGGGAATACATCTTTAATAAGAAAATAAAGGCCCAGAAACTGAAAGAGATGATAAAGAAGGGGCTCACAGCCGTTCCAGTGGACGAGGTGAAGATAGAAAAGGAAGAATATCCGAAATATCTGAAAATGGCATACAAGGAGGAGAAATTCCCGAAACCGCGAAATATCCTGGGTATGGCAAAAAGTCTGCCTGACCCTGAAATGGAAAAATTGATACGCACGCATATTGAGGTCAAAGACGACGACCTCAGGCTACTCGCCTCGCAGCGCGCATTGAAAGTAAGGGACCGCATCCTGAACTCGAAAAAGGTCGAGCCGGAGCGCGTCTTCCTGATAGAGCCCAAATCGCTTTCACCCGAGAAGAAAGAAGGCCTGAGGGACAGCCGGGTTGATTTCAAATTGAAATAGAAGCGGCAAGTTGAAGCCTTCCGGTCTCCCTTGGTGCAGTTCACATCGCCCGGCAAAAAGACTTTCTGTTTCCGCATGTCTTGCGTTTCAAGCCCGCCAGAGTATAAAGTAACAAATCGATGGATGCTCAGGACGGAAGAACAGATTTCGCGGATCCGCAGAGACCCCCGGTAAAGGCCGGATGGACCTGTCTTATTGTTGCGTGGGCGCTTTTCCTCATCCCGGTGCCGGGACTCGGCATGATAGGTTGGGCGCTCAATCTGAGCGCCTTTATTATTTCTATTATTCTGATGGTAAAGGGCCGCGTCGGCGCCGGTGTCGCACAAATGGTTTGCGCCCTCGCCGTTTCCCCGGTCATTTATCTTGCGGGTCTCGGCATACTGGGACATTTCCTGCTGCCCCGGCCGCGGATCTACCGCATGATGATTTGAAAAGTTCCTGAACGTCGCTGTCCACACAAAATAAAGTTGTATACTGACCTTTTCAATAATATCAATAAGTTAGCACTTTTCGGCTCATCGGCGAAAAAGGATAAAATTGTATACTGGAAGAGAGTCTCTCAAAAGAACTTGTAAAATAAAGTTGTATACTGGAAAACGTATCTCATAATGCTCATGCTACGCCCCGTAATTCGCATAGCAATCTTGCGGAGTTCCCCTCCAAAGAAACCTCAAGAGGATTACTGGAGCGTATGACTTTCTGGTTCTACTGTGCAAAATTGCGCGATGATTAAGAGGTTACCTTCCTGGTCTACTACACTTTTTCAATGACTCGGAAAGCGAGCCGGCAGGCAGGCGCATTCCTCGTCCCGGGGTGTCGGGACTGCGGGGTCCTTCATTTCACGATCCTCTGAGGACCATGACCATCTGACGGCCGTCCATCTTCGGTAGCGATTCCACTTTGGCAATGTCGCCCAGCTCCAACGCCAGCCTGTTCAGGACAGACGTTCCTAAATCGGCCCGGCTTATTTCCCGTCCCCTGAAGCGTATAGTCACCTTGACTTTATCACCGTTATCTATGAATTTGCGTGCACTCCGTTTCTTGAACTCATAGTCATGTTCTCCTATCGAGGGCCGCATCCTGATTTCCTTAAGCGAGATATTTGCTTGCTGCCTTTTCGTCTTCCGCTCTTTCTTGCCCTGCTCGAATTTGTATTTGCTGTAATCCATAATCTTGCAGACCGGCGGTTCAGCCAGAGGGCTGATTTCCACGAGATCCAATTCCCGGTCCAGGGCGATCTTGAGGGCCGAATCGATATCCATTATGCCTATTTGTCCCTCTTCGTCGACGACCCGTATCTCTTTCGATCTTATGGCCCGGATCTGGGTGTTAATGCGGGTTTTGTCAACTGCCCGTGAGGGTGCTCGTCTTTGATTAATTATGGTGTGTCCTCCCTTTATATTTATTTCAATGCCGGTACGAACGGTAAAAGAAGTCCGGCATGCGTCAATAGTGTAGCACGTTTCGAGGAAAGGACAATTAACGATGCCTGCGTTGGGCCTCCTTCGGGTGCCTGGCAAGAGCCCCTGAAGTTCCTTTATCCCTAGGCGGAGCGGGTTTCTTGTAATCAAAACCGTTTTGAAAGCGGCGCTCTATTTTTTCACCGAGCACTCGTTCGATATTGCGCACCATATCTTCGTCTTCGCGCCCGACGAATGTAAAGGCGTCGCCGGTCCGGGCGGCCCGGCCGGTTCGACCGATCCTGTGAGTGTAAGCATCTGCGGTATCCGGAATATCGTAATTGATGACATGGGATATAGTTGAAACATCTATCCCCCGTGCAGCGATGTCGGTAGCCACGAGGATATGGTAAGTTCCCTTTTTGAAGCCGTCCAGAGCCGCCTGCCGTCTATTTTGGGAAAGGTTACCCTGTAATGATGCCGCCCTAAAGCCCGCGTTTCCGATCTGCAGGCCGAGGCGCTTGGCGCGGTGCTTGGTGCGTGTAAAGATCAATACTGACTCGGTATCGGTCTTGCGCAGAAGTTCAAGAAGAAGCGAGGTCTTGAGGTGTTGCTCGACCGGAAAGAGCGCGTGCGTAACAGTGTCAGCCGGAGCGGCAGGATTTACCTGCACAGTCACCGGTGAACGCAGGACTTCACGGGAAAGCTGTCGGATATCTTGCGGCATGGTTGCGGAAAACAACAGCGTCTGGCGCTTAGCCGGCAAGTACTTGATGATCTTCCGAATGTCAGGCAGGAACCCCATGTCAAACATGCGGTCTGCCTCGTCCAGTACGAGGACTTCCACATGCGCGAGCATGATTTTGCTCTGGTTGATATGATCGATCAAGCGGCCCGGACATGCGACCACGATCTCGGCGCCGGCACGTAATTTCTGTATTTGGAGGTTCGGGCTAACACCGCCGTAAACTGTCACGCTCCTGAGGCCGGTATACCGCCCCATGCTGCCGATGACATTGTGGATCTGCTCAGCCAGTTCGCGTGTGGGTGCGATGATAAGGGCACGGATCCTGCCGCGCGGTCCCTGCATCAGACGCTCCAGAATAGGCAGCACAAAAGCTGCGGTCTTGCCGGTCCCTGTCTGGGCAAGGCCCATGACGTCGTGTCCTTTCAGGACAGGAGGTATGGCTTGCTGCTGGATAGGGGTTGGTGTGTTATAGCCAAGCGCACTGACGCCGGCGGTGATTTGCGAATGTAAATTGAACGAAATAAAACTCATTTATCCTTCTTTCTGATTAGCTATCAGGCTCATTTGCGAAAATCCCGGGATGAAGAACGAGATGATATCGCTGTCCCGATTTCTGTAGTGGTCCATGTTGGTAAGTACACCTCAGGCTTATGGAAACTCGCCTAAGTGTATTGAATCGCAACTTCGTAGGCAATCGATGAATGGTAGGCCGAAGGTACGTCGCCTTCGCAACTGAGGTCTCCCTTGGCGACCTTTTTGCGGTTCTTAATCATTCCGGTAATAATCTGGGTGAGATCAAACCCTCCCCCTACGCATTCCTTGCTCAAGCAGTCCACCCTGAATAATGCGTAACTGCCGGGAAAGAAATTAACGACCCGTGGCAATGAATTCTGTATCCCCTTCTGATTGTACACCATGGTTATGACAATGCTTTCGACTTCAGGGAAGTGGTCATCCATAAAACCTGCATCTAGTTTGCGCTGCTGCTTTTCTATTCTCGCTGCATTCTTCCTGCTGTTAATGGTGCTGTTCATCGTCCCCCCTGATCTGATGGGAAGGCCCATTCTCGGTGGAAGGGGCATTCCCAAGTTCTTTACAGTTTAACTACGTTGATTGCCTTGGGGCCCTTCGGACCCTGTTCAATATCGAAGCTCACCATGTCGCCTTCAGCGAGGCTCTTGAAGCCATCACCCTGGATGGACGTGTGATGGACAAAGACATCAGAACCATCGTCTCTGGTTATAAACCCAAAACCCTTGGAATCCTTGAACCATTTTACTTTTCCCTTGGTCATTGCAATCTCTCCTTATTTTTAGATTAAAATCTCAGAAGCCCAAATAAAAAAGGCCGCAAAGTCAAAAGTCTTTGTGGCCTCATAAACAGCAAAAACTCCTAAGATCCATATTTAGGTTATCACAATCTGCATAGTTATTCAAGAAGAAAGCGTTTCACCGAGGCCTCAAGCTGGTAGATTCTCAGTTTTGCGGGTAGCAGGGTACTCCGCACGCGAACACCATCGGTGAGGGACCTCTTTCCAGTTGTAACCTTGCCATATGACAAAAAAGCTACGGTCGGCGCTCTGCCAGCACATTCTCAGTGCGATATGACGCGCTTCAAAAGACCAAGATCGGTCGCGAACGCGGTCGGGATAGGGGGCAACACATCCCGTCAACGGGCTGCTTCGCTATATTCCTTTTTTAAGGTCTCTACCAATTCCTTGACCGAAATAATTCTTTTTGCCCTATGCGCATTTTCTCCAGCGAAGGCAAAGCCGTGAGATAAATTACCCTTCTTTGCATTCACAAGAGCGAGGGCAATGCAATATGGAGCGTTCTTGTAATCGCACGTTACGATACAGTGGAAAGGGCATTTGAAAGGCTTCTTCTTCCCTTCGCTGACTTCACTGAGAAAGGCGTTTTTGATTGCACGCCCGGGCATACCTACAGGGCTCTTGATAATAACGATATCTTCCTTCTCCGAATCCACATAAGTCTGCTTGAATTTCTCCGACGCATCACATTCATGAGTAGTGACAAAGCGCGTAGCCATCTGGACGCCCGATGCTCCCAGTTGGAAAAACCTGTAGATGTCCGCTCCCGTGTAGATTCCTCCTGCGGCGATTACCGGAATGGGCTTCTTATATTCATCCTCAAATGCCTTCATTACCCGAATCACTTCCGGCAGAATGTTTTCCAAGGAATATCCGGCGTCGCCGAGCATCTCTTCCTTGAAACCGAGATGCCCTCCGGCCCGCGGACCTTCCACAACGACGGCGTCCGGGAGGCGGTCGTACTTCTCGGCCCACTTTCTCGCAATAATACCGGCCGCCCTCGCAGAAGAAACAATCGGCACCAGCTTCGTCTTTTGCGCGCCATTCACAAATTGCGGGAGATTAAGGGGCAGGCCCGCCCCCGAAAGAACAATGTCTATGCCCTCTTCCACAGCCGTTCTGACCAGATCGGCGAAGTTGGATAAGGCCACCATGATATTGACACCGAGAATCCCATTTGTTAATTCCCTGGCTTTCCTGATCTCGTTCCTTAATGCCCGGAGATTCGCTTCCCCGAAATTGACTGAAAAATCTCTTTCGTCCATTCCGATGCCGGCCGTAGCGATAACTCCAATACCGCCCTCATTTGCTACCGCCGACGAGAGCCCGGACAAAGAAATCCCAACCCCCATGCCTCCCTGGATTACCGGAAATGTCGCTGTCAAAGATCCAATATTCAGACTTTGAGGACTCCTACAGAACATAAAAACTCCCTTCGTATCTTACGTGGTAAGCTGCCTAACATAAATATCTGCCTATTATGGCAAAATTGGGAGGAATAAACCGAGGATAAATAGAATGGCTGCTTATCCCGCTCAGAAATTGCTTCTCTATTCTACAACAGTCGAGCTCTTTTGGGAGAAATAGAGCAGACCACTTTAATGACTATATTCGGATTCCTTGTTGGTATAAAACAAATGGCGTCAGGTACAGCAAGAGCAATTCTACTGGCGTGAGGGCCGCTTTCTTGGCGCTTTTCTGTTCGAAAGCCACCTAAAACAAGAAGCCTCAAAACTGTTTATTAGTGGATGAATGCAAGAAGAGAGACTTTCCGTTACAAATATGCTGTTTCTTAATCGGAGCAGTGGCGAACCGCTCGGACCGTTGATAAACCAATCAAAATATTGCGGCGCATAGCAACTTGGATAGCATCCTGTGTCCGCTGTGTAGCGCCAGTAGAAAACCTGGCCGTTATCCGGAAAGCCCGAAACATAAATAGAACAGAACCCGCTCAATAAGGAGGTACAATCAGCATAGAGCCATCCGGTATAAAAATTTACATCGCCCGGCTCGGCTAACAACTGTATCCAATAGCGATTCCAGTCCGCACCCTCGTCCGGCACAGAAAATGTTACTATCGTCCCGGGCATATTTTCACCATCCGCAAAGGCGTCAGCACTTGCAAAGACAAAAAGAGCCAACACTGTCCCCACAATAACTGTCAATCTTCTTATCGTTGATAATCCCCTCATAGAATTTCCCTCTCGATTTTAAGATATCCGATGAATTACTTAATAATCCGTCCCGCTCCTTTTTTAAGTATCTCTCCAGAAAATGCGTCTATTGTATAAAGCCAGACATTTCCCACCTTAAAGACAACATACGGCGGCTCAGGTATTACATATTTCTTAAATTCACCCTCGTGCCACTCCCTCGGCGAAATCTTATTGGTTTTTAGATCCAGTTCAACGATCTCACGAATTCTGCTGTCGGGAAGAGTTTCTATAGAGGCTGCGGCGTAGGCTTCGGGAGGCACGGCCACAAGATCTGCGTCAAAGTCGGTAATGGTATTATTAGGTCCGACTGCAACATGTATGCGCGCCGCAACTGGGTCCATTCTGCCTATTGCTAATTCCAAGTTGCCTATATATTCATGGTAAAAAACATTGATAAAGATCCTATTATCACTTGGTATTACTTCATATTCACGAATTTCCTCCATATTAGTAATGCCAAGCACTTCCGCTTCTGTCTCCAGAAATGTTCGCGCTATTCCCCGTGCCTGCCCATATTCGCCCGAAATGGCAACCGGATTTTCAGGCCTAATTTCAACGCCAACAACATCTAATCTGCCTTTCGGCCCATATTTCGTTTCCCTGACTGTGGAGTGCACCCACCCAATAGCGTCAAATTTATATTTGCCTCGAAAATAGTCATTGACATTTTTGGCATTACCGGGGTGCCATGACGTATCTTGCGGTACACCTCTACCACTCTCATCCTTCGCCATAGCCTGACAAAAAACAGAAAAAACTGTAAGCATTACAAGTGCTGTTATAATACAGTAGCTAAAAAATAACCTTTGTTTATTTCTGATTATCGTAATCTTCTTCATTTCAGGTTCCCTCCTCATTCAGAGGTGGACCCCAATGGTTGGACAGTTTTGGGGCTGAATTAAGGTGGAAACCACCTGTCTTCATGCCGCCAGTTTTACCGGGATGCCGGGACGTGGCAGTTTCCAGTATGCCTCAAAAGGCGTC
>JAJYIF010000019.1 GCA_021790195.1 Nitrospirota bacterium
ACCTGGGAACCGCTCATCAGGTGGGGGAATGACCTGAAAAAGTGGAGGAATGCTCCTGAAAAAGGGTGGGGGAATGGTCTTGAAAAACTATCCCTTCAAATGGGGGAATGCTCGTGAAAAATCACAAAATCAACAACTTTAGAACGGTTAACCAGATTTCTTGAAGTGTTGAACTTTTTTGGCGACAAATGTGGCCTTTTTACAGAGGGAACAAAGATTAAACTTACTGACGTCAATAAGAGAACTATAGAAGACAAAATATTGAGTGAGTTTATAAAGGCGCAATCGCTCGAATCAGAACAACGTTTAATCGAACCCATATTTATCATGGAGATTAAAGTCCTTCTTGAAATTTTGAGAAATGAATTGAGGTAATGCCGTTATGCATATCGGTATTGATCTCGGTACTACATTTTGTTGTGTCGCCTATATTGACGATAATGGAACTGCGAAAGTCATTTCAAATGCTGACGGCTCTGATACAACGCCGTCAGTGATATGGTTTGACGGTAAGAATGCATATGTCGGCAAGAAAGCGAATGATAGGAAGGAAACCTCACCTCCTCAATTCATCCAGGAGTTTATCAAAAGAGATATGGGTAAACCGGTTGCAATACCACCGAATATTTATATTGAAGATGACAATCAGGCACTCGACCCAGCGCCTTATGAAGTCGGCGGATTCAAATATGGGGCCGATGGTATGTCGGCTATTATTCTTCGAAAATTAAAAAAAGACGCCATAAGGTTTTTTAAGAAGATTAAGAAATTCGATGAGAACGTAGAAGAAAGAGATGTCACACTCGACGCAGTGATCACTGTGCCTGCCTATTTCGGTCATAGAGAAATTCAGATGACGTGGGCAGCTGGGTATGCTGCCGGGTTGAATGTCATCGGTATCGTAAAAGAGCCTACAGCCGCGGCTTTGACTTATGGTTTTTCAAAATCTAAAAACATGCGGCTCATGGTATTCGATCTGGGCGGCGGCACATTCGATGTCACTATCCTTATGGTGAATCCTGAAGGTTGCGAGGTTATTACCTCTGACGGCTCTAAAACGCTTGGCGGCAAAGATTGGGATGAAGTGATACAGCAATATATATACGCCGAGTTTGAAAAAAGGAATAAGAGAGAAATACAAAGCGAGAAGAGTTTTGATATCCAACAAAGGGCTCTCCTTGCAAAAGTTGATTTAAGTGAAAATGAGGAATCCGTGGTGACTATAAGCGATGAAAAGGGAGACACAGACATAATACTCTATCGCACAGCACCAGCAGGTGAGAATTTTGAGATAGAGGAAAACAGGCCGTTTTATTTTGATGAGCGATGCTCAAGTCTTCTTTCCCAATGTCGGACTATCTGCAAGCGCATCATTGAGAGTGTAGGGTTGGAATGGGGCGATATAGACGAAATTGTTCTGGCGGGCGGTTCGTGCCGTATGCCGATGATACAAAAAATGCTGGAAGATCTGGCTGGCAGAAGGATTAGTCGCCACATTGATGGCTTTAGTTATGACACAGCCGTAGCAATTGGCGCAGCGCTGTATGGTCAGCACAAAGGGAAAGTTAGGGATGTTGTTTCTCGGAGCATTGGCGTTAAGTATGAAAGGGATGGAAGATACTTTATTGACCATCTCATAGAAAAGAATATGCATCTGCCAATTTGCGCAGAGCGAAGGTATATCGGTGGATCAAATTCAGTGCTTGAAGCATACGAAGGTGAATCTGTGCACCCGGATGAATGTGTTCGCAGAGGACGTATCCCTCTTAATGACATTAACGGATATGTGACGATTAAGATGGAACTCGATGAGAATAATTTATTGAAGGTTATCGCTGATTATCCGCCTCACCGCATAGAAAAAAAGTTTGAGGGTGAAGAGATTGACGATCAGAGATTAAAGGAATTGCGGAGTAAAGTTCAATCTATTGTCATTAATCTATAATCTATAGGAAAGACTATATATGGATGAGATAAAAAGCTTGCCTTCAGAGGGCTTAACCCAGCCAGCCTCAAGTGGCGCAAATGAGAAGTTGCCTGACGGCAGGCCTTCAATCAAAGATATTAGATCTGATAATAGCGGGCCTGATACTATGACGGAACCCATTCAGGGGGAAACATTAAAGGAGCGCATATCTTCTTCAACAAGAAATAGAGGCCTTAAGGAGAAGGTCCCGGATAATTTCAATTCTAAAGGTGGAGATTGGAGAGTAATCAAATCAGAGAATCCCTTTGAAGCACTGTATTTAGATCACGAGCAGTACAAAAATATTTCGCCTGAAATGATTAAACAGAATTATGAGACTTTGCTAAAGTTTTGGGAGAATAAGATTGATTCTATGAAAGGCGCCACCGAGGCACAGATAGTCGCTAAGTACGGCGGCGAGCATGGAACCAAGAAAACTATTCAAGATTATCTCATTTTGCTCAAGAAGGCCTATGACAAGTTGAGCAGCGGAGTAGAAAATTGCTTTCTTGAGATGGATGCTAAACGTCAAAATGCCGGCAGACAACAGTTGTTGTCAACAATTGTCGGCATTTTAGCCGACGGGATTTATGAGCCAAATGAAAAGAACATAGTTTATGAAGTAGGACGAAAGGCATGCTTGACAGACGAGGAGATTGAGGAATATTTTGAAAAGAACCTGCTTGAACAGGGGTTCAGCCCTGACCCTGATGCCGATTTTGCGGCAACAGATACATTACCTAAGAAGCTTTCAGTCATCTGGCGAACAGTTGACAAGCACAATGAAGTATCTATTCATAAATTTGAACTTTTCTTGGATGGCAAGCTTCACAATGGCATTTATAATCCGGATGATTACGCAACAATCACCGAAGCAACAACAGGCATTTTACGACGTGATGCGATCAAGCAAAAAGAAATTCTTGTCAATTACCTGAAAGGGAAAGGCTTTAAACCGGCAGGACAGTATCGTCCAGGCAATGAATTGTCTGTGGTATGGAAGACTGATTGGTATAAGGAAGAACCTGGGAAAGCAGGCGGTGAGAGTGACGAAAAGAAGGAGAAAAAGAAGAAGCGATTATTACTGAAGACATTTGTGACAACGTGCGTGCTTCTGACTGCCCTTGTTATCGCCAAGAATAGAAATGTTGAATTTCCGGGTTCTGGTCCATTGTATCAATCCTTCGACGACATTCTCAATGCGATAAATGGGGGGAAGGAACAACCCCCGAATCCACAAGGAAACCAAAGTCCTGCCCCTGCACCCGCGCCTGCTCCGGCAGCTGGTAGTACCACAGGCAATGGTGATGTTCAGCCTCCTCCGCCTATTATCGAACCTCAAATAATGGACCTGAAGGCCTCGGTATTGGACACAAATGATCGTCCTATCTCAAGCTTTGTTGCAGGACAGACAATAAAGTTAGCGTCTCAATATGAGATATTGACTTCGCCTGACGTAAAGACGATAGAAGTCGAAGAGAACAATTATCTTGTTGCCCCGAACGGAAGTAGAACGCCGGATGCGATCAGAACGAAACAAGTGGATTCTGCTACAGGCATATTATCATCGCTAAGCGTAACGATACCGGATGGCTTTCCCCCTGGCATTTATGAGCATGTGGCTACTGTTAAGGTTGGCGATAAAGTCAGTAAAGCGACACAACCCATTACCGTTGCCTCAGTTCAGAAGATGCCAGAATCAGATCAAGTAGTCAAACAACAGGAAATAAGGGATTACCTTGCAAAAGGAAAACAATTCTTCGAAATGGGCAAGTACGAACTCTGCATTGAAAAGATGAAGGAGGTTTTGAGGAGAGATAGAAATAACTACGAAGCGGGACGCTATATCCAGATGGCGAAAAAGAAGCTTGATCAAATTGAAATAGAGTTTGAAAATCCTACTGTCGGGAGGGCAAGATGAAAAAATTTATTTCGAGTCTCACGGTGCTTGTTTTTTTGGTCTCTATGATAGGCTGTGCAACAACAAATCCTGATGGCTCGCCGAATACTGGAGCATCTACCGGCTTAGGCGCCGCGCTTGGCGCAGCAGCGGGCGCATTGCTTGGTTATGCGATCACTGGTAAAGCAGGTGGCGCTTTAGCAGGTGCTGCTATTGGTGCAGCCGCTGGTGGGCTCACTGGGTTTGTTATCGGAAAGTCCAGAGAGAGTAAGTACAAAAGTGCTCAGCAAATATACAAAGAAAACCCCAAGTATGCAGAAGAATCAGCAAAGAACGAGCCACCTTTTGTTAAGAATATACAACCATATATATGCGACAGTAGTACAGGCCCATGTGATCAGTACAGCAAGCATCTTCATACGGTCAAGAACGGCCAATGGGTAGATTTGGCAATGACTTATGACGTTGTAATCCCTGAATATAGTGACAATAGGGAAGTGAAGGTTGAGGAATGTAACTATCTTGTTGATGCAAAAGGCAATGAGATGAATAGATCAAGACTGACAAGGGAGATGATGAGAGATGCTGGAGGGAATGACGCGGGTATCCGGGTGTACGTCACAAAGGATCTTTCCATGGGGAAATATACTCACATTGCTGTTGTGAGGGTGGGCGACAAACCATACGTACGAAAGCAACAAGTACAAATTGTTAAATCGGATGGCAAGATAAAGATTTACGCTTCAAAATGAGACATGCTGATGGGCAGAAAGACTAAGAAACAGTATGGACTGATCAGAGCATTTGAGGAATTCAAGAAATGAAAAATCCAGGAGTAGCAGCGGTTCTGTCTTTTTTCTTTTGCGGTCTTGGACAGATTTACAATGGCCAGATATTAAAGGGCATAATAATGCTGGTCTGTTACGCTATTTCAGCCCTGATGATGTATGTGGTGATAGGGTTCATAACGACTCCTATTCTCTGGATATGGGGAATGTACGACGCTTACCGGACGGCGGAAAAGAAGAATAGATTGTAAGTTAATGGATAATAAGGAGGGACTATTCTATGGCACTTCTGACGCTTTTGATTTTAGGATTGATCGGTTTCAGCATCTATTTTGTCTTCAAGCAAATACAATTTTTTCTTACGGCGACGGACCTCTATAAGCAGATGGTGAGTCGACAAGATTTGATAATCAAACTGCTTTCCGATATCCGCGATGGGGCAAAGCGATACGATGCACAAAGACCCTCGATAGAATTGCAGAGTGATTTGAAAAGCGGCGCGGAAGACAGATCGGGGACGGCGTAGTTCATAGGCGATTTTGATTACATTGGGAAAGGAGGAGATGAAAAATGGCTGAAAGAAAATGTGATGCGTGCGGTAAAATGAGGCAGGTGAGTGGAGCCAAAATATGTGAGAAAGGACATTTCATTTGTTCTGTATGTCATGGGTCATGGAGGGACACCTGTCCTTTGTGCAAGAAGAAGTTGAAATAAAGAGAGACGACGGAGCTATTTTACGTTTTTAGTCGAAAGCGCTCTTTCCATTGTCTTCCGGATGCTCTCTTTCAGCGCGCTGTCCTCTATTCCGGCAGTCGTCTCTTCTATTTGCCGGATAGCTTCAGTGCTGAGTGAACGCTCCTTTGTCCTGACGGGTTGAATATTTTTCCGCTGTTGGGGCGCGACCCTTCCCAGCATGAACCTGAGTTCCTTTACTTCAAGGTGGGACAGCTTTCCGATTATTTGCGTCTTCAGGAATGTGAGTTGTTGCAGCCAAACAGGCGAGTCCACATTGACGAGCAGTTCACCGTTTTTTAGGCGAACAGGGGACATGTGAAGGGACAACGGCTCGCCGAAGACATTTCCCCACTCCCTCTTTATCGCTCCCAGCCTGACCGCTTCTTCGATCCCGAATTCCTTGACAAGGGGCGAGATGAGAGAGCCGACTTTCTTCACAAGGCTTTCTTGACCGAACCGGACCTCAGACATCTTGTGCAGACGTATTCGCGCCTCACTCCGTTGTTGATGATGATCCGCGTCCTCTGCAGGTTGGGCATTATCTGTCTCTTGGTCTTATTGTTAGCATGACTGACGTTGTTCCCTATCGTCCTTCCCCTTCCGCAAACAAAACATGTGGCCATATTCAAAGTCCTCCTTTTTCTCTGTAGTCCGCAAGCGGAACTTATTTCACGCAGTCTAAAGCTGTGATGCATAGCATGCATCAATTGCATAAAAATAGTTTTTTATGATAACATTTTAGTCTAATGGTTACAAGAGACTTGACGAAAACGGGATTCTTGAGGGACTTTGAGACTCTCCCGTTTGCGCCCTTGAACGGAGGACCAATCACCGGATGTCGAAACTGAGGATTTACGAGCTCGCAAAAAAGATAGGGGTCTCCAACAAAGACGTTATCGCCGAACTTTCGAAGCTCGGCATTGCCGCAAAGAGCCATGCCTCTACTGTGGAAAGCGACATAGCGGCGAAGATTGAAGGCATATTCAGAAGGAAGCTGAAGCCCGAAGTCCACGCCAAACCGAAACCGGTAAAGATCGAAAAGCCGGCTGAAACAAAGACCAGGGGCGAGAGAGTGAAAGCACAGACGGCGCCGGCCGGGAGGCCGGCTCAGACTTCAGTGGAGAAGGCGGCCGTGGAGCCTGTCTCTGCCGTCAAGCATGAAGAAGCTGCCCGGCCTTCGGCGTTGCCAGAGGAGACAAAAGTCAGTGCTGAAGAAACCGAAGAGAAGAAATCGGTTCGGGGGATGGAAGGTGAGATCGAAAAAGAAGTGAAGGAACAGGCCGCTCCTCCCGGGGTAAAAGGAGGAGAAGAACCTGCGGCCCTTCCGGAAGAGCCGGAATTCAAGGTGCCGGACAGGTTCAAGAAAGATATAGAAACGGAGAAGGTGGAAAAATTCAAGGCCAAACCTGCAATGCAGAGGGCATTCCAGGCGGTGAGGAAGATCGAGCCGAAGAAGTGGCATGAAATAAAGCCGTTCAAGAAGCAGATAAGGGAAAGAGGCGGGCAAAGGACCGCAGAAAGGCCGCAGCCCCAGATCACCGCCCCGAGAAAGAAGACACTTAAGATACACGAGGGGACGACTGTAAAAGAGTTTGCGGAATTGATAAGCGTCAAGTCTTCGGATGTCATAAAGAAGTTTATGGAGCTCGGCTATATGCCTACGATAAATCAACCGGTGGATATGGATGCGGCACTGCTCGTCGCGGAGAGCTTCGGCGCGAAGCTCGAAGTTACGTCCGTGGAGGAAGAGCCTCTTGTTGAAGAGGTGGTCGAGGACGCTGCCGCGCTTTTTCCGAGGCCACCCGTAGTAACGATTATGGGCCATGTCGACCACGGGAAGACCTCACTTCTTGACGCAATAAGAGAAACCAAGGTTACCGAGACGGAGGCCGGTGGCATAACCCAGCACATCGGCGCATACAAGGTTGTGCTGAAGGGAAAGGAGATTGTCTTTCTCGACACCCCGGGCCATGAGGCCTTCACTTCTTTAAGGGCAAGGGGAGCAAAGGTCACAGACATCGTTGTGCTCGTCGTCGCAGCGGACGACGGGGTTATGCCTCAGACAGTGGAAGCGATCGATCATGCCAAGGCGGCAAACGTGCCCATTGTTGTGGCGGTCAACAAGATAGACAAACCCGAAGCAAACATTACGAAGGTCAGGAACGAACTGTCTACGCGGGGCATTGTCTCCGAGGAATGGGGCGGACAGAACATTTTTGTCGAGGTCTCCGCGAAGAAACGGCTCGGCATAGAGCATCTCCTGGAGATGATACTTTTGCAGGCAGAGGTCATGGAGCTCAAGGCAAACCCGGTCAAGCCGGCAAAAGGAACGATAATCGAAGCGAGGCTGGACAGGGGAAGGGGACCTGTCGCCACTGTGCTTGTTCAGGACGGGGTCCTTAAGGTAGGGGATGTCTTCCTTTCCGGCACCAACGTCGGCAAGGTGAGGGCGCTGATAGACGACACCGGGAAGCGCATCTTTGAGGCCGGGCCGTCCACTCCGGTGGAGGTCATCGGTTTTTCGGAAGTCCCTACGGCAGGCGATCTCTTCGGTGTTGCAGAAGACGAGAAGAAGGCGAGACAGATAGCCATGGCGAGGCAGCAGAAACAGAGACTCGCCGAGATGGCCAGGGCCAAGAAACTGACCCTCGATGACCTCTATGCCAAGATAAAGGAAGGCGAGATAAAGGAGCTCAACATCATCATAAAAGGAGACGTCCAGGGTTCTGTCGAGGCCCTGAGAGAGGCCTTTGAACAGATAGCGCATCCGCAGGTCAAGGTAAAGGTCATCCATACTTCCGTAGGAGGCATAAACGAGTCGGATGTTATGCTTGCCGCTGCATCGAATGCCATTATCATAGGGTTCAATGTCAGACCCGAGTCAAAGGCCCAGCAGCTGGCTGAGAGGGAAGGCGTCGACATTAGGCACTATAACATCATCTACGTGGCCATAGAAGACATCCGCAAGGCGCTCGAGGGACTGCTTGAGCCTACGCTGAAGGAGAAGGTCCTCGGAAGGGCTGAGGTCAGACAGACTTTCCAGGTGTCGAGACTCGGCACGATAGCAGGCTGTTACGTGCTGGATGGAATGATAAGCCGCGCGAGCGACGGAGTCAGGATTATCCGTGACAACATAGTCGTTTACGAGGGAAAACTCTCATCTCTGAAGAGGTTCAAGGAGGACGCGCGAGAGGTCTCGTCGGGATATGAGTGCGGTATCATGATCGAGAACTATAACGACCTCAAGGTCGGCGACGTTATCGAAAACTACGTCATAGAAAAAATAGCCGCCAAACTCTAAAACCGTGACACGTTATCCGCAACGCGTGACGGCTTTAGAAGACTTTATCCTTTAACGCTTTACGCGTTACGCATCACGAATAGAAATGCTTCCTTATAAACGCTCACAAAGGGTCGGAGATCTTCTCAGGCAGGAGATTGCCGACATAATAATGCGAAGGGTGAAAGACCCCCGTATCGGCTTTGTTACTGTAACGGGAGTCGATATCACCGACGACCTTAAGATAGCAAAGGTATTTATCAGCTGCCTGAAGGACGAAGAGAAGGACGCCACGCTTGAGATATTGAACGCTGCGAAGAGCTTTATACGCAGCGAGGTGGCAAAGAGGATCAGGATAAAGGTGATACCGACGTTGGAGTTCAGGGTTGACGAATCCATGGGATACGGCGACAGGATAGACAAACTGCTGAGAGAAATAAAAGGAAACACCTGATTTGAAGGTCTCTTCTGATCTAATAGAATTTTTCAAGAATGAGCGTAAGTTCTTTGTTGCGACCCACATAAATCCGGAGGGTGACGCCCTGGGGTCGTGTCTCGCCCTTTCGGAGGCGCTTGAGTCCATGGGCAAGGCGACCGTTTTGTATAACCGCGATCCGGTGCCTGATTTTTATAGGTTTCTGCCGGGCCATGAAAAGTTCAAGAACTCCTTCGAATTATTGAAGAGTGAGGAACTGCCCCTTGTTCTGCTCGACTGCAATGAACCTGAAAGGGCGGGTCTCGTCAAAGCCCCGGTGAGGCGCGCTGTTGTGATAGACCATCACGAAACCAGAAAGGACTTCGGCGATATCAGATGGATCGAGCCTTACGCCGCAGCTACCGGCGTTATGGTATATCATCTGCTGAAGGCGATGGATGCGAAGATAACAGGGGACATGGCTACAAACCTTTATACCGCGATTGCGATCGACACCGGCACCTTCAGGTATAACAACACAACGGCAGAGGCGTTGAGGATTGCGGCGGAGTTGACCGACAGCGGGGCCCGCCCCGCAGCTGTTTCGGAAGCGCTCTATGAATCATGGTCCGGCGGGAGGTTCAGACTGCTGGTCGATGTCCTCAACACGCTTGAGGTTGTCGGAGAGATTGCGATAACCACGGCCTCCAGGGAGATGTTCCGGGATACGGGGACTACGGGAGCCGACACCGAGAACTTTCCGAATTTCCCGAAGAAGATAAAACAGATAAAGGTCTCGGCGTTTTTCCGGGAAATCGAGGACGGCTGGAAGGTAAGTCTCCGTTCGAGGGGAGACATTAATGTGGCCGAAGTGGCTTCCCTTTTCCAGGGAGGCGGGCACAAGAATGCAGCAGGATATACGGTCAGGGGAGATCTGAAAAAGGCGAAAGAGGAATTGATAAGAGCATTAAGAAGCGTGTAGCGTATAGCGTGTGGAAGGCTGCACGTACGCCCTTATTTCAACGCTATACGCTACGAGTCACTTTTATGAACATTGTCATTAATCTCGATAAACCAAAGGGCATATCATCGCAGCAGGCTGTTTCCCGGATCAAGAGGATATTCGGCCTGAAAAAGGCCGGACACGCCGGCACACTGGACCCCATCGCCACAGGCATCCTTCTGGTCTGCACGGGAGAGGCGACGAAGATCACGAGGTTTCTCTCGGACCTTGACAAGGAGTATCTGGCGGTGATGAAACTCGGGGAAAAGACGGATACATACGACGCCGAGGGAATTGTAACCGAGCGGATCGAGGGCTTTTCGCTTCAAAAGGACGAAGTCGAAAAGGCCGCAAGGATGTTCACAGGGGCTATCGAGCAATCCCCTCCAATGTTTTCAGCGGTCAAGATCAAGGGCAGGCCGTTATATAAACTTGCGAGAAAAGGGATAACGGTCGAAAGGGCCAAAAGATTGGTCAATGTCCACAGCATCGAGATAACTGCTTTCGATCTGCCGTTTGTCGAACTGAGGATTTCGTGTTCCAAGGGCACATATGTGCGGTCCCTTTGTCATGACATAGGGGAAGTTCTCGGCGTCGGTGCGCATGTGGTCGACCTCAGGAGGACGCGGACCGGCGACTTTTCAGCAGGCGATTCCGTCACGATAGATGCGCTGGGCGCGGCCGTCCCAAAATGTATTCCGAAGTCTCGCAGCGTTTCCGAAGCCTTGAATCATCTCGGTGAGATCGTACTGACGCATGCGGACTTCGTAAGGGCCAGACAGGGACTTCCGTTCAGATTTCGAGGAGCAAATATTTTATCGGGAGACTTTGTGCGGGTCAAAGATCCTACCGGTGCTCTCTTCGCTATCGGCAAAGCCGTTGATTCCTTAATAAGAATAGAAAGAATGCTTCATATATAGGGCAAGAAGCTCTTTAAGTTTGTTGTTCAAGCTGTCCCTCCTGTGTGTTCCGGCAATGAAGGAATCGGGCATGAAACCTGCTAGATACTCATTTCTGTGTGTCGAGTCGAAGCAAAAAGGCGCCTTTTAGGAGATTATTTAAAGCAGTATTTTAAGGATTAATTTGAAACTTCTTATTTTTAATGAAAAAAAGACTTGACAAGTTTGATTATTTCTGGTATTCATAGATCTAATGTTTGGTTCAAAGGGCATAGTCGGCCTTGATATAGGCTCAAGCTATATCAAGGCGGTGCAACTCAAGGAAACCCGTTCCGGCTACGAACTGGAGCTTTTTGATTCGCTGCCGATTTCTCCGGAGCTTATAGTCGAGGGCTCGATAATCGATGCGATAAGGGTTACGGAATCCCTGAGGGAACTTGTGAGGAAGGCCAAGATCAAGTCGAAGGATGCCGTGATCGCCATATCAGGCCATTCGTCGGTGATCATAAAGAGGATTTCACTTCCCGAGATGTCGGAAGAAGAGCTTAGCGAGTCCATAAAATTTGAGGCAGAGCAGTACGTTCCCTTTGACATAGAAGACGTCAATCTCGATTTTCAGATACTGGGGCCCAAGGAAGAGCCCGGTCAGATGGACGTGATCCTTGTCGCGGTGAAAAAGGAAGTGATCAACGACTACGTGTCAGTGGTCAAGGAGGCCGGTCTCAATACCGCGATCGTGGACGTCGACGCTTTTGCTCTCGAAAATATGTACGGCATCAATTATGAGATAGAGGCGGGGAAGAACGTTGCCCTTGTCAATATCGGTGCAAGTACAATAAACATGAACATTCTCAAGGGCGGCGTTTCGGTCTTCACAAGAGACAGCTCCGTGGGGAGCAATGTTCATACAGATGCCCTCCAGAAGGAGTTCAGCATATCGTATGAAGAGGCGGAACGCTTGAAGAGGGGCGAACCGGTGGAAAAGGTGCGGCCGGAGGACGCTTATTCCCTGATTATGAACTCGTCGAGCGATATATTCGGCGAAGTGACGCGTTCCGTGGACTATTTCAGGAGCTCGACGCTCCAGGCCGAAGTCGCAGAGGTGATACTAAGCGGCGGATGCGCTCTCATCAAAGGTTTCCCGGATGCGCTTTCAGAGAAGATAGGCATACCTGTCAGACCTGCGGAGCCCTTCAGGAACATAACGATCCCCAAGAAATTCGATCTCTCAAATATCGAAGAAAGCGCTCCCATAGCGGCGATAGCCGTCGGTCTCGCAACGAGAAGGCTGGGAGACAGATGATAAGGATCAACCTTTTACCGGTCAAACGCAAGAAAAAGGCCAAGCCTCTTCCCACCTTTGTAGTCTCGACCACTCTGATAACCGTAGTGGCGGTTTGCGCCCTTGCGTATCTTTTTTATTATTACAACTCGAATCTACGGTCAGCAAAGGACCACTTCGACTCCAATAGACAGAAAATAGACGAACTTAAGGGCAGGATAAAGGAAGTGGAGGACTTTGAGAAACTTAACAATACTATCGAGGAAAGGACAAAGATCATAGAGCAGCTGAGGAAGAACCAGAATGTCCCTGTTATGATCCTCGACGAGCTGAGCAAGGACCTTCCGAAGGGCGTGTGGCTGAGGTCTTTGGCGGTCTCAGACAACAACGGGAGCATAGAAGGCTATGGCTTTACGAACTCGGACGTAGTGGCTTACGTGGACAATCTAAAGGGCTCGAAGCTCCTGACGGATATTTACTTGCAGGAATCGAGGGAGGTAACGATGGAGAAGATCCCCCTCTACCAGTTCAAATTGACTTTCAAGGTGGCGGCATAGGATGGCGCTGAACCTTAAATTCGATGTCAACACGGCTCCAGCTGGAGTGAAGGCGCTCGTTTCGGTCCTCCCGGCTATAGTTATCTCGGCCGTTGTAGTTATCCTCCTGATATTGCCCAGATACAAAGAGATCAAGAGGCTCAACGGGGAGATAACCAAGCAGGACAACGAGATCGCGGTGGACCAGGTGAAGGCAGCAAAACTTTCTACACTGAAAGTGGAGAATGAGAAAAAGAAAAAGAAGCTGGACGAACTGAAACTTCAGCTTCCGGAGGAGAAAGAGGTGTCCGGTCTGCTCAAGCAGGTCTCGGACCTGAGCATAAGGGCGGGCCTCAAGATAATGTCGTGGAAACCCGAGCAGAGGCGCGACCACCAAAGCGGGATAATATATGAAATACCCGTTTCGGTGGAGTTGTCGGGAAGTTATAACAATCTGGGCATATTCTTCAGCAGCCTCACGAAGCTTAACAGAATTGTGAACATATCGGATATCAAGATAGGTGATCCTCATCCTCAGAAGAACGAGGCTGTAGACAGGATCACATTTAAGGCCACGACCTTCTCGGCCGTGCCCGAAAAAGAGATGGAAAAGAAAGCAAAAGGCAAGAAGAAATGAAGAAGGTCAACGACAGGTCAAGGCCAAGGTCAAGGTTGAGGTCGAGAAAGAAGCAGGCATTCTTGGCCTTGGCCTTGGCCTTGACCTTGGCCTTAGTCCTGATAGCCGCATGCAAGAAGGAAACGCCGAAGCCGGCAGTTCAGGCGCAGGCCCGGAAGGCGCAGGGCGCTAAGCAGGCTGCTACCCCGCCGGCACAGGCGGCGCAGGAGGAAAAAGGCGCTGGGACCGAGACTTATACATACAACCCAAAGGGCAGAAGAGATCCTTTTCTTTCCATCATAGAGGCGTCCAGGATCGAGCGGGAAGCTGAAAAGAAAAAGATAGGCACCAAACCCTCAGAGTCATATGACGTGTCGGAAGTGAAGGTGATAGCCATTGCGCGTGAAAAGAACAAATATTATGCAATGGTCGAGTTGCCCGACAAGAAATACTTCACAGTAAAAGCGGGCATGACCCTCGGCACGCGAGGCGGCAAGGTCATCAAGATCGATGAGGGGGGAGTTGTGGTGAGAGAGTATGTCAGAGATTATAAGGGTGAGATTCATACTAAGGACACGATACTTAGACTCCGCAAGGAGGAGGGAGAATGAAAAAGGATAAAACTAGAGTCATCTTATCAATTGTGGTCCTGTCCGTTCTGCTTGTATTTTGTTCCGCGCACAATGGTCAGGCAAAGGAAGAGTCTCCTGCGGCGGCTTCTGTCGTTATTACCGGAATAAACATGACCGACAGCGGCCTTGAGATAAAGGCCGACAGACCTTTCATATACACAATTTATAAGCCGGCCGACCCTTACAGGGTCGTTGTAGAGATACCCGACGCCGATATCAGCGCGTTCAAAGGAGTTATAAAGGCGGGCAGCGCCGGTATCACCGAGGTAACTCCCTCCCGACTCGAATCGGCCAGACCGGGGGCAAAGATCGAGATCCTTCTCCAGTCTCCGTCCGGTATGGATTCAAACTATCACAATAACGTTCTGCTGCTGACCGTGAAGAAGGACGAAGCGGAAAAGGCGCCTGCAGCGGCGAAGATGGAGCCCGTGAAAGTCGTTGATCCGGCGCCCGCTCAGGAAACCGGGGACAAAGGCCCGCAGGCTGCCACGGAGATAACAGGCATAAGTTTTGAGAGGGCAGAAGGAGTTGTGAAGGTCCTTATTAAGGGTAACGGCTCCATGAGCCCGAGTGTGTTCACCTTGAGAAACAAGATAGTCATAGATATTCCGGATGTGGCTGTAAAGGCAGAGGTCCCGACGGAAATGATGTCTCCCGTAAAAGCGGTGAGGATCGGAAAACACAACGACAAGACGCGGCTGGTAATAGACCTTGATCAGCCGAAAGATTTTGATGTCATGTCTGTCCGGGATACGGTGGTTGTTGCCTTAAAGACCGCGGATGAGGCATTGGCTCCTGTCAGGAAGGAAGCGCCTGTGGAGACGCAAAAAGCCCAGGAAGAAGCGCCTGAGACGAAGGAGCCGGAGACATTTGCTGAAGGGAAGTATGTGGGACGTAAGATATCTCTCGATTTTCAGGACTCGGACATCGTGCCGATATTCAGGCTTCTTGCGGACATAAGCGGATATAACATGGTGGTGGACCCGAACGTAAAGGGCAGACTTACGATGAAGCTGATCAATGTCCCGTGGGACCAGGCCCTGGACATTATACTAAAGACCTTCTCTCTCGGAAAGAGCGTAGAAGGCAATATAATTAGGATTGCGCCCCTTTCGGTGCTTGCAAGAGAAAATGAGGAGAAGATCAGGGCCAAGGAGGCCGAAGTCAAGGCGGAGCCGCTGCAAACAAAGATCTTCCCGATAAGCTACGCGGATGTTTCAGAGGTCGAAAAGGCGATCAAGGATTCGAAGATACTCAGCGCCAGGGGAAGCATCAGCGTTGACAGGAGGACCAGCACCATGACCATAAAGGATATTTCCTCGGTCCTTACGCAGGTCGAGAACCTCCTGGTGACCCTCGACAAGCAGACACCGCAGGTCATGATAGAGGCCAGGATCGTCGAGGTGAATACAACGGATGAAAAAGACCTTGGCATTCAGTGGGGCCTGAAGGCGAGCGCGGCCAATACGCTCTCACAGTTCGGCGGATTGTCGACACTCGGCAAAGGGACATTTACGGGAAACAACTTCCTGGTTGATGCGCCGTCAGGGTCGGCCGGCGCAGGGTCCGGATCGGGCTTTACCTTCGGCATACTCAGTCCCGACCGCACATTCGGACTGGACCTCCAGCTTTCGGCCCTTCAAAAGATAGGAAGGACCAAGATAATATCCAATCCCAAGGTCGTGACGATCGACAACAAGCCTGCGACCATAATGCAGGGCACGAGCGAGCCTTTCCCCAAGCTGACGACGGAGGGGACGATATCGACAGACTTCAAAGACGTTGTCCTCAGCACCGAGGTGACCCCTCACATAACTCCGGCGGGATCTATAAGCATGAATATCGACATAAAGAAGGAAGACATCCTCGGCACAGTTAATATCGGCGGCTCTCAGGTCCCAAGGACTTCAAAGATAGAAGGGAAGACGAACGTGCTTATACAAAACGGCGAGACGATAGTGATCGGCGGGGTGTATAAAAAGACGGAGAATTATTCATCGTCAGGGGTTCCCTGGCTCATGAAGGTCCCTGTTCTCGGATGGCTTTTCAAGAATGAGCATCCGACCGAAGCGGTGACCGAGCTCTTGATATTCCTTACGCCGCGCATTGTGCAGGAACAATGATAAATATGATTCAAAAAATATATCTGGAGGAGAAATGAAAAGATTCTTTTGGATTATTAGCACATCGGCGTTTTGTTTGGCTTTGTTGAGCTGTGGGGGCGGTCCGGGCGCGCCGGGTTCATCAGGGAGTGCGGATACCGGCATCGAGATCCAATCGGTCAGTATCGTGCCAAATGCGACTTCTGGTGGTGACAAAGGGCCTGATCTCGACGTAAATGTACGTACATGCCCTAATGGAAAGCCGGAAACTGGTGAAACGGGCCTTTACCGGGTCGATGCGACGATGACTATTACCGCATCAAAGCTTAATCCGAATAGCGATTTCGACCCTTTCCCTGCAACAGTTACGCAGTGCACCATAACATACAAACAGCCGGCCGATGAGTATGGAGCTCCGGTCATCGAGGCCTGGACTATCTACCCCGACTGTACCTTAACCGAAGGCAGCAATACATGTGTGGCGAACTTGATAGATATAGCGAGAAAGATGGACTATTGGAATAACGTCATAAATATAATCAATGATCCCCAAAAATATCCGACACGATATACAGCTTCGTACGATTGCACATATATGAACAATTTCGGCAAATCCGGTCATCTTGGAGTAGATTTGGATATATTCCTGGCTGATTTTGGCTCATGTAGCTCATAGGAGGGATTGAAATGAGGAATCGATATATTCTGTGCTTAGTTCTTCTTGTCAGCGTTTTGTCGCTTTCAGCGTGCGGGGGCGGCAGCGCAGGTCCCGCGGGTTCGCCTTCCGGCGACACTACAAGCGCTTCCTATAGCGTAACATTAATACCGAATCAGAATATCGCGCAGATAAATTCCTCAATTGTCCTCCGCGCAAAGGTGCTTGATGGAAACGGCGTTCCTAAGGAAGGCGTACAGGTCACGTTTACGAACCTGTCGGAGCCTTCTGTTGGCTATATCAAGAGTGTCCTCCGGACTTTGGGTCTTGTCAAGCGAAAAGTTTCCATTAACCCCGATACAACTGTGAATACTGACAAAAACGGCATAGCGACCGTTTATATTTCGGCGACGAGTTACGGATTTGCCACAATTCAGGCTGAAGTAAATAGTGGTGTGGGAACTGTGAGCGATAAGAAGACAGTGCTTTTTTCCGATACCGGGTATCCGACGACAAGTACATCCCCTACGCTTACGCTTCATGTCAGCAGTGATGGTGACAACTTTGATGGATCTCAAGATTTTATTCTTTTTAAGTCGCAGGGAGACAACCAGCGCGTGATAAGGGCTGACGTCCAGGATGCAACCGGCAATCCGCTCTCCAATGTAGTGGTCGCTTTCGGCTCTGACAGCACACAGATTACCTTCCCCAATGCAACAACGAATTCAAGTAAACAGCCAATTGCTACAACGAATGAAAATGGTCAGGCGTTTGTGACCCTGCAAGCCGACCCTTCTATACTCAGCAATATTGCAAAAATCGTGAACATTACTGCCTCTGGAACGGTAGATAGTCAAACCGTGGCCAATGTTCTTACGCTTTTTCTTGAGCCGGTAGTTGTGAGTCCGACATTGTCTTCGCTGACCGCAATTCCGACAAGTGTAAATACAGGTCAAACGTCCACTATTAACGCAGGTGTCATGTTGAGTACGGGAGCGCCTGTACCTGACGGCACCTCTGTCAATTTCAGTACAACGTGCGGCTCCGTGTCTCCTTTCGGACAAACGACCAAGGGGCTTGCAACGGCTACATTTACAGCACCCCAGACTGCGCCTGCCAGTGGCATTTGCACGGTGACCGGAATGGTTGCAGGAGTCACAATAGGGATCACCGATATAAATATAACATCGCCGCCCGTGCCGCTGTCGGTTCAGCCGGGCACCCAGACCATCAGCGGTGCTACCGGTGGAACGGCCACCTTTACGATCTTTGGCGGGACTCCGGGATATACGGTAACTTCGAATAATCCCGCTGTAGCCTTCAACACAACGCCCGGCAATGGTATATGGGATGTTTCTTCAAACGGCGATCCCTTCATTGTGACGATCCCTTCAGCTACGGCGGCGACTTCGGTTGCCCTGACAGTCAGGGACAGCGCGGGTACAACTGCAGCGGTTACGCTTACTATAACGGGGCCAAATCCTCTGGTGATAACACCGAAGACATCAACCGTAGTCAGTTCGGGAAGCGCTCAGACGTTCAACTTCACGATAACCGGCGGAACGGGAGGGTACATTACGACTTCAAGCGACCCGTCACAAGCCTTTAATACAACGGCCGGAGATGGCGTCTGGAGCGGTTCGTCCGTAACGGTTACCTTCCCGGCGAATGTGACGGCCGGCACGATTACCCTTAACGTGTTTGATTCATCTGGATCCACGACAACGGCGACTATTACGATCCTTGCGCCGACGCCGGGTGCTCTGTTGATATCACCGAACATCGTGAGCGTGGTGAGTAGCGCGAGTTCTCAGCAGCTTGTGTTTAATATAACCGGCGGAACATCTTCGTATGTTACCACATCGAGCGATCCGTCGAAGGCCTTTAATACAACGGCCGGAAACGATGTATGGAACGGCACACCCATAACGGTCACGTTCCCGGCAAATGTGACAGCCGGTACCGTTACATTGAACGTGCTCGATTCCGTGGGCGGCAAAACCACCGCCACCATAACGATTCTTGCCCCCGGGGCATCGAGCGTCCTATCTGTGACGCCTGCAACCGTCTCTGTCACAGGTGTGAACACTGCGGCGGATCAGGTGACGTTTACCATATCAGGAGGTGTGACACCCTATCAGTCTACTGCACTTTCGAGTGACACAGCAGTGGTGGACAATGCATCTGTGTCAGGAAATTCCTTTACAATCGATCCGAAGCCTGTTTTTACCTCGACACCCGTTACGATGACTGTTCTTGATCACACAGGAGCTCCGGCGACAGCGACTGTCACCGTTACGCCTGCAACATCGTCTCTCGGCATAAACCCCGGCAGCATAGCGGTGACTACCGGGACCAGTATTGCTTTCAACATCATAGGGGGAACTTCTCCTTACAAAGTCTACTCGAGCAATACCGGTATAGTCGCGCTGGGCGGAAATCCATATTTGGTTCCACCGGGGACTAATCCGTTCATCGCAACGACGCCGGGAACAGGAACGGCTATAATAACTGTCGTTGACGCCGATGCCAAGACAGTGACGGCAAGCGTTACGGTAAATGCAGTGGCTACACCTCCGACGGCTGACTTCTTGATCGGGTGTGATGCTTCAGTGACCGTACCAACAGGAGCAACTCGAACATTCTTGTGTACCTTGACCTCTCAGAACGGCTTTAGTGCGCCTGTAACGCTCAGTTGTCCCGGCTTGCCGTCGGGCACGACTTGTAGCGGCTTTAACCCGGTATCGCCTGTGACACCAGCGGCAAATCTTACGACTTCTGTTATCGTTACTATAAACAATGCCAGTACTGCTACGGGCTCCTATCCTTTCCATGTTCTTGGGATAAGCGGTACCTTGTCTCATACGTCGACGTCGTCGATAGCGCTTACAGTGCCTTAAAGGCTGAAGGACTTCGGCAAAAAAAAGGGCGGGCGAAAGCCCGCCCTTTTTTTTGTGTGCGGTTCTTTCTTCACTGAACACGCATCAAGCAATTCCTTACTGATAAGATATGATATAATGATTTCGGAGGTGCTACGGTATGAACTTAACCGTGAGAATTGAGGTGTTTAAAGAAGGTGACGTCTATGTGGCATTGTCACCCGAACTAAACGTCTCCAGTTTCGGTGATACAGTACTGGAAGCAAAGAAGTCCGTTAAAGAGGCTATAGAAGCCTTTGTTGAGGAATGCGATAGAATGGGGACGTTGGAAGAAGTTTTAGAAGAAGCAGGCTTTACAAAAGTTGATGACTCATGGAAATCGAGAAGACCCGTAGCAGAAGAAGATCTCGCCCTCGCCCTGTAAATTGAATGCACGAGAAAAAACTAACTCCTCTTCATTACGAATTATTGGTGAAAATATTTGAACTTGATGGTTTTGCGGTCCGGAGGAAAAGAGGAGATCACATTGTAATGACGAAGGCTGGTATTAAAAGGCCGGTTGTAATAAAGACCAGCCCTAAGCTTGTTCCCGTAACTCATGTCCGCACTAATATGACGACTGTCGCTATGTCAAGAGAGCGATATTTTGAACTCTTAGAGAAAGTTTGATAATGATCGCAATTGTAGATTACGGGATGGGAAATCTGAGGAGTGTCGAGAAGGCGTTCCTGAAGGTCGGTGTGGATGCGAGAATAGTCCCGGACCCTAAATCGGTTGATGACTCCTCCGGTGTCGTGCTGCCGGGTGTCGGCGCTTTCAGAGATTGCGTGAGGAACCTTACCGACGCGAACCTTACGGGTGCGATTGTCCGTGCCATTGAGAAGGGCAAGCCTTTCCTGGGCATCTGTCTCGGCTTGCAGGTCCTATTCAGCGAGTCCGAGGAGTTCGGGGTCTGCAAAGGCCTCGATGTGTTCAGGGGGAAAGTGGTGCGTTTCCCGGAGGGGGAACTAAAGGTGCCTCACATGGGTTGGAATAACGCGAAGATAAGGAACCGTCCTCCCATTCTTGACGGCGTTCCTGATGAGAGCTTTTTCTATTTCGTGCACTCGTTTTACGTGGTTCCGGATGACGGCGATATTGTGGCGACGACTACCGAATACGGCCTTGAATTTACATCCATGATCTGGAAGGACAATGTATTCGCCACTCAATTCCACCCTGAGAAGAGCCAGGACCTGGGACTGCGAATACTCAAAGGTTTTGGGGATTTTGTGAGGAAATGATGGTTTTTGGAATGAGAAGGCAGGCCGCTTCAAAAGCTTTATCATCAACCTGCCTCCTCATTTTTTGCACGCTAAATCATTTGAGTTTCGGTAAGCAGTTCTCTTATTGTTTTCTTCAATACGGGATGTACTTTATCGGGCGCAATCTCCGCAAGGGGTCTGAGGACGAATTCTCTTTCATGCATGTGGGGGTGCGGTATCTGTAATCCCTGCTCGTCGGTAACAAGATCGTCATAGAACAGTATATCGAGGTCAATTACGCGCGGTCCCCACTTAGCGGTTTCGGCTCTACCGAGTCCCTTTTCAATATCTTTCAGGGAACGGAGCAGTTCTAATGGGGTCTTGTCTGTGGCTATTTCTATTGCCATATTTACAAATCTCGGCTGGTCTTTCACGCCCCATGGTTCCGTTTCATACATCGAAGATTGCTTGCGAACAGTTATCCCCCTGTCCGACAAAAGACGTATCGCATTCAGGCAGCTTTCCTCCCTGGGGCCGAGGTTCGAGCCTATACCGATATGCGCTGTATGCATGAAGGTGAGATTACACGCAGAGTTTGAGAAAAGGGAAATCGGCTTGACGAAGAAGCTTTACCAGCGATACCTCTAATAATATTTGAAAGCATGTGTGACCCCCGGAAGCTTAAGCTTAGAAACCGATATGATAACTTATCAAAGAATCTTCATCGTTTGTAAAGGTTCTGAGGCAAGACTATTTCCATCAATCGGAATATGCGCTACAGTACCTTTCCCATCCTCTCCACAGCCTCTCTTATCCTCTTGACCGGCACCGTGAGGGCGAATCTTACATAGCCTTCTCCGGGCTTTCCAAAGCCGTTTCCGGGCGTCCCCAGAACGCCCGCCTTTTCGAGCATATGGGCCGCAAACGCCGATGAAGTGAAGCCCTGCGGCACCTTCGTCCAGAGATAAAATGTCGCCTGCGGCTTTATCGCGTGAAGGCCGAGCTTCCTGAGCCCTTCGTAAAGCGAGTCCCGTCTCTCCTGGTAGGTGTCTCTTATCTTAGAAAGCGTAGCTTCATCCGTTTGGAGGGCCGTTATCGACGCTTCCTGAATCGCCTGAAACACGCCTGAATCGAGATTGGTCTTGATCTTGCCGAGTCCGGCGATGACGTCCCTGTTGCCGACAGCAAACCCGATCCTCCAGCCCGTCATGTTATAGGTCTTTGAGAGAGAGTGAAATTCGATGCCGACTTCTTTAGCACCTTCGACCTGCATAAAGCTGAGCGGCCTTCTTCCGTCATAATAGATCTCCGAATAAGCAGCGTCGTGACAGACAATGACATTATATCTTTCGGCGATGTTTATGACTTCCTTGAAAAAATCCCTGCCGGCCACGGCCGATGTGGGGTTATTAGGATAGTTGATGAACAACAGTTTTGCCCTCTTGAGCACGCCTTTTGGTACAGCCGAAAAGTCAGGAAGAAACCTGTTTCCTTCCAAAAGCGGCATCAGGTAACTCTCTCCTCCCGCGAACAGAGTTCCTACCGGATATACAGGGTAACCGGGCGAAGGCACGAGGACCACTTCCCCCGGATTCACAAAAGCCAGCGGGATATGACCTATGCCTTCCTTCGACCCTATCAAGGACAGGACCTCAGATCGCGGATCGAGAGACACGCGGAACCTCTTCCTGTACCACGCTGCCACAGCCGACCTGAAAGAAAGCATCCCTTCATAAGACGGATAACGGTGGTTAGACGGTCTTCCCACAGCGCGCTTCATAGCGGCCACTATGTGCCTCGGAGTAGGGACGTCCGGATCGCCGATGCTAAGATCTATCACGTCCACTCCTCTTGCGAGCGCCTCCTGCTTCATCTTGTCTATGGCAGCGAACAGATAGGGCGGCAGGCTCCTTACCCTTTCGGCGAGTCTTATTGACATCATATCTCCTTCCCGCATCAGTTTTCAGATATTATAAACAAAAAAGATCCGTTTGTTTCGCTGTGATCAATACGGAAGTCTCCCGTCTGAAGATCCGAAATTTCGTCTTGCCAGGAAAGCGCCTCTCAAAAAAAAGGGGCACTATTGTTTAGTGCCCCTTTTACGGATAAATAACAGCGAGGATTAATAGCCTCCTGTCTTCTTCTGGGCCGGCGCGGGCGCCGGGGCTGCCGCCGGTTTAGCCGGGGCCTCCTTCTTCATTTCCTTCTTTATTACCTTCTTCACTTTCTTGGCGGGAATGGCTCTGAACATTACGCTCTTGGCGATGTTCTTGCCGTCTTCCTCAACATACTTCACTGTCGCCTTGTCTCCGACCTTCACTTCTGCAAGGCTCTTTCCCTTGGCGAACTTGGTCTTTTCGTCAGTGGTTACCGCGACTTCACCCTTTTTTCCCTTAACGGTAAGGGTCATTGCCTTTGCATCAACTGCCAGGACTTCGCCTGTGACCGCAAGGATCTTCACCTTCTTTGCCGGCGCCTTTTTGGCCGCAAAGGCGACTCCTGCCAGTGAGAGCACAAAGAGGACTGATACTATGATGGCTGTTGCCTTCTTCATGAAAATCACCTCCTTTCATTTAAGAATTATCCGTGCAGGCTTTATACAAGATTTATGCCAAAACAAAATCAAAAGAATGGACTTAGAAAACAGATAGTTATGAGACCGCGCCGTTACGGGAAGCTATTCCGGAGTTTTTTTGTGCCCTTTTAAGGATTGTCTTCCCTTTTTGGGGAGGAGTCGTCGAGCCCGAATTTCTCCCACCTGTACCAAAAAGTCTTGTAACTCATACCGAGAAGCCTTGCAGCCTTTGCAGCAACATTGTTCGCTTTCCTCATGGCCTTCTTCAGGATCTCCTTTTCGAGCTCCTCAAAGACGATGCCCTCATCCGGTACATCCACATCGAAAAGGCCCTGTTGATGCGGCAGCCTCAGCTCGCTCTTGATGTCGTTCAGCCCTATGGTGTCGGACTCGCACATGAGCACGGCCCTTTCTATGACGGATTCCAGTTGTCTGACATTACCGGGCCAATAATATTCACCGAGCGCCCTGACGGACTCCTCATCGGCCCCCTTTATCCTCTTGCCGAATTCCCTGCTGTATCTCTCGATGAAGTAATTGGACAGTTCCCGGATGTCCTCGCGACGCTCCCGGAGAGGCGGGAGCTCTATCGTTACAACCCGCAGCCTGTAATAGAGGTCTTCCCTGAAAGTGCTGTTCTTCATCTCCTTCTCGAGGTCTTTGTTTGTTGCGGCGATTATTCGTACATCGACCTTTATCGCCTCTCTTCCTCCTATCCTTCTTACCTCCTTTTCCTGGAGGACCCTCAGGATCTTGGATTGGGTTATTGCAGGAAGATCGCCAACCTCGTCGAGAAACATGGTGCCCCCGCTGGTCGCCTCGAAAAGTCCTATCTTCCTCGTCGTGGCGCCCGTGAAGGCGCCGGGCTCGTACCCGAACAACTCGCTTTCGAGAAGGCTCTCCGGTATGGCGGCGCAGTTTATCGCAGTGAAGGGCTTCGAGTTCCTTTGGCTGTTGTAATGAATTGCCCTTGCCACAAGCTCCTTGCCCGTGCCGCTTTCACCAAGGATGAGAATTGTGACGGGACTCGGTGAAACCTTCTTGATCACACTGATTACATCCTCCATAACCCCGGACTGCCCTATGATTCCCTCGATACTGAACCTGTCGTACAGCGCCTGCCGGAGCTCCCGGTTCTTCTTCAGAAGTTCTTTCTTTTCGAGGGCGAGTTTTACCGTTGCAAGTACTTTGTTCTTGTCGAGAGGTTTTTCGAGATAGTGATATGCGCCCTTCTTCATTGCCTCCACCGCAGTGCTGACCGTTCCGAAGGCGGTCATGAGGACGACTTCGGGCGCATCGTCTTCGGCCCTGATTTTTTCCATGAGATCGATGCCGTCCATGCCTTCCATTTTCAGGTCTGTCAGGACGACCTCAGGATTATAGGTCTTCACGACCTTCAGCGCCTCCTCACCGGATGAGGCGGTAAGGGTTTCATACCCCGCCTCGGAAAGGATGGTCTTGAGGATGTTCCTCTGGAGCGGCTCATCATCTACAACAAGGACAGAGGGCATATATCAGTTTCTCCTTAGGTAGTTCAGCGTATAGCGTCCAGCGTGTAACGCATAGGGGAAATGGCGCAGGAACAATGCACGCCGCCCGCTAAACGCTACACGCTTGTATTCATCAGCGGCAGACTCATGATCACCTTGCTCCCGGCGCCGTCTCCGCTCTGGAAAGATATCTTTCCCCCGTGTTCTTCGACAATCCTCTTGGTAGTAGCAAGTCCAAGTCCGAGGCCGTCGTTCTTGGTGGTAAAAAAAGGCTCAAAGACCTTCGAGAGGTTTTCCTTCGAGACCCCTTTGCCGGTGTCGCTCACCGAAACCAGGAGATTCCCTTCATTTTTTTCGGTGCTGATCGTGAGGGTGCCGCCTTCCGGCATCGCCTGAAAGGAGTTTGTCACCACGTTGAGGATGCATGTCTTCATGAGCTCCGGATCCAGCATGACAGTCGGAGCGAAATCACGCTTCTCTATAATGTCCACCCTCTCGGACTTGGCCTTTGCCCTGATTATCTCGATGACCTCGTTAAGCAGCTCGCCCGTGCTGCAGCGCTGAAGGTTCAGCTTGAGCGGTCTTCCGTAATCGAGGAAATCGCTTACGAGCCTGTTCAGTCTGCGGATTTCCTGCTTTATGCTCGAAACGAGTGTCTCGAAGTTCTTGGCCTCCTCTGCGGGGGCGGGCAGGTATTTTTCGCCGATGTGATCTATGCTGAGACTTATAAAGTTGAGAGGGTTCCTTATCTCATGGGCGATGGTCCTCGACAGCTGTCCCACTGCAGAAAGATGCTCTGCCTGGCGCAGCCTTTCCTCAAGGCGCTTGTTTTCCCTGAGCCGCTGTGTCATGAAATTGAAGCCCGCGGTCAGTTCGCCGATCTCGTCTTTTCTGTCGACGGGCAGGGTCTGGTCGAAGTCCCCTGCCGCCACTTTCTTTGCAGCGTTGACGACGCTGTGTATCGGTTCAGTGTATCTTATCGAGAGGAATATCGCGATGCCTATGCCAAGCCCGAAGACAAGGAGCGCCGCGAGGATTCTCTTTACCATGTTGTGCTTCAGCATGAGCGAAACATCGTCGGAATTGATCTTCAGGTGGATGTAGCCGTAATGGGCCTCGCCGGCAATGACGGGAACGATAACGTTATAAGTCATCCCTTCCTTCGAGACGGGTTCGCCGAGTTCCGCCTTGATAATGAGTTCCTTCTTCTTGGGGCTGACCGCGGCCCCGATTTTGGTGGGATTTGTGCTTGCAATAATCTCGTCGGTATTGCTGATGATCGATATCTCATTTATCCCTTTTGAGTTGAGCTTCTTCAGATACTGTGCCAGCCGGGATTCATCGGAAGAGCCGCTTCCCGTGACCTCCTCCACGCCGACCTGGATCGCCTTCGAAAGTTCCGCAGTCTGCTTGCCGAGCTCATTCAAGAGCGCCCTTTCCGATTGCCAGTAAAGGAACCAGAGGATAAAAAGCAGTATGAAGCTCAGGAAGAGCATCATGAGAACCAGTTTTTTGTTTAATGAAAGGTTCAGAAAAAAGGTCTTAAGCATATATCTCTCACAATAGTTTCAATTAATTATACCCCAAAAGTGCCGGAATAAGGGAAGGTTTCTGCCTTCGAAAGCGCCGGCCAGCATGCAGGATCACCCGTCTTTTGTTGTAAAAATGGCGTTTGTTTGTTTATAATCCTTAAGGTTCGACATGTATGGGACTGACTTTCTATTAAGATATCCGAAGTTGCCGACATTGCTAAACGTGTTCTTGTCGCTTTTCCTGTTTGTGCTCGCTCTCGTCTTTGCCAGGGACCTCCTTACGCGGACTTACGAAAAGGCCGGGCGTCTTCAGTCTCCCGCCCCTCCCTCGGCTCAGAAGATGAGAAAAGGACTTTTGGATTATTCGGGGATACTGGCCGACAACCCTTTTGGGTTTCCGGCGGGCCAGTTAAGGCCCCTTTCTGCATCGAAAGAAGGATCTGCCTCGCACTCGGACATCATCCTCCTGGGGACGGTCGCAGGACCGCCTTCAGACAGTTATGCCATATTCACCGACAAGAGCGGTAAACAGGAGGTTTTCAGGGTAGGGGAGAATGTCTTTAATGTGGGAAAACTGAAGAGGATTTACAGTGATAAGGTGTTCATTTCTGAGGGTGGCGCAGAGGTGAAGATCCCGATGGCCGAATTGCTCGCAATAAAGGAGGTCAACCCTCCCGGGGGTGTCGCTTCCTCGTCCGATTTTGCGAGGAGCACCGGCAGGGGTTCTTTCGTAGTGGACCAGAAGAAGGTTGTCGCTGCGCTGGAAAACCCGAATCAGCTTATGACGGACGCAAGGCTTCAGCCCAACTTTGAAAACGGCAGGCAGGAGGGCTTTGTACTGCGCGAAGTGAGAAGCGGCGGGATATACCAGAGTCTCGGCCTTCAGAACGGCGATGTTCTTCTGCGGATCAATGATTATAATATATCGAATCCGGATAATGCCCTCCAGGCGTTTACGGCCCTGAGGGGAATGGACAGGGTGCAGGTCGACATCCTTAGAGGAGGAGCGAAAATGACCTTGACGTATCAGATCAGATGAGAAGGAACCTCGTTGCCCTGTTTCTTCTTGCAGCAGTGCTCGGGTTGCTTGCGCAGCCGGCGACATTCGCCGAGGCCAGGGAGGCCAAAGAGCCTGCAAAGGTGACATTCAACTTTGTCGATGTAGATCTCCCCGCGATCACAAAATTCATCAGCGACATCACGAAGAAGAACTTTATCTTCGACGACAGGTTGAAAGGAAAGATCACTATTATTGCTCCTTCGAAACTGAGTGTGGACGAGGCCTTCAACCTCTTTACCTCCGTCCTTGAACTGAAGGGTTTTACGGTTGTGCCTTCGGGAGTCGACGCCTACAAAATCATTCCGTCCTCCGAGGCAAAACAGAGGGGCATCGAGATAGCGACAGACAGGCAGCCGGTCAACGAAAGCTATATCGCGCGGCTTATCCCTCTCAAGAACATCTCTTCCGATGACGCCCTCAAATTCCTGCAGCCCATTGTTTCGAGGGACGGCTACGCATCGGCCTTCGGACCCGGGAACCTGCTGCTTGTGATAGATTCGGGACTGAACATGGAGAAGATACTTTCCATTGTGAGCAGCATTGATCAGCCCGCTGTGACGGAAGGCCCGGAGATCGTTTTCCTCAAGTTCGCGAGCGCCGACACTATTGCCAAGATACTCAACGAGGGCATGGGCCGGAAATTGAGGATAGGCCCCCAGCCAGTGACGGGTGAAGAGGCAAAGGCAGTCGCCGATCAGAGGCTGAATGCAGTCGTCCTTTTCGGCGACAAAGGGGCGCGCGAGTCCATGAAGTCCCTTATCGGGCTTCTTGATGTCCCCTCTGCGGAGGCACAGGGAAGGATCAATGTATATTTTCTCGAAAATGCGGATGCCACAGAACTCGCGAAGGTAATCGAAGGGATGATAAAAGGCATCAGACCTCAGCAACAGCAGATTGCCGGGGCCGCGCCCGTAACGCCTTTCGAGGCCCCCGGCGGGATAACGATCACGCCGGATAAGGCGTCGAACTCTCTCATTATCGTTGCGTCGCCTTCGGACCAGAAGAGCCTCCTGCAGGTTATCAAACAACTCGACGTAAGGAGGAGACAGGTTTATGTCGAGGCGATGATTGTTGAGGCGACTATGGACAAGTTGAGGAACCTCGGGTTGAAATGGAGGGCAGCGGCCAAATCGAGCAGCGGAGCGCCGATTGCCATAGGGGGCTTCGGGACCATAACCCAGACCGATTTTCAGAGCATATTGCAAGGGCTTGAAGGCGCATCCATCGGCGGCCTGGGCAACTTTCTCAATGTCCCTTTCACCTCTACAGGCTCCGACGGACAGTCTGTCACATCGGTCCTCACCGTTCCGGGCTACGCGGCCCTTTTCAATCTCGAAGAGTTCAAGGATGCCATAAATGTTCTTTCGACCCCCCAGATACTCACCTCCGACAATAAGGAAGCCGAGATCCTAGTCGGCGAGAACGTCCCTTTTGTGTCCCAATCACAGACCGGGGTTGCCACGAGCACTTCGATACTCAACTCGATAGTCCGCCAGGATATCGGCATCATCCTGAGGATTACGCCCCAGATAACCGAGGGAGACCATGTAAAGCTCGATATATACCAGGAGATCTCTTCCGTTAAGGGGGGGCAGTCCGATCAGGTCACCATATCAGTCGGTCCTACTATAACAAAGCGCTCTACCAAGACTTCCGTCGTGGTGAGGGACTCACAGACAGTAGTTATCGGGGGCCTCATGCAAGAGCAGGACGAGGAGACGGTCACAAAGATGCCGATACTGGGGGACATCCCCGTACTGGGCTGGCTCTTTACACAGAAGAATGTGACAAGGAACAAGACAAACCTTCTCGTGTTCCTCACGCCGATCGTAGTGAAGGAGCCCGGGCGTCTTGCCGAAATAACAAGGGACAAGCAGAAGGAGTTCGGAGTGGCCGAAAAACGCTATGCCGCCGGAGAGCTTATTGTGAAGTTTAAGGAGGGTGTGGGCGATGAGACCGCACGCGAGATCATCTCAAAAGAGGGCGCGTCCGTCATCAACTATTTGAGCGGGATAAAGGCGTATCAGATTCGACTGCGGAAAGATCAGGATGTGGAGGAAGCGGTGACGGAGTTTTCGAAGAAGCCGGAGGTCGAGTACGCCGAGCCGAACTACATAGTGAAGATCCAGAAGTGACGGGCGTGACGAGCCATAGTATTATTTCGCGCCGTCTTCAATGAAACGTCCGGTCTTTCGCCGGCCCTGCGAAAGATTATACGTAAGCGGTCTTTTTTGACAAAGATTTTTGGTAACAGTTGAGTGGTATGTCTCTCGAGCCGATGGAAACCATTGATGTTATAAAAGATGAAGACGTCGATGTCTCTCTCGTGAAAGAAGTTCCCCTCTCCTTTGCAAAGAATAATCTCGTAATGCCGCTTAGGAGAGAGAATGGGTTTCTCAGGGTTGCGATGGCGGACGAGGGGGGTATCCTTGCGGCCCTCGATCTTGCGAAGAGGTACGGATTGACGCCGCATCCGCTGAAGGCGGATGCGGGGGTGGTCATCGAAGCGATCAACAGGTTCTATGGCCAGGTGGGAACGGCCCGCGAAGTCATGGACGGTATAACAGGGGAAGATTTTTCCGCTGTGGCCACGGAGTTCGAGTCCCCTAAAGACCTCCTGGAGCTCACGGAAGAGGCTCCCATCATACGCCTTCTGAATGCCCTGTTCCTCCAGGCCGTCAAGGAGAAGGCCAGCGATATCCATATAGAGCCTTACGAAAAGGAACTCGACGTCCGCATGAGGATAGACGGGATCCTTCGCAGTGTGCTCACGCCTCCGAAGATCATCCAGGACGCCCTCATAAGCAGGGTGAAGATTATGGCAAACCTCGATATAGCTGAAAAGCGTCTTCCTCAGGACGGGCGCATGAGACTTATAATAGGCGCCAGGGACATCGATATAAGGGTCTCTATTGTACCCACATCTTTCGGGGAAAGGGCGGTACTCAGGCTCCTGGACAGGAGGCAGGGTCTCATCAGTCTCCACGAAGTGGGGCTCGACGAGGAAGACACCGGACGTTTTGAAGACCTGCTTTCGAGGTCGAACGGGATCATACTTGTTACGGGTCCGACCGGCAGCGGAAAGACAACAACGCTGTATGCCGCATTGAACAGGATACACACCGAGGAAAAGAACATAATAACGGTCGAAGACCCCGTGGAGTATCAGCTTAGGGGCGTAGGACAGATACAGGTGAACCCAAAGATAGGTTTGACCTTTGCATCAGGCCTGCGGTCGATCCTGAGACAGGACCCGGACGTGATCATGGTGGGTGAAATAAGAGATTATGAGACAGCGGAGATCGCTATTCAGGCGTCGCTTACAGGCCATCTTGTCCTCAGTACGCTGCACACGAACGACTCTGCATCGGCGCTAACACGGCTTATGGATATGGGCGTCGAGCCGTTCCTGATCGCTTCATCTCTGGTGGCGGTCCTTGCGCAACGGCTTGTCAGGACCATATGTCCTTACTGCAAGGAGTCATATAAGCCTGCGGAGACCGAAATCTCGTTTTTTGAAGATGAAGACCTGAGACCTCAAGTGTTATACAGAGGCGCCGGGTGCGACAACTGCAGGGGAAGCGGGTATCTCGGAAGGACAGGCATATTTGAACTTCTGAACGTTACAGGGGCCGTCAGACAGATGATTGCGGTTAGGAAAGACGCCAAGTTCATCAAGGAGGCTGCTGTCTCCGGGGGTATGAGGACGCTTTATAGGGACGGACTGGGCAAGATACTGAAGGGTCATACGACCCTCCAGGAGGTCCTGAGGGTCACTCAAAAAGACGCCGTAGAAGTTTAACTCAGATTATTTACGAACTTTGTTGTATGGCGGGCAGACACGATTCAAAACTTTCTTGAAATCGACAAGATATCAAGATCGGGAAGCCGGGATTAATGAAGATAGACTGTGGTAGCATGTGGCAAAGCGCTTATTGGAAATCTACATTAAGGTGTCGAAACAAAAAAGTTTTGAGTCGCACCTGCCCATATTTTATTAGCATCAGTTAACATGCCGATATTCAAATACAGAGGATACACGAGCGGCGGCGATGACGTGGCAGGAAGCGTGGAGGCGTCCGGCTATAATGACGCCGTGGGCAGGGTCCGGGCCGAAGGCATTTTCCCCGTCACTGTGGCGGAGTCAGGCGTCTCGGTCAGGAAGGGGCTGCTTCGCAGGACCGACGAGTCCTTCCTGCCCTCCATGACGCGTCAGCTTTCCGTGCTTCTTGCCTCCGGCGTTCCGTTGATAGAGGCCCTCCAGTCCCTTTCATCGGAAAACAAGGGTTTTTACATGGAAATGCTCATCGCCGTAAGGGAAAAGGTTTCAGGGGGTGCGAGCCTTTCCAAGGCCCTGGAGGACTTCAGCGGCATCTTCCCCGAGTTTTATACCAATATGGTCCATTCGGGAGAGGAGAGCGGCACTCTTGATAGAGTTCTTTTGAGGCTCGCAGATTTTCTGGAAAAGAAGAGCGCTATGAGGGCCAAAGTGCGCTCGGCGATGATATACCCTGTTCTTATGATGGGAGTCAGCTTTGTCGTGCTTTCGTTTCTCTTCACTTTTGTGATACCAAAGATCGTCAAGATATTCAGTGACACAAAAGCGGCGCTGCCGTTCATGACCGTCGTCCTCATATTTGTCAGTAATATTTTTGTGCGCTATTGGTGGCTTATAACAGGGGCTGCAATTGCCGCCGCAACAGGCGTCAGGAGGTTTGTCGCGAAGAACAGGGAGTTTGCGGACAGCCTTGTTCTGAGGCTTCCGGGAAGCGTGGTCCAGACCCTCTATTATTCCAGGTTCGCAAGGACTCTGGGATTCCTCCTCGAGGGAGGACTTCCCATGTTGAAGTCCCTGAGCCTTTCGGCAGGGGCTATGGGCAACAAGGCGTTAGAGGCTGCTGTCGGTCGGGCCGAGCAAAAGGTTGCGGAAGGACAGAGGCTGTCTTCGGCGCTTGAAGGCTTTCCTCCCATATTTGTCCAGCTCGTTGCGACCGGAGAAAAGAGCGGCAGGCTTCCCGAGATATTGGGGAGGGCCGCGGAGTCTTACGAAGAGGAGTTTAACAGGAAAGTGAACAAGGCTGTCTCCCTTTTTGAGCCTGCCATGATATTGACGATGGGCCTCGTGGTGCTTTTTATTGTCCTTGCGGTGTTGCTTCCGATGTTCCAGCTGAACCAGTTAGTAAAATAAGGCCCTGTCCTGTTTCCGGACAATAGGTTGGGCCATTTGCCGACTTTGCTCCTTTGTGGCTGCTGAACGGGTGGCAGTCTGGTCGTTCAAAGAAACTTATTACCCCCTTTCCAAGCGGAAGAATTCATGTCCTGAGCAAGCTTACTCCATGATTTTATTGCTTTATACGATGATTTTGATTTATTGTTAACGGCATTCTAAAGCCAAACTTAATAGAGGGCATATTAATTGCTTATTCATATTTACATATAGAATGAGGATAAATTAGAATGTTTTGGCAAGTGGCACCATCAATAGACAATCAGTCCGGAGAACGGTTGACCCGGAGACAGAAGAATATCCTTATCGCGGACGATAATGAGACAGTCCTAGCTGCGCTCGAGCATCACCTCCGGGAATCGGATTTTACAATTCATAAGGCGTATAATGGCAAGGAGGCGCTGCAATTATCCCTTGATAACCCCATCGACATAATCATTTCAGACATCGGCATGCCGGAAATGGACGGCCTCGAGCTTTGTGAAAAAGTCAGACAGAACCCGAAGTATTTTGACGTGCCTTTTATCTTTCTTACTGCGCATGGCGGGGAGAAGGACAGGATAAGTGGTTATCGCAGCGGGGCTGACGAGTATATTGTCAAACCTTTCAAAATGGAAGAACTCGTTACGAGGGTTGAGATATTGTACGACCGGGTTCAGCAAAAGCGCTCGAGTCTCGCTTTTACGGGCAACCTTAAAGAGGTCGCTCTTTATGAGGTGCTTCAGCTTTTCGAGCTTACGAGGAAGAGAGGGGTGCTGCATATCTATAACAACCGGGGAACAGGCGGGATCTCCTTTGCCGACGGTACAATCATGGATGCCTTCTGGAACAAGACATCGGGGGAGGACGCCCTCGTTGAGATGTTCTCCTTCAAGGAAGGCAGTTTCAGGTTCGAGCCGAAGGACGTTTCTGCGGGCAGTATAATGAAACCGCTGAGTTTCATACTCATGGAGACCGCAAGGCTCATGGACGAGCTCATGAATGTCGATGAATATATACCGGAGCCTCAGAGCGGTCTTGCGCTCGGTGCGGCGACGGTCGGCGATGAAGACCCGGACGGCAAACTGATAACAGAGTCCGTCAGGGAAGGGTGTTCCAACCTCAGGGAGATAAAAGATCGTCTTAATGTTTCGGATGCGCGGCTTAAGCTGTCTGTGGCAAGACTGATCAAGAACGGCTGCGTCATCGAGACAAGACGGGCGGCAGGCAAGGAGCGCGACGATATGATAGGCGGGAGGCCGAGTGAAAGGCCCCGCAAGGTATTGATCGCCTTCACGGACGAAGAGATACTCTTGAAATGTCTTGCCCTTCTCTCCGGACACGAATACCCTTCGATGAAGAAGAGCGGATTTTCCGACTTCTGCCGGATCACCATATCGTCGAGTGTATATAACGTATTCTTTCTGAGGGGCGAAAAGAGGTATTCGTTCATGTGGGAGCCCATTCTTAGGACGTCCGAGGCTTCGCTCTTTGTCCTCAAGACAGAAAAGGACGGAGAACATGCCGACTTTTTTTCGACCCACGCGGCAGAGTTGAACAAGTCTTTTATGAAGGTCAGCTTCAACGAAGACTGTTGCAGCCCCGGTGTGAGGATGATTGCCTCGGCTGAAGAAATGGTCGAGGCGATACTGATGTTAAACAAGGCGGCTGATCAGCCGCAAAACAAAATTGGAGGTACGGCATGGGAAAAGAACCTATAAAATGCGCGTTATGGGGCATGCTCGTCGGGAATATCGAGAGCATGGGCATTCTGCCTGCTCTTCAGGGAGGAGAGGCCGTTGCCAGGTGTCTCGATGAGACAGGAGGCGATGTTCTCCAGAAGCTCGCACAGATAGACGGAGAGAACAATTACGAGATCACGGAGAAGAACGGCTTCAAATATGTTATCCTTAAGCACTGTCCGTTCGCTGCTATCTATAAGGACATCCCTGCATGGGGCGATAAGGCGATGCATCTTGTGGAGGCATATAACAAGAAATCGGACGGCGGCGGAGCCCTTCATCCACTTTGCCTCGTTCATAAGGGCATCAGGAACGCCATGAAAGCGGGCATTATCAGCATAGGGTGCAGGAGCGAGAGTTCGGGCAAGATCGAGACAGCCGAGAATGCCCTTGCGAAGGCCCAGATCAGCCGGGAAGAGGCCCTAGCAATGATCGAAGGCAAGGCTTGTTTGTTTGCTATAAAAATCGAAGCGTAAGGAGGAAGACCTATGGCTCTCACAAAGCAGGAACAGATTACGCAAGTGTTGAAGAAGCTGCAGACGAGCACGCCGGACATCGAAGGCGCCGCTGTAATTAGCATGGACGGTCTTGTGATCGCGAGCTCGCTGCCGTCCTCTGTTGAAGAGGACAGGGTCTCGGCTATGTCTGCGGCCCTGTACGGCATCGGCGCCAGAACGGCGGAGGAGCTTGAGAGGGGCGGCGTCGAACAGATATACATCAAGGGCGGAAACGGCTATATGATAATAACCCAGGCGGGGGCCGAAGCGGTGATGGCCGTGATAGCCAACGGCAAGGCAAAATTGGGAATAATCTTTCTCGATATCAAGAGGGTTGCCGAGGAGTTGTCGAAGCTCATATAACTTTTGCCGGCGGCGAGATGGACGTCAAGAGAATAAAGGAGATCTTCACCGACATAAAGAAAAGGACGAGGGGGGTGCGTGACGTCCTCCTCGTCACGGAGGACGGCTTCCCCATAGTGAGCACTCTCGATTCGGGTGATGAAGAGGCGCGGTCCACGGCCGTAGGCGCTATTATCTGCGAGGCAGGACAGAGGGGAGTCGGGGAGCTGAATCTCGGCGAGGTCGACCTGAGCGTCACCATCGGGACCGAAGGATATTTTGTCATGAAGCGGCTTTCGGTGGGTGCGATAATGCTGCTCATCGTTGACCGGGACGAATCCGCCGCGCCTCTCGGGATGGTCCTTATGCGGGTCAGAAACGCCTCTCCCGAGATACTCGGGGCCTATGAAAAATGATTGACCACGCTCATGGAGAAGGTGTGGTCCGTGATATTCCCTTCAACTCCGCGAATATACATCGGCGAAATGCGGCAGGCCCGATCCACATCGCCGAGGGTAATAACCGCTCCAGACGCGGTTTTTCTGTTTAGCACCCCTACGAACGGCACCCGGAGTTCCCCGATCTCCCTGATTATCTGAGCGTCCTCGGTGTCGAGGCGTGTGGTGCTGTCGAAGATCATGATGGCGCCTGCGGCGTTGGAAGAGATGACCTCCCTTACGGCGCTGAAGCGTCCTTGCCCGGGAGTTCCGAAAAGATGTATCTTCTTTCCGTTTATTCTTATGTGGCCGTAGTCAAGCGCAACGGTCCTTCCCTTGTGCTCAATATTAACCGCCCCGGGAATGACACATTTTATAAAGGTGCTCTTCCCCGCTTCACCTTTACCGAAGACCATGACCTTTATTATTTGCACGATAAATTATATACTATAAAACGCTTCCAAAAAGCAATAAGATGGCTAAGACTATCCCTCACAGATTCCTCCTGATCCTTATTTTTGCGTTTGCGGTTTCCTACGGTCTCCTGGGATATTTCGTCATAGAGAGACAGGCCAGGATGGAGCATGAGCATATGCTCAATTCCGCCGAGCGGACCGCTGATATTGTCTCAAGGATCCTCAAGGAGAGCATGCTCGAAGGGGACCCGAAGTTCACGCGAAGGATCGTCGAAAGACTCAGGGGGGACGTTGCCCACAACATTTTCGTGCTCGGCCGGAAGAGGTTCGGAGAACCCGATATGCCGATAAGCCGTGAGATACTTGACGTCATGTCCAGAAGCGGCAGGCCTTACTCCGAGCTGAAGAACGACAGGTTCTATTATTATATGCCGCTAACGAACGAGCAGAGATGTCTTCAGTGCCATAAGGAAGAAGGGCTGCTTGGGGTCATTCTTGTCGACCGGTCTGTCGCGTCCGAGAAAGCGGAGCTGAGATCGACGCTCCTGAGGCTGGCCGGTTACGGACTTTTCCTGATGCTCATAGGCATAGCCGCCCTCTCAAAGATAACCACTTACTACATCATAAATCCACTGAGAATGATAGGCGAGGCCATACAGTCCTATTCGAAGCAGGATTTCTCGAAACGCATATCGAGCACAAAGCTGAAGGGCGAGTTTTCGGCGATAGCTAACACAGTGAATTCGATGGCTGAGCGCCTGAGCAGCCTCTATGGGCTGCTCGAAGAGAAGATACACAAGCAGAACCTCGAACTCAAGGGCCAGCTCGATTTTGTGGAGATGCTCATAAATTCCATCAACAGTGGAATAATCTTCGTAGGCGGCAGCGGTATTATCCTCAAGGCGAACCCTTATACGGTGAAAGCCCTTGAGGCCGACGAAAAATCCATTATCGGAAAACATATGGACGATTTTGTCGTGGGTTTCTACGACGAGATACTGAAGAGCGATTTCGGCGAGGGGCAGTTCAAACTGAATTCAGGACGGAGCGTATATCTCGGCTACAGCGTTTCGGAGATAGAAGAGGTTGCCGCCCTTAGGGGGAAGGTGGTTCTCTTCCGGGACCTGACCGAGGTCATGCTCCTCAGATCCCAATTGAGGAGGAAGGAGTACTTCTCGACCATAGGCGAGATGGCCTCCTGGATAGCCCACGAGATTAAGAACCCGCTGTTCGGGATGTCGGCCTCCGCGGAGATCCTGCTGAAGACGTCCGATGAATACTCCGGAAGATTTATCGAGGCTATAATCAAGGAATGCAGGAGACTCGATTGCCTCATCGATGATCTCCTCCAGTATGCCAAGCCGGTGGAATTGAAATTGGCCGAGGCGGACCTGCCGGAAATCGTCAGCGAAGTTATGGCGGTTGTCGATTCGGTTGCGACCTCCGGCGGCTGCAGACTGGTCCTGTGCGGCGACGGCGGGATACCGAAGGTAAGGGCCGACGGGGACAAGGTAAAACAGGTGTTCCTCAACATAATGAAGAATTCTATCGAGGCGAAGGCGACTGAGATAGACATCGGCTTCTTAAATGAAGGCGATAAGGTGACCGTCCGCATCAAGGACAACGGCACAGGCATAGACACACAGGTAATGGAAAACATCTTCAAGCCTTTTTACACTACAAAGAAGAAGGGAACCGGGTTGGGCCTTTCGATCTGCAAAAAGATCATAGAGGAGCACGGCGGATCAATGGCCGTTTACGGAAGAGACGGTGGAGGCACTTCCGTGGACTTAACGTTTAAAATATGAAAGGAGCATGTCGAATTGAAGAATCCAAGGTCTGAAATGCAGGATGCGATATCGAAGGTTTCCGGATATTCCACCGGAGGCTTTACGCTGCTTGAGATTATCGTCGTCGTTTTTATCCTGAGTCTGCTTGCCGCAATAGTGGCGCCGAAGATCATAGGCAGGACCGACGATGCCCGTATCGCTCAGGCAAAGGTCCAGATAAGAAATTTCGAGACCGGCCTGAAGCTTTTTAAGATGGACAACGGTTTTTATCCGGACACCCAGCAGGGGCTGGACGCACTGGTCGAGAAACCTGCTACCGGTCAAATCCCCCAGAAGTACCGCGAGGGGGGCTATCTTGAACAAAAGAAGATACCCCTCGATCCCTGGAACAACCCGTATGTCTATGTCTCGCCGGGCCTTCACGGGGACTATGACATCTTAAGCTACGGTGCGGACGGAAAAGAAGGCGGAGACGGCAAGAACGCCGACATTACAAACTGGGATATGCAAAGTCAGTAACAAGTAACAATCAACACGTTGACGGATGAAGACAGAATTTACCCTAGCGGTCCCGTTGGGGCATGAAGTCCAAAAGAAACCTTTATGGGGACGACAGAATCCATATCTTCAAGATGATAGGAGGAGTTCACATTAAGTGTAGTCCTGAAAAGTACTGCAAGTTATTCCGTCACCGATATCAAGGTGTCGTCGACAAAGCTTTTTTTTGGCCTCCATGCCCCGACTGTGATGATGTTTATGCAACTGAAAGGGTTAGAAACAAGAAGGATGACTTCTTTCTGTTACTCGTTACCCGTTACCCGTCATTCGTCACTCGCGCAGGTTTCACCCTCCTCGAGTTGATGGTGGTCATATTCATTGTGTCTATCGTGCTTGCCCTTGTCCTGCCCTCCTTCACGAACATCGGGGAAAGCAGAATGGCCTCAGAAGCAAAAAGGCTCGCCTCGATTGTGAGATATCTGAACGACAACGCTATCTCTACGAAGGAGAACCAGCAGATGAAGATCAATCTTGGCGACAAGACGGTGAACTACAGCGGACCGGATGGCGAGAAGGCCGAGAGATTCGGCAGCATCTCCTCTGTAGAATTGCAGTCAAAGGGGATGATATCGGAAGGTGAAGCGACGATCTTCTTCGGCCCTTCCGGCGGGATCGAAAGTTTCAATATCAACCTCAAAGACGATAAGTCGGGAATGGAGGTTTCGTTTAATTCCATGAGCGGAAGGGTGCAGATTGAGGCGAGCAAAGAGCAATAAGCCTTCGAGGTGAGAATAGACCTGACCTTGTATTCCATTGGGCATGAAGCCTGCCGGTGGGCCCGAAAGAGCTTTATAAATGACGACGAGATTACATAATCACAATCTCAAGGCCGGATTTCGCATCCGGCGCTGTCCTGATGCGGTGGGCGGTTTCACTCTTCTTGAGGTGATGATAAGCCTTGCGATCGTGGGCGGGCTCCTCGTCACTCTTCTGTACACCTTGAATTATCACCTCGGCATTGCGGACAGGCACCTGATCATTACGGTTTCTACCGACCTGGCAAAGGAGAAGATGTACGAGATGGAGAAGACCCCGGTCATTCAAAAGGGAGCTTTCCCGGAACCTTATTCTAATTATTCCTATGAAACGAGCATCAGGGATTCGCTTATGCCCGGGATGTCCGAGATATGGGTAGTCGTGAGAAACGGCAAGGAAAAGGTCATGCTGAGCGAATTGATCAGGAAGGTAAAATGAATAACATGGACTTGTTAGGTAACGACCCCCACCCCCATCTTAAACTAAGGGGGGACGAGGGGGAGTTATGGAGGCGCCCTATTTTCAATTTCCGGGAATCAGGAGGTTTCACCCTTTTGGAAGTCCTGATAGCCTTCGCAATAACCTGCATTATTATGGCTGCTCTTTACAGTACATTTTTCATCTCGCACAAGGCCGTGACCACGGTGGATGATTCTCTCCTCAGGCTTCAGGAGTGCCGCGCTACTCTGGACGTCATGAAAAGGGAGCTGGAGTCGTGTCTTTATGACAGGAACAAAAACTATACCGTCTTTAAACTCGAGGACAGGGATTTTTTCGGGAAAGAGACTTCGCAGCTGACCTTCACATCTTTTTCTCCTCTTCTTCCCGGTCTGTCGAAGATAGCCTATACCGTGGAAGAAGATGATAAGAAGCTTACCCTCAATAAGAGCATGATTTCGGCCTATTCCCAGCCCACGGATAAGCCGATGTCGGTACCCCTTATAGAAGATATACAGTCGTTCACCGTTGAAGCGTTGTACAACGGTAAATGGGTCAAGACCTGGGACGGAGAACTCTCTAATCTGCCGGAGCAGGTAAGAATAACGGTGAGCATTTGCCCCAAGAAGGGGGCGGCCCCTCTGACGATGTCGGATATTGCGAGGCCGAGGATCGGCAATGCGCTATAGATATTTTCTGAAGACCGGCTCTGAGGAAGGCATAGTCCTGGTCCTTACGCTCCTGATACTTGCGATCATAACGGCCATGGTTGTCGAGTTCGCCTACGGCGTATACACCACAACTTCGGCTTTATACAACTGGCGGGACTCCCAGAGACTTTCCTTTGTTGCAAAGTCAGGGACTTCAGTGGCAGTGAATCTGATTTCCAGTTATGCCGGGTATGCCAATGTCCTGGTCGGCAACGATCTGTATAAATATCTCGGAAGACAGATACCCCTCGAAAATGTATCGGAGGGATTTAAAGGAAGGCTCATTATCGAGGCCGACGATGAAAACTCGAAATTCAACCTGAATTCTATTAATAGGATTGAGCTTGATGGCACGCGTCAATCCTATGAGGCATTTAAACGCCTGCTTGGTTTTCTCGGTCTGGACGAGACTATCGCTGACAGGATCGCTTATTGGACAGATCCGAGCAAGGAGCCTGGACTGGCTAACACGGAGAATGTCACTAAGAATGGATTTATGGAAAGCGTGGATGAGCTGCTTCTCATAAAGGGGATTGACCAGAAGACTTATGAAAAGCTATTGCCTTATGTAACTGTTTACAGTTATTCAGGAATAAACAACATGTTGGACCCGAGCGTTAATGTGAACACCGCCTCAATACCTGTTATAATGTGTCTTGCGAATATTTCAAAGGAGAGCGCCCAGACACTTGTGAACCAAAGAGAGCTAAAGCCGTTCGGCAGCGTAGGGGAGGCAGCGAATATAGGCATTAATCTATCGCCGGAGTTCTTCACTGCAACTACCCCTAAGAATTTCCGCATAACGTCGATCGGCGAAGAAAACAAGATAAGAAGAGTGATCGAAAGTGTGATCAGGATAGACGGTGGGAATACGGTATTGTACTGGCAGGAGACGTGATTAATTGAAGAAGATGGGGTTCATAGATCTCGATTCAAAGATGTCCGGCAATGTTTATGTTTTCAGAGACGTCCGGGGGAAATACGAATTCGAAAACGCTCTTGAATTTGCCGGCGATGCCGTGTCGTCTCCGCCGGACGTGACCGGGATCTCCGAATTTGTCCTGAGTCTGCCCGTCGCGTTCTTGAATTTCAGATTGCTCAAGCTCCCGTTTTCGGACAAGGAGAAATTGATGAAGGTTGTGCCGCTTGAGCTTGAGAACCTGATGATGGAGAATCCTGAAGACGTGGTCTTCGATTCTGTTGTGCTGGGAGGCGCGGGCGACCAATTCGACGTGCTGGTGGCATATGTCCGCAAGGGAACCATGCATGAGATACTTGCGAAGCTTGGGTCGCTCAGGATCGATCCGCACATTGTCACCTGTCTGGATTTGCAGACTGCCGTCAGGAAGGGCGCGGAAGGCATAGCTTCATGGCTTATGTCGCCTGAAGAGTTCAGCCGGGATGAGAGGGTAGAAGCCGCGAGAGGAGAGTTGCTCAGGCATACGCTGAATCTCAGGACCGGGTCTTTTGCCTACACGAAAGACACGGAAAAGATAATAAGAAAGCTCAGGACGACCGTGGTGCTTTTCTTCGTGTTGACGCTGCTGGTCAATTCCTATCTCATATTGAGGATAGCGAACGCCAGAAATGAGGCGGCGGCCATAAGAAGGGACATGAGAAATATGTATGCTCATCTTTTCCCGGGCGAGAAGAGAATAACCGACGAGCTTTACCAGATGAAGTCACATATGAAGGAGATCGGCGAAAAGGGGAACGCCCTTATCGGCGTTTATCCGCTCCAGTTTATGCTGGACCTGTCGAGGAGGACCGTGCCGGGCGTAGTGGTTAACGAGATAAGTCTTGAAAGGGACCTTTCGATAATAAAGGGGGACGCGTCTTCCATGGCGGATGTGGACAAGATGAAAGCTAAGGTGTCGGAGTTCCTTGCCAACTCTTCTGTGTCCGACATTAAGCAAACCTCATCCGGCAGACTTTCTTTCACTATTACGGCGAAGGGGCGGAAATGATCAAGGTCTCCCGCAGGACATTTTATTTATCCATTGTCGCGCTTCTTGCTGTCCTTATGGTCCCGGCCTTCGTTGTTGAGAGGTCGTCGACGGCCGATCTCAACGCGATCAAGTCCAGGCGCGCCGAGTTGTCGGCCCTGGTCTCAGAATACGGCTCTCTCAGCAGCCGGGTGGGCGCTATCGAGCAGAAGACCTCGCTCACAAAGGTGAGCGGAGTCGCAAACGCGATGGAGGACATTGCGTCGTCCGTCGGCCTGAAGGGCAAGATGAAGTCGATCAGGGGACTAGGGACGAGGGAAGTGGCGGGCCGCATGACCGAGGACAGCGCAGAGGTCCAGATCGAAAAAGTCACCCTCAACGAAATAGTGAATATACTTTACAGGATAGAGGACGCTCCCATGATTCTCTCTGTGAAGAAGACCGTCATAAAGAAGTCTTTTGAAAACCCGGAGCTCTTGAACGTAACATTGACTGTGGCGCTGTTCACAAAGAAGTGAAAAAGGCCGCAGTTGTTCTCGCCGGTCTCTTTCTTCTTGTCGCGGGCGTTTGGTTCATCGTTCTTCCGGGGGGCCTGATCAAAGACCTTATAGAACATTCTCTCGGCAGCGACGTTGTTTATCTGAAGGCAGACGGCTTCAGGAAAGGGCTGTTCTATGATTTTTCCGCACGGAAGATCCTGCTAAGAAAAGCAGGCGCCGGAAAGGATTCCGACGTCACTCTCTTGGAGTTCGATGACGTAAACGGCCGGCTCGATCTGCTGTCGGTTGCCGCGTTCAGGCCCAGGCTCAATTTCAGCTGCAAGATCGGCGACGGCGTAGTCACCGGCAGGGTGGGGCTGACGGGGAAAGGGCCAACCAAGATCGTCGGAGGAGACATTCATCTGGAGGAGGTCCCTTTCCTTGAACCCTTCGGAATCCATGGAGGAGGGACCATGTCGGGAAGCTTTGAGGAAAGCGGCAATAAGTCGGACCTGGAGCTTTCGCTCATCAACGCGAATTTGAGCAGCACGACGTTCATGGGTGTTTTCCTGCCTCTCGAAATATTTCATGAAGTGCGGGCCGCAGCCACTATTACCGATGGCGTTGTCGATATACAGTCGTTGGCCCTGTCGGGCGATGGGCTTTATGGAAGGGTCAGGGGGAGCGTGAGGGGAGGAAATATGGATATGAGTCTTGAGTTGATGACCGATCCTTCTTTCAAGCTGGCTCCGCTTCTGCAGGCGATGGTGGAGCGTTATAGGGTATCTCCGGGATATTATGTCTTCCCTCTGAGAGGAGAAGTACCGCATGGTCAATGACCTTCTCTGATGGTTGTTGAAAGGTCACTTCTATTGCGGCGGGAAATTTCATGATAACCATAAAAGACATCACGGAAGCGTATGAAAGGATAAAGCCTTTTGTGCATGGTACACCGCTGGTATATTCGAGCTCCTTCAGTTCAATGATGGGCGCGGAGGTCTATCTCAAGACAGAGAACCTGCAGAAGACCGGATCCTTCAAGGTGAGGGGGGCGTTCAACAAGCTGAAGGGCATAAACGACGGAAAGGTGATAGCGGCCTCCATGGGCAACCATGCCCAGGGCGTTGCATATGCGGCAGGCAGGCTCGGATTGCGCGCAAAGATAGTGATGCCGGTGACGGCGCCGATAGTGAAAGAAGAAGCGACAAGGGGCTACGGGGCCGAGGTGGTACTTTATGGTGAGACATTCAAGGATGCGCTCGAATATGCCATGTCTCAGAAGGGTTATGTGTTCATACACGCTTTTGATGACGACGAGGTGATCGCGGGCCAGGGGACTGTCGGTCTCGAGATATCGGAGGAAATGGAAAACATTGACTTTGTCCTTGTGCCTGTGGGCGGAGGCGGACTCATTGCCGGCGTCTCGACGGCCGTCAAGGCTTTGTCTCCGAAGACAGAAGTTATCGGCGTCCAGACGGAATCCGCGCCCTCGGCTTATCTTTCCTTTAAAGAGAAGTCGGTACTTGAGAAGGTCCCTTTGCCTACCCTCGCCGACGGGATCGCGGTCGGGAAAGTAGGAGCGAAGACGATCGAGATCATGAACAGATATGTGGACGATGTGGTCCTTGTGAAGGAGGACTCCATAGCGCCTGCCATACTGCTCTTTCTTGAAAGAAAGAAACTAGTTGTCGAGGGCGCAGGCGCTGCGCCCCTTGCAGCCCTGATGGAAGGCAAAGAGAGGTTTGCCGGAAAGAGAGTGGTCCTTGTGGTAAGCGGAGGCAATATAGACTTCACACTCATAGACAAGATAATCCACAAGGGTCTTGTCTCGGGCGGCAGGATAGGAGTCTTTGAGGTGACGGTAGACGATGTCCCAGGAAGTCTCCACCTTCTGACCGGCATGATAGCGTCTGCAAGGGGGAATATATTAAATGTGGCGCATGACAGACTGTCCGCTGATTTGCCGGTCGGGAAGACGCGGGTGATCTTCACTATCGAGACGAGAGGCGGAGGCCATCTCGAAGAGATCCTGTCTGTGATTCAGAAGAGAGGCTTTGACGTAAGAAGAAGAACAAAGGGATGAACGGGACAGATTAAGTTAAGGCGAATGTTAAGCATTCGGAACGTCTCTATCTGGCCGGACATCAATCTTATCTTAACCTCAACCTTTGGTCCTTTCAAAAGGGATGCTTCCGTCTATAGTCCACGGGCATCTCCTTCAATCCGTTAGTTCCCCAGATACCAAGGCGTCTGTCTCTTGCAAATCGCTGCGCCTTCCTTAATTCATCGACATGTTTTATGTTCGGCGGAAAGGTGAAGAGCACTGCGTACCCGTCCCTTACCATTTCGAGGTTTATGAGTCTTCTGCCGCCTGTCCAGAGATATGCAAGGAGTCTACCGTATTTGTCTCTTCTGTCTACATCGAATTCCATCGCGACCGTCCGGCCGGCGCTGTTCAGCATCTCCTGGAGCCGCTTCTTCGCCCTTGCGCCCCACGGTCTCTGGCCGAGTTCAGGCGCGTCTATTCCTATCAGCCTGACCCTTTCTCTGCTTTTCCCGATGAGGACACTTACAGTATCACCGTCATGCACCCTGACAACTCTGACGAGAAGGATCTCGTCGCTCTTTTGCGGGGATGCTGATCCCCCGGAGAGAATAAAGAATAAAGTCAGTAGTGCTATCGTTGTTGGAATGAAGCATGAAGATTTTCGGTTCACGATCGATTATAGCTTAAATCAAGCCCAACCTGCGCCTTTACCGGTTTATCTCTACTGTCCCTGGACGTAATGACCCAGCAGATTGTTTGGTGTATAATGGTCTTCGATGATCATCGGCGTGCCGAAAGAGATCAAGAAGGACGAATTCAGGGTCGGCATGACTCCAGCCGGGGCAGAGGAGCTGAAGCTGGATGGCCACACGGTCCTCATAGAAACCGGTGCTGGTGAGGGCAGCGGCTTCTCCGATGAAGAATACCTGAAGGCGGACGCCGATGTTATCGACAGGAGCACACTGTTCAGGAAGGCCGATCTGATTGTCAAGGTCAAGGAGCCCCTTTCATCCGAATACGAGCTCATTAGAGAGGGGCAGGCGATATTCACGTTCCTCCATCTTGCGCCGAACCGTGAGCTTACCGAAATGCTCCTTGCGAAAAAAGTCACCGGCCTCGGGTATGAGACTCTTGAAAAAGGCGGAAGGCTACCTCTTCTTTTCCCGATGAGCGAGATTGCGGGACGGATGGCGCCTTTTATGGGATCGTATTATCTGCAGAGCTTCTGGGGAGGCAAGGGGATCCTTCCTACCGGCACGATCGGCGTGAACCCTGCCAAGGCCGTCATCCTCGGCGCAGGTGTGGTCGGCGCAAATGCCGCGACGGTCTGTATGGGCCTTCTCATGGAAACGGTGGTGATCGACAAAAGGATGGAGGCGCTGCAAAAGATAGACGAGATGTTTCTGGGGAGGGTAAAGACGCTGCCCGCAGGCCCGGTGAATGTCCGCAATGAGATCCGTGACGCCGATATCGTCATAGGCGCCGTCCTTGTGCCTGGCGGAAAGACGCCTCTTCTCATAACGAGGGACATGCTTAAGCTGATGGGCAAAGGGACGGTCATTGTGGACGTATCTATCGATCAGGGGGGATGCATCGAGACGTCCAGGCCGACAACCCATGACGACCCTGTCTACGAAGTGGACGGCGTCGTCCATTACACGGTTGCGAACATGCCGGGGGCCTATCCGAGGACCTCTACCCTTGCGCTGACAAACGTGACCCTGCCTTATATAAGGACCCTGGCAGGCATGGGGATAGAGAAGGCGATTGCCGAAGACAAGGAGATACGATCTTCCCTCAATACATATCGCGGGGAGATTGTCCATCTTGCTTTGGCGGAAGCATTCGGTGTGCCGGCAAGAGATATTTAGTAGTCAAGAAACGGTAGACAATAAACAGGAGACGGTAGTCACGCGCGGTTACAGGGCCTTGCGGCTATGGCGTTCCAGGTCTCTTCGTCGATCAAATCTTTATACTCTGAAATCCTGAAATCTTTTCTGCATTCCATGCAGCTCAGATAAACGGACCTTCAGCCGAAGACGAGCCTCAGTTCTCCGCCGCAGTGTTTGCAGGTCATTTGGGATTTTGTCTTGAATACGTTGAACATCCTGAACCTTATTCTAAGCGCTTGTGACCATTTATTCAAGCATTGAAAAGGTCCTGTAAGATATTAAATTTGCAGTAATAAGGTTGACTGCTAAATGGCTTCCATGGCTGTGAAAAATACCTTGACAAAGAAATCTTCGTATGGATAAATAGACAACATGAGGGAGAACAAGATAATGAGGCATCTGCTTAGTGTTTTTTTGGTACTTATCTTTGCAGTATCTGCATCCGCTCAGGGCGCTTATGATCAAGATATGTCGAGAGGTATGTCTGCCCTTGGCAAGAAGGACTACAGTTCGGCGGAAGATGCCTTCAGGGGGGCCTTAAAGGAATCGCCTGACGACTACAAGGCAAATCTCTATCTCGGCATCGTCCTCAACAAGAAGGGAGAGAAGGAGGCCCAGAGCTATCTGAAGAAGGCCCTGCTTGTCAATCCCGAGGACCCGAATACGAACCTGCAGCTGGGTATTTATTATTTCAACAGGTCGGTATATCCTGAGGCCAAGGATTATTTCGAAAACACCATAGATCTATCACCTGGGTCTGAGTATTCAACGGAGGCGAGGACGTATATTGAGAAGATGACAGGGCCGAAGGCAGCCAAGAGGTGGAGAGTGGACGCGGCCCTTGGGATGCAGTATGACAGCAATGTCATCGTGGGGCCCGGTAATCAGCCCCCTCCGAAGGGGATATCCGGGAAGTCGGACTGGAGCGGAGTGCTCTACTTGAAAGGTCAATATGATCTCATTACCTCGGACCGCTTCGTGGGGAGCGTGAGCTATTCCGCTTATCAAAGTCTGCACACGCGGTTGACCGATTTCAACATAACCCAGCAGGTCGGAGGATTGGACGCCGCCTATGCGCTGACTAACGGAGTGACTCTAAGAGGCTCATATGCATTTGAGTATGTCCTTGTGGGCGGGGATGAATATGATTATGCCCACACCCTTACGCCGGCTGTAATATTTACATACGGCAATGGTTTTTCGACGGTGCTCAATTACGCTTACAGCAAGGTCCATTTCTCAAACAGCGGCCTTTTTCCGACCAACTCGGACAGGAGCGGTTTTAACCACAGCGGCTCGATCGTACAGTATCTACCGTTGTTTGGCGGTGATTTTTTGACGGCGAGGTTGGGCTATTCCGCCGACAAGGACGTGACGAGGGAAGAGTTTTGGGCCTATACCGGGAACAAGGGCTTCGGAGGTCTGACCTTCAAGATCCTGCCGACGCTCTCGGCTGATGTGTATGGAGAGTATTACAACAGGAGATACAAAGGGAAATATCCGCTGGACGGTCCCAGGAGGAATGACAATATTCAGACCTATGCATTGACGGTGAGCAAGAAGCTTTCAGATATATTCAGCGTAGTAGTAGGGGAGACCTATATCTGGAACAACTCGAACATAAATGTGTTTGAGTACAAGAGGTCCATAACAAGCGCGTTTGTAACAGCGAGGTTTTAGATGAAAAGAAATACGGTAATTTTCGTCCTTGTATTTTTGTTAATGTCCATGATGGTGCTTGGAGTTTCAGATGTTTTTGCAGTGCAGGACATAGGGGCAGTGGTAGCCCTGAGGGGGAGCGCTGTAATCGACAGGGACGCCAAGAAGATCGAGGCCAGGGTCAAGGAGGGCATTCAGTTGAAGGACATTGTCCAGACGGGGCAAAGGTCGAGGACGAAGATGCTTTTTATCGATGACAGTGTTTTGACCATGGGGGAGAACTCCAGGATGGTGATAAAGGAATTCGTATACAGCAAGGACAAGCGGACCAGATCGATATTTAATCTTATGGACGGCAAGATGAGGTCGGTTGTAGGGAGGGCGGAGTTTGAGGTGCAGACCCCTACGGCTGTTGCAGCCGCCAGAGGTACAGTGTTTGATTGTGAGACAGGAGAGATGGCAGGGAAGGCATACACCACCTGCACATCGTATGAAGGCATAGTGGACATCCGGAGCACGGATCCTACAATTACGGGGAGGGTGAGTCTGAGACCGGGCATGACGGTTACTGTTATGAGCGGGCAGCCGATTCCAACTCCGACACCCGCTGCATCGGCAGTCATTCAGTCCGGCCAGGCTGTCCAGCAGGGAACCGGAGCGGCCGGACCGGGAGGAGGAGTTCTTCCGATAATAGTACCTCCACAGACTAATCCTCAGCCTCCGAATGTTACGCCGACGCTGCCGACAACGCCGGTGAATGTGGGGATAAACTTCCCGGGGACGACGCCGACACCGACACCGACGCCTAACACGGGTTCAATACATGCAGGATGGTAGGAAAACAATGAAGATGAAAAGGACAGGCAAGGCAATAGCGATAGTTCTGGCGAGTTTTTTAACGGCATTTATATCCGGTTGCGGCGGGGGCGGGTCCGCATCGAATTCAGGCACGACTTCAGGCACGACAAAGGTAACCGTCAGCATAGACGAGTCCAAAGTTATGAGTTCTGAAGCTGGCCGGTCCTCTTCGGCGGTCCCTCAGAGTGTAGCCACGATAGTTGTTACGGTTTCGGGTTCGGGCATGCAGACACAACAGCAAACAGTCAATGTTTCTGGGCAGTCGGACATCACCATAACATTCGATGGTAATGATGCTATTCCAAACGGACCGAACAGGGACTTTTTTGCCGTTGCAAAGGATTCAAGCGGCGCGACCCTTTTCCAGGGTGACGCTAAGGCCGACCTCGACGGAACACCAATAAATGTTCCCATCAATATGAACTTCGTTGTCGAAGGCGAGTGGACTCTAACTACAACAGGCCAGGATGGACAGGCGAAAATCGCTTTTATTACAGTTACTCAGACGGGCAATTCTCTAACATTCTCGGGCACTGACCCCGAAGGAGGCAACTTTACAGGGAGCGGCACACTGAATGGAAGTACTGTGCAACTAACGGTCACCGGCACCGATTGTGGAAATGCTTTTAACGCATCCGTAACCGGAACGCTTTCTGCTGATGGAAGAGCCATTAATGGTAACTTCACGCAAACCGGAGGCTGCGGCAGCGATTCGGGTTCGGTCGGAGGGGTAAGAGGTCATGTCAGTCCTGCGGCAACCCTGACCTCCGTAGCTGTTACGCCGACGAATCCGAGCATATCGGCAGGCACTACCCAGCAGTTTACGGCTACAGGCTCGTATTCCGACGGATCGACTCAGGATATAACCGCGCAGGTTGTCTGGAGTTCGTCTGACGCATCGGTAGCGACCATTAGCAATGCCGGTCTTGCCACAGGCGTTGCGGCAGGTAATGCAACCATTACCGCCGCATCCGGCAGTATTTCGGGGAGTGCGACTCTTACTGTGACATCTTCACAGAATCAGGGCGTGGTTTCGGGCACGGTCACATTGAATTCACCTACCGGACCGGCGATACCGGGGGTAACGGTAACGCTTTCCCAGCAAGGGACTGCGAAAGCTACAACAACAACTGACTCCAACGGCAAATACAGCATCACCGTGGCTGCCGGCAACTATACAATATCTTTTGCCAAGCCCGGTTTTACTACAACTCCAGCCGATATAACTATTGTTGCAGGACTTACACTGATTACCAATGCAACGGCGGTGTCGACGTCCCCCGTTCTGATTTCTATATCGGTCACGCCGACAAATCCGAGCATAGCCGTAGGCGCTACCCAGCAGTTTACGGCCACGGGCTCGTATTCCGACGGATCGACTCAGGATATGACCGCGCAGGTTGCCTGGAGTTCGTCGAATACGTCGGTAGCGACCATTAGCAACGCCGGTCTTGCCACAGGCGTTGCGGCCGGCACCGCAACCATTACCGCCACATCCGGCGGTGTTTCAGGGACCGCTACCTTGACCGTGACTAACAATGGATCTATACATGTTGGATGGTAGTTGGCATACAGACCTGCACCCGCAGTGTTGATGCGAATGTACATTATATGAGCATAAACAGGGAGGCATGAAAGAAATGAAGAAATCGATCCTTGGTAAGGTATGTTTTATTTTATTGTCGGTTGCCTTGACGGCATGCGGCTCCAACAGCAGCTCTACTAATGCCGGGATCGGGTCAATATCGGCTCAGCTGGATTGGAGCAGGGTGGTCGTCAGCTCGTCGAGCAAACTTGCTGCTACAGCTCCTACCGGCGTTGCGACGGTCAGGATCATTGTCTCAGGATCGGGCATGTCCGATATACAGAAGGATTTTGACGCGTCTCTCGGACAAGGAGTCATTGACGGTGTTCCGGCCGGCAGCAATAGGACAGTAACTGCGCAGGGACTGGATTCGACCGGTGTCTTGATGTATCAGGGATCGGTAAGCAACATGACCGTCACGGCCGGACATACAACGGACGTGGGGACGATTACGATGCTGCCTCTGAGCGGAGGTTCGTCAGTTACGCTGATTCCGGGCACTGCGGCGCAGGCTACCCTGAATACAGGTGGCAATACCGTTAATTTCAATTTTGCGGCCAACGCCGTCAACCAACAGACAGTGGCTACACTCACCGAGGTGACCAGCGGCGGACTTCCTGTTGGTATTTCCAGCAAGAAGGCCGGCTTCACGCTCAGCCCCGACAATGTCTTTGTCCTCGGGTTTACGCTTACCACCAACCCCGGCATTACGGCCTTCAACGTCCCCGTCTCAATGAGCGGCACACTGTCTTCAACGTCCGGCATCACTTCCGGAACTACGCTAAACCTGGCGATGCTGCAGAACAATACATGGGTGGATGTTGCGACGATCGCGGTGGGGAACAATGGTTCGTTTACTGAAAATTTTCTTTCAACTACCCTGGTGGGTATCCTGACTCCTGGAACCTATGTGCTTTATAAGCCGGCCCCTGGCGGCAGCACCACTGTCTCGAATCTGGGAATCGCTCTTGTTGCGGATGACGGAAACGGGTCGGGAAACTCTTCGAGCGCCTTGCAGGTTATCAATCTGTATGATTCAAACGGGAACCCGTTGGCCACTCCGACTATAAAGTATTTGCATTACGACGGCGCATACGACATTGACGGGCAGGCCCTTACGCCGGACGGCTCGCAGGGTATTCTGGTTGACGGCGGCAATACCATCAGGTTCTTCTCCAACGTGCAAACCGGAGTGCCCCTAGCATCAACCACTACGCTTGACGTTTCGGCTTATGGTGGAGACGGCGACTCCGTAGCCATCATGCCGAACGGCGATGAAGCAGTGGTTTCGGCTGACAGCTCCACCGAGCTTCTCCTTGTTTCCGGCATTGTCTCAGGAAATCCTAAAGAAGCGACTACTATCCCGATTCCCGGCAACCGCGATGGCGTAGTTATCTCCAATGACGGCGCTGTTCTTTTGGCTCGCGGTAATGGTGGGCTCACGGTTTTCAGTATTGCCCCAGTGACTCCGGCTCCGGGTACGCTCGGAGGTATGGTTTCTCATAGCTTTACGCAGACCGCGGATATTACAACTCTGGGATCAATTTCGGAGGATGGGCGAAACGGTATCGCTATAAGTCCTAAAGATTCCAGCAGGGCGGTGATAGTGGGCTCCTCTAGTAATACTAGCTTGGCAATTGCAACACTGGTCACAGGAGTGCCTGGTTCCCCGACAGTGGGAACGTCTGTCACTATCTCAGGCGCACTCATGGTTCTTTCAGTGGCTATTACTCCGGACGGCAAGACCGCTATCGTGGGGACCGACGCCGGCATTGCGATGCTTTCGGGCGTTGATACCGGCACATTGACGCAGGTCGGGGGATTGTATGCTCCTACGTATGCGGGCAGCGGAGGAAGTGTGACGATGGGATATGTGCCGACACTCGGCGTGACCCTTGACGGAAAGTTCGTTGTCGTTTGCGATGCTGGCCCCTTCTCCTCTTCGGTAAGTTCAGGCTCTTTGCTTGTCATTCCGATAAATGCGACTGGGTTTGGGGCTCCTGTGGGGATCTTAAACGGTATTGCAGTTCCGTACAACGATCAGATGGTCATTCACTGAGATGATCTTTAATTGATATATCGATGATAACGAGGGGCTTCGGCCCCTCGTTTTTTATTGTGGTGAATAGTGGCCTCATTCGGGAAGGTAGAAGTGACTTGACAAGGGAATCTTCGTATAGATAAATAGACAACATGAGGGAGAACAAGATAATGAGGCATCTGCTTAGTGTTTTTTTGGTACTTATCTTTGCAGTATCTGCATCCGCTCAGGGCGCTTATGATCAAGATATGTCGAGAGGTATGTCTGCCCTTGGCAAGAAGGACTACAGTTCGGCGGAAGATGCCTTCAGGGGGGCCTTAAAGGAATCGCCTGACGACTACAAGGCAAATCTCTATCTCGGCATCGTCCTCAACAAGAAGGGAGAGAAGGAGGCCCAGAGCTATCTGAAGAAGGCCCTGCTTGTCAATCCCGAGGACCCGAATACGAACCTGCAGCTGGGTATTTATTATTTCAACAGGTCGGTATATCCTGAGGCCAAGGATTATTTCGAAAACACCATAGATCTATCACCTGGGTCTGAGTATTCAACGGAGGCGAGGACGTATATTGAGAAGATGACAGGGCCGAAGGCAGCCAAGAGGTGGAGAGTGGACGCGGCCCTTGGGATGCAGTATGACAGCAATGTCATCGTGGGGCCCGGTAATCAGCCCCCTCCGAAGGGGATATCCGGGAAGTCGGACTGGAGCGGAGTGCTCTACTTGAAAGGTCAATATGATCTCATTACCTCGGACCGCTTCGTGGGGAGCGTGAGCTATTCCGCTTATCAAAGTCTGCACACGCGGTTGACCGATTTCAACATAACCCAGCAGGTCGGAGGATTGGACGCCGCCTATGCGCTGACTAACGGAGTGACTCTAAGAGGCTCATATGCATTTGAGTATGTCCTTGTGGGCGGGGATGAATATGATTATGCCCACACCCTTACGCCGGCTGTAATATTTACATACGGCAATGGTTTTTCGACGGTGCTCAATTACGCTTACAGCAAGGTCCATTTCTCAAACAGCGGCCTTTTTCCGACCAACTCGGACAGGAGCGGTTTTAACCACAGCGGCTCGATCGTACAGTATCTACCGTTGTTTGGCGGTGATTTTTTGACGGCGAGGTTGGGCTATTCCGCCGACAAGGACGTGACGAGGGAAGAGTTTTGGGCCTATACCGGGAACAAGGGCTTCGGAGGTCTGACCTTCAAGATCCTGCCGACGCTCTCGGCTGATGTGTATGGAGAGTATTACAACAGGAGATACAAAGGGAAATATCCGCTGGACGGTCCCAGGAGGAATGACAATATTCAGACCTATGCATTGACGGTGAGCAAGAAGCTTTCAGATATATTCAGCGTAGTAGTAGGGGAGACCTATATCTGGAACAACTCGAACATAAATGTGTTTGAGTACAAGAGGTCCATAACAAGCGCGTTTGTAACAGCGAGGTTTTAGATGAAAAGAAATACGGTAATTTTCGTCCTTGTATTTTTGTTAATGTCCATGATGGTGCTTGGAGTTTCAGATGTTTTTGCAGTGCAGGACATAGGGGCAGTGGTAGCCCTGAGGGGGAGCGCTGTAATCGACAGGGACGCCAAGAAGATCGAGGCCAGGGTCAAGGAGGGCATTCAGTTGAAGGACATTGTCCAGACGGGGCAAAGGTCGAGGACGAAGATGCTTTTTATCGATGACAGTGTTTTGACCATGGGGGAGAACTCCAGGATGGTGATAAAGGAATTCGTATACAGCAAGGACAAGCGGACCAGATCGATATTTAATCTTATGGACGGCAAGATGAGGTCGGTTGTAGGGAGGGCGGAGTTTGAGGTGCAGACCCCTACGGCTGTTGCAGCCGCCAGAGGTACAGTGTTTGATTGTGAGACAGGAGAGATGGCAGGGAAGGCATACACCACCTGCACATCGTATGAAGGCATAGTGGACATCCGGAGCACGGATCCTACAATTACGGGGAGGGTGAGTCTGAGACCGGGCATGACGGTTACTGTTATGAGCGGGCAGCCGATTCCAACTCCGACACCCGCTGCATCGGCAGTCATTCAGTCCGGCCAGGCTGTCCAGCAGGGAACCGGAGCGGCCGGACCGGGAGGAGGAGTTCTTCCGATAATAGTACCTCCACAGACTAATCCTCAGCCTCCGAATGTTACGCCGACGCTGCCGACAACGCCGGTGAATGTGGGGATAAACTTCCCGGGGACGACGCCGACACCGACACCGACGCCTAACACGGGTTCAATACATGCAGGATGGTAGGAAAACAATGAAGATGAAAAGGACAGGCAAGGCAATAGCGATAGTTCTGGCGAGTTTTTTAACGGCATTTATATCCGGTTGCGGCGGGGGGGAGTATCTGCATCGAATACCGGGACAACTAAGGTAACGGTCAGCATAGACGAGTCCAAAGTTATGAGTTCTGAAGCTGGCCGGTCCTCTTCGGCGGTCCCTCAGAGTGTAGCCACGATAGTTGTTACGGTTTCGGGTTCGGGCATGCAGACCCAGCAGCAAACAGTCAATGTTTCTGGGCAGTCGGACATCACCATAACATTCGATGGTAATGATGCTATTCCAAACGGACCGAACAGGGACTTTTTTGCCGTTGCAAAGGATTCAAGCGGCGCGACTGTTTTCCAGGGAGACGCTAAGGCCGACCTCGACGGAACACCCGCAAATGTTACTATACATATGGGTTTTATACTTTCAGGCGCGTGGTCTCTCATGCACACTCCTCAGGGGCAGACCGAGAAAGGCCCCCAGTTTTTCAATATGACCCAGACGGGTAACACTTTGTCGTTTACATTTTTTGATAGCGATGGGACCTCTCACACAGGCAGCGGCAGCGTCAACGGCGGCGACGTTCAGATGACTATCCCGGACAACACGGACAGCTGCAACAATCCGGCTCCGGTTACACTTACGGGGACTATTGCGTCCTATGGAATTACAATGACCGGCACATACACGACCCCCGGGACTTCCGGAAACTGCGCTAACGGAGAAACAGGGACATGGACGGCTACAAGGGCCCAGTCTACTTCATTTGATATATCTGGCGGCTGGTCAGGGTTCCTGACGCCCCAAAGCGGCTCGGAGCAGGGCCCGTCCTGCATGACATTTACACAGAGCGGCAGCTATTTTACCTTTACGGGTGATTCCACCGGCAGCGGCACCCTGAGCGGCAACAATATTATGTTCCAATTCTCTCAGTCAGCGGGCGGCAACACCGGCTGCATTATAGATAATTATCTCACCGGCACGGTAGCCGCCGACGGCAATTCCGCGAGCGGTACATTCACCACCGCTAATGATTGCGGCATCCCGCCCGTGTCAGGAACGTGGAGGGCGGTCAAGGGTGCATGTTCGACCCCGCCGCCAGCCACCCAGGGCACGCTGTCCGGCACAGTTACGGACGCTCTTACAGGATTGGCGCTTTCGGGCGCAATTGTCACCGTTACCCAGCAGGGGACGACGATTGCGAGCGCGACTACTGCGACGGATGGCACGTATTCATTGAGTATGGCATCGGGCACATACACCGCCGCGTTCTCGACCTCCGGTTATATAATATCGACCATCGATAATGTCAGCATAGGAGCAAGTTCAACCACAACTCTTAATGCGGTTCTGAGTCCTGTTCCCACTGCGGGCCAGGTGAGGATTGTTCTTACCTGGGACTATTCGAAAGGGAACCTCGATCTGGATTCGTATCTGCAGGGGCCGCGAGCTCCCGGTGACACGACCGCCGGACCGTTTCAGACGTGGTATGGGTATGGGAGCAAGGTCTATAGTTTCAATGGCATTGTATACGCGCAGCTTGATCATGACTGGACAGACCCCGCCGCCGACGGGCCTGTACCGCAGGAGACGACAACGATCGAGCAGCAGGTAGCGGGGACTTACAATTTCTATGTCCACGATTTTACCGACACCGGCTCCGCGAACAGTGTTGCCTTGTCTAATTCGACTGCACAGGTAAAAGTGTATGTCGGCAACACACTTGCCGCGACTTATAACGTTCCCACAAATCAGACGGGCACTGTTTGGACGGTGTTCCAATTAAGCGGAAGCAATCCTACCCCCGTCAATACGCTGTCCTCGGATGAAACGGTCCTTCAGAGCGCCTCGCGTGCTGGCTCGTCTCTGAAGAAAAGCAAGAAGAGGTAATCGGTAGGCCTCTTGAAGTTTGTGTCGAGTTGTCATTTCCGCTTGCCCTGCAGGTAGGCAGGCCGTAATGACAGATGTCAAAGACAACAGCCTTTTGCGTGACCTCGCTCGTCAGTTGAAGCTCGCCCTGGACGCGTGCAGCCCTTATATCCAGCAGATGACCTCAGAGGTCTGTCCAGCGTGCGAAAAGGTCTGCTGCATTAACAGGCACGGATACTATGACGACAACGATTTGATTTATGTCCGCGCCCTCGGTCTGGAGACTCCTTATTATAGAGAAGGAATCAACGACACCGATCCGTGTCAATTCCTTTCACCTTACGGCTGCACCCGCGAGAGGTCTGTCAGGCCTTTCAGGTGCAACTGGTATTTCTGTAACGCACTGATCGAACACATGGAAGAAGGGCCCGCCAGACCCTATCGTGAATTCATAAGCGGTCTTCAACGGGTCGTTGAGTTGAGGGACAAGATGCTGAAGGAGTTTTACGGGGAGAAACTTCCATCCCTGTAGACGAACATCGTAAAATCGTAAGGTATCCTGTCGTGCCTCATGGCAATAAAGGGTGAAAGCTCTTTTGTCGCAAAGCCGAATATCTCTTCCGGTGAGACATAATGAAGTTCGAAGTCCTTCCTCGGCTCATGTGCGGAAAGGGCGTTGAAGGCGAGGCCGACCCTGGAATGATTAAAGAGCTTCCGGAGGGTGTATGCAATCAGCTCTTCGATTCCACGGACCTTCAGATTGAACACACCGCAGAGAAAGATATAATCGAAGTCTTCTTCGAGGTCTTCTTTCTCAATGTCGAATACCCCGAATACGGATTCCGGATGCTTCTCACGGCCGATCTCAATCAATTTTTCATTAATGTCAAGGCCGGTGTAGCTGATCTGAATGTTTCTATCTTTAAGGAACCCGCAAAGATCGCCCTTGCCGCACCCGAAGTCGAGTATTTTACTGCCGTCGATACAGGCCGCGATATCAAGCAAGGCCTTATAGCGTGCAATTTGTCCGGCGGAAGTCCAGTGGAGGGATTCAGGCCTGTCTCCGAACATGCCGAGAGATTTCTCGTAGAACGAGATCAAATACTCCCTGTCAAGATCGTCCACGAAGATTATTATAGCACCGAAAGACGTGCAGGGCACTTTACCCTTGAAATGCACCCGGGTTTTCTATTATCCTTATTATTAAAGAAATTTAATTAGCGCAGGATGAAACGGAATTAATGATTAGAAAGGCGACCATTCTCCTCTGCGCCGCGTGCTTTGCCTTCGGCTGTTTGTGGTTCGGCAACGGAAGCGCAAGGGCGGCCCTGCCGAAGGCGGACAAGGTGGTTGTTATCAAATGCAGGAGGCTGATGATGCTCCTGAGAGACGGGGAGATCTTCAAGACATATAGGATTTCTCTGGGCAGACAACCGAACGGCCCTAAGACCATGGCGGGTGACAGCAAGACGCCGGAGGGCAGCTACGTGTTGGATTCAAGGAACCCGAAGAGCAAGTATCATCTCGCGCTCCACATCTCTTATCCCAACGAGACCGATATCCTTAATGCCCATAAGCTCGGCGTGTCGCCGGGCGGCGGAATCATGATCCACGGCCTGCCACAGGGCAGGATAGCGCCCGTCTTTTCGGACTGGACCAACGGATGCATCGCGGTGTCCAATAAGGAGATTGAAGAGATCTGGCAGTTCGTTCGGGACGGCACCCCTATAGAAATCAGACCGTAGGAAAGACTTTTCCTCAGTAGATCAGGTCAAGCAGCTTGTCCGCTCGGTCCTTGTCCAGTTCTCTGAGGATCGTATATTCGTTAATCGCACCGTCCTTGTCACCTGAAATTATGCAGGCCACACCGAGGTTGAAGTGCGTCTCCGGATTATTGGGGTCGGTCTTCAGTGACTCCTTGAACATCTTGATCGCAAGAGGATATTCACCAAGCAGGATGTAGGTCGCCGCAAGCTTGGCGTACGCTGCATGATCTTTAGGGTTTATCTTTAGGGCGTTCCTGTAAGCATCGACCGCATCGGAATATCTTCCGAGCCTATAATAATCCAGGCCGAGGTTCAAGTAGGCATCCACGTAATCGGGCTTGAGCTTCAAGGCCTGCTTGTAAGCCTCTGCCGCTTCCTTGTACATGCTCGATTTCTCAAGTGAGGCGGCTTTCGAGAATTCCAGCTCAGCGCTATCTCGAAGGACGGACTTCGCGGTCTCTTTGTTCTTTACAGGCGCGACGGACTTCGGCGGTGGAGGCACAATAGGGGCGGCGACGCCTTCCACGGGTGGCAGCTCCTTTACCAGGACCCTGCATTTGGTTAGTTCTTTAAGGATATTCCTTGCGGGAACAGCAATATGCCGGCTTTCTCTTCGCGGGAATGTCAAGATGCCGACGACCTCTCCCTTATGATTGAACACAGGGCTTCCGTCCTGCCGGCGATTGATATTAAGGTCCAATTGAAAAATCTCGCTCTTCTCTCTGACACTCTTTATTACACCGTTGGAAACCACGGTCCTGGCATCCGGGGTCATCGAGATGACCGAAATCCTGTCCCCGGTCCTAGGTTTATATCCAGCCGCAATCCTGGCGGCAGGAAGTCCCCTGGCACTTATGTTGATGATGGCGAGGTTGTTGTTGCAGTTGTCCGAGACCACGTGCTCCATGGGGTAAACCGCTCCGGTAGCGAGTTCGACCGAGACCGAATACTCTATTTTTTCGAGCCATCTTGTCAGGAGGCGGCAGCTGGTTGCAATCATCCCTCCCTCATCGACGACAAAACCGTTTCCCGCCGCGACATGCGCGCCGGTCTTGTCGTCGATAAAGACGGTCACGGCAGAGCTCTTTCCTGTCGGAAGGCTGCCTCTGCTCTCAGCGTTCGCCGTAGTAGCGGCCGCCAGCAAAGACAGAAACAAGGAGAGACAAATCCGTTTTAAGGTCCTATTTCCCAATCCGATGCCCACAGCAATAAACGTACTATTATACTAAGTACCCTGCAACTAATGCCAGATGCGCAAGAATCTGGTAGAATAGAAAAACGCTGAAGTGGCGATTCGGTACAAACATAAGGGGGCATGAGATTTTTTTGGTGGAGTCACCTTTTTCGTGGCGTTATCCGCGGTTTCCGCGAATAACGGAGTAAGCACAAAACTTTTTGTGAAAGAAGAGATGAAGAAGATGGCTGAGACAAGGGTTGTTATAGAAACAAAGTTCGGGAACATAGAGCTGAAATTCCTTACGGAGGTCGCTCCGAACCATGTGAACAATTTTATAGAGCTTGCGAAGAAGGGATTTTACGACGGGACCACTTTTCATCGTGTCATCCCCGGATTCATGATCCAGGGAGGCGATCCCAATTCAAAGGACCCCGACAAGTCGACGCACGGCATGGGCGGACCTGGATATACCCTCAAAGCGGAATTCAACGACAGGCCTCACAAAAGGGGCACGCTTTCCATGGCGAGGGCCGCAAGTCCCGACAGCGCTGGGTCCCAGTTTTTCATCTGCGTTGCTGATGCGCCCTTTCTCAATAAGCAATACACGGTGTTCGGCGAGGCCGTATCGGGAATGGAGGTTGCCGACAAGATAGTGAGCCAACCGAGGGACCGGAGGGACAATCCCGATGAGAGGATAGAGATGAAGGTCAAGATCCTGGAGAAATAGGATGTTTTACGAAGATTTGAAACCTGTCTCTTTCTTTTCATATCTGACAAAGGAGAACCTCCATCTCATCAAGTCCCATTGCAAAGAGCTGTCGTTCCCTCCGGGTTCCGTAATACTGCAGCAGGAGGAGCAGAGCTTCGATCTCTATATAATAGTCGACGGGAGAGTGAGGGTCTCCCTGATGAACCCCGAAGGCCGTGAGGTGGTCGTGGACATTCTCGAAAAGGGGGATTTTTTCGGAGAGCTGAGCTTTCTCGACAACCGGTCGCGCTCGGCGATGGTTACGGCGTTGGCCGAAGTGAAGATAATGTTCATCGAAAGGGACGCCTTTCGCAGGATAGTGAGAGAGAATTCGGATATCGCGATCAATCTCCTTTCCGTTATGGCAAGCCGGCTGAGGAAGGCCAACGAGATGATCGAGACCCTCACTTTCTTGGATGTGGCCGGCCGCGTGGCAAAGACGCTGACGGAACTCGCGAGACAAAATGGAGAGGTAATGCCGAATGGTTTTATCAGAGTGCAATGTCCTACCCATCAGACCATAGCGAACCAGATCGGCGCTTCCCGGGAGGCTGTGACGAAGGCGATGAAGTCGTTTGTCTCCAACAGGCTGATTGCGTTGGACGGCAAAGATATCATCATTTCTCCAAAACAATTAGAGATCATATAAGAGGCGCTATCCGGCCGGACCGCAACGGACGGTCGCAGCGCACGGGAGAATTTCAGGAGGAGGAGCATATGGCGCTACAGACAGCAGAGTTGAGGAAGTACAATTTCTTTTCTATCCTTTCCGACAGCTCGATAGAGTCGCTTTTGCAGAAGCTGGAGGTCGTCAGTTTCCCGGCAGGGGAAGTCATATTCGAAGAGGGCGACGAGGCCGACGCCCTTTATTTCGTGAAGCAGGGCAGGCTGGACGTGACGAAGCATACCCCGTTCGGGAAGGAGGCAAGACTGTCAGTGCTCGTAAGCGGCCTGGGGTATGGCGAGATAGCGCTTCTGACCGGGGCACATAGATGCTGTACAGTCCGGGCTACGACTGCCGTTGTTCTCTATCGGCTGATGAAGCCGGATTTCGACGAACTCGTAAAACGCGAGTCCGCTTTCAAGAACATGCTCCTCAGGAGGGCCGCGGAATCCGCCCATTTCAACAAGATCAAGACCCTTCAGCCTTTTGCCCTCCTGGAGCCCGACAAAATGTATGCCCTTATGGCAAGAATGCAGGAAAGGACATACAACCTGGGCGAAGACATTATAGTCCAGGGGGAAAGGGGAGATTTCTATTACATAATAAAGTCGGGCTGCGTAGCCGTGCTTCAAAAGAAGAAGGGTGCGACCGAGACAAAGCAAGTGGCTATACTGCGTGAAGGAGACGGGTTCGGGGAAGAGGCGCTGATCCGGGGCGATCCGCGCAACGCGACCTGCAGGGCAGTGGAAGAGACCGTTGTGTATATGCTCGACAAAGTGGATTTCAACGAGATACTTAAATCTTCGTTCCTCGACAGTATATTTACGGAGGACATTGATGTCGCTGCCTACAGGGAGAAGTACGTGATAATCGATGCGCGCGTTCCGGATGAATACAGGCAGGAGCACATCGAGGGGGCGTTGAGCATCCCCATGGAGATCATCCGAAGGAAATTGGGCGAGCTGGATATAAAGAAATCATATATCACATATTGCATGAACGACGCGCGTGGTCTGACAGCGGCGTTCATTCTTAAGAACCATGGGTTTACCGCAAAGTGTCTGAGGGGCGGCATCAGCAGCTGGGAGGGCCCCACAACAACGGGCGAGGGTGATGAGAAGATAGATAAATGAACCTGGGACGTTACCCGTTGAGTGAGGCAATTGCTCTGATAAATGCTTGTCTTACTTTGCGAGAGACCGCTTCTTACGGGATGAAATGCCAGTTGTGAAAAATACCTTGACTGTTTTTATCCGATCATAATATTATTGTCGCATTACGGTAGCGGGAAACTTCGCCGCAGTTCGTGAGGCGCGAACGCTTGCTGGCGCAGGAATTGACCTGGAGGGTCTTTTTGGGGGGGCGTAACTTGAATAAGAGATATCCCAATAGAATATCCGTAGTCATTCCATTAATCGCTTTCTTTATCTTTGTAGTTGGTTCTTATGCTTCAGCGACTTGGCAGATTGCCACTGTGGACCCGTCGGCCTCCCAATACCCTTCTATCGCTGTATACGGCCCGAACCATGACTACACCCGGGGGAATGCCCTGAAGAATGACAAATTCGCTGATTGACGTATCTCAGTAACGTAAGAGAGTTAGGAATCATGTCGCCGGCTACAGTTTTCAAAGCAGCTCATGAATATAAATAACGTACCAATAAACAAGATAACACGGCCGACCGCAAAGGGGGTCCTCCGTCGGAGGAGGTTATTCAACCGCCTCGACCATGCGCGAAATCGTCCCCTCACCTGGATCACCGGTCCGGCAGGCTCGGGCAAGACAACACTAGTTGCAAGCTGGATCGAGGCCCGGAAGTCTTCGTGTCTTTGGTATCAGATCGACCGTGGAGACACCGACGTCGCAGCTTTCTTCTATTACCTGGGTCTCGCGGCAAGGAATGCAGCGCCCCGCTATTGAAAGCCCCTGCCGCTTTTGACTCCCGAATATATGCCTGGCCTTCCGGTTTTCGTCCGCCGCTACTTCGAAGAACTCTATAGCAGACTATGCCCGTCGTCGAAAAAAGATCGAGACAAGCCCCATCATAGTATTCGACAACTATCAGGATGTGCCGCCCGATGCTGGAATACACGAAATCATGCGCGAAGGCCTGAATGTCATTTCGGAAGGCATGCGCGTAGTGGTACTTACTAAGGAGGTCATAAGTAAAGCCCCGTAATTAGGCCGCATACCTGAGATTGGGCTCACGGAAGAACCCGCATATTTTTTCCGGATCACGTTGGA
>JAJYIF010000020.1 GCA_021790195.1 Nitrospirota bacterium
TCGATTCCGCAAGAAAATTTGTGCTGCTTGGTGTAAAATCTCATTTGAGGCCTCCTTGTGAAAAGATCGGGTTCCTGAATCATATCTGATTCGGGTATGATTCAGGGGGGCCTTAATGAGTATCAAACGGCTCAACCGGACGCGGAATAAGCGTGGCACGATTTTCATTAATGTGTGGTTGCCCGCGCTAGTTAGCCACGTCGTTGGATAGAAAAGAATGAGCTCTGACGGAAAATGAATTGAAGCCTTAGTTTCTTTCGACAAAGATGAGGAAAGCATATTCCTGAAAGCAATAATACCGAACAGCAAGGCTACAAAGAAATATTTGGGAGGCAAGGCATGAAAAAGACTGCACATTTGGATAAAAATGAAAAGGAACTGGCGGAATCGCTTGAAAAAGACGAATGGATTTACGATCTCGACAAGAAAGAAAAGAAACAATATGAAGCATATGCCCGTTATAGCCTTAATAAACAAAAGCGGATCAATATACGGATGAGCCACCGAGATTTGAAGAAACTTCGCGCGAAGACAATTGATGAGGGCATTCCTTATCAATCGCTCATTTCAATGCTGATCCATAAATTCAATGAAGGCAAACTGACAATATCAATAAATCGCCCGACAAAAAAATCCAGCGGACGCAGAGTAAACGCGGCGTGATTTTTGCAGCCTTGTTGCCGCGCCAATCCGGAAGAACTATTTTACCTGCAAATTTAAGATGGGAAAAGGGCAGGCAGAATGAGTGCTGCGCAACGAGAAGCGGCCTCGCTTTCGAATGCTGGCTCAGGGTCGTGAAGGGGCCGGCAGAAATATTCCGCTGCTTAGAATATACTGAACTTAAAATACTTCTTCGGGTTTTCGCGCACGTCCTTCAGAAGTTCCTTGAGCTCCGCCACATTGTCCTTCAACTCCTTGGCAAGCTCCTTGTCGTTGACAATGGTCCCGGCCAGTCCTTCGCCCTTGTCGATGCGGTCCAGAACGGAAGAGAGTTTTAGCGACGCCTTGTTGAGGTTGTCATACAGCTCAGCGTTTGCGGCAAGCTTACCGAGAGTACCCTTTCCCTCGTTTAGTTTCTTGCCGAAGTCCTCCAGGGAGGACGTGGCCATCACCATATTGTTATAGAGGGTAGGGTCTTCTATCAGCTTTTTCAGAGATCCCGAGCTTTGGTTGAGGGTCTTGCCGAAATCCTCGATGGACGACGAGGCAGCAAGCAGTTTGTTGTAAAGGGTCGGGTCTTCGACGAGCAGCTTCATAGTTCCGCGCGCCTCTCTTATTTCCTTCAGGGTAAGCGACAGATTGAGCGTCGAATCCTTTAAGTTGTTGTAAAGCGCGGGGTCGCTGATGAATTTTGAAATGGTGCCCTGTCCCGCCTCTATCTTTGTGACGAGGCTGTCGAGCTTCTTCAGAAAATCGCTCATCTTCTGGATGGAGGCGGTGCCGACCTCCATGACGTCCTTAAGCTCTATCTGGGAGGCCCCTGCGATAGTGTCCCCGGCAGCAAGTCTTCCCGCCTCAGGCGAGCCGCCGCTCAGCTCTACATACTTGTCCCCGAGAAGCCCCATGGTCAGGACGCTTGCATGAGAGTCCTTCTTGAGGTAATCGAGGGCGCTCTTCTTGATCGAGAGGGTCACTGTAGTTCCATATCCGGGATTGAGACGAATGTCCTTTACCGAGCCTATCTCTATTCCCGACAGCCATACCGGCGCACCTTTCCTGAGTCCTTTCACATCCGCTATCTGCGCCTTGATCTCCGCCTCCGGCGAAAACAGGAATTGAATGCCGCCCGCAAAAAAGACAGTGAGAAACAATGTCAGAAGGGCGGCGGTGATAACGAGGCCGACCTTGAGTTTCGACCACATAAGTTGTTTCTTCATATCAAACATTTTTTTCCTCCTGAGTATAGCGCAACTCGCTCAAAAAAATCTGGATCTCCGGTATGGTTGCATGGAGGAGGTCCTCCCTGTTTCCGTCGAGACGGACCCTGCCGTCATAGAGAAACATGAATCTGTCTGCCACTTTTACCGCGTCGAAAACCTTATGAGTGACGATTATGAACCCTTTTCCATTCCGTGAGAGGTCGAGTATCAGTTTGCATATGTTATCGGCGTTCACCGGATCGAGACCTGAAGTGGGCTCGTCGTAAAGGAACATCTTGGGATCGGTGGCCGCCAGAGAGCGCGCTATGGCGACCCTTCTATGCATGCCGCCGCTCAACTCCTCTGGCATCAGGTCGATCGCACGCTCCACGTCCACGGTCCTCAGTAGTTCCTTCACCTTTTCCTCTATCTGTTCCTCGGGCATCTTCGTATATTCCCTCAGACAGAAGGCCACGTTCTCCTTTACATTGAGGGAATCGAACAGTGCCCCTTCCTGGAAGACTATGCTGAACTTCATCCTCGTGTCCCTGAGCTGCGCCTCGGTCTTGCATGTTATGTCCTCGCCGTCTATCAATATCCTGCCGGAGTCGGGTCTTATGAGTCCCATGATCAGCTTGAGGATCGTGGTCTTGCCTTCACCGCTTCCTCCGAGGAAGGCGATGCGTTCGCCGGCACCAACGGAAAAACTTATATCTTTGAGAATTTCCCGCGAATTGTAAGAGAAGCGGACAGCGTCGAATACGATCATACCGAAAAACCCAGCACGTAGAGCAGTATTCTGGTAAGCAAGAAATCCGCAACGATTATCATGATTATGGACGCAACGACGGCCCTCGTCGTTGAGCTCCTGAGGCCGATCGCGCCGCCTTTTGTGGAGAGTCCCATGTAACAGCTTATCGAGGAGATGAGAAAACCGAAAATGAAGGGTTTCACCGAGCCGGAAAAGACATTCTCGAAAATGAGGACTTCCCTGACGGAGCTCCAGTAGACGTAGCCGCTCTGGTGACTCACAAAGACGGCTATGTAGTAACCTCCCAGGAGAGAGGCTGCATCGCCTATGAGCGTGAGGGCCGGCAGCATCAAAAAGGCGCTCAGCATGCGCGGGGTCACGAGCTTCTTTACCGGGTCCACGCCGAAGACCCGCAGCGTGTCCACCTGGTGCCCGAGGACCATCGATCCCAGCTCAGAGGCCATTCCGGAGCCGACCCTTCCAGTAAATACGAGTGCGGCCGCCACCGGACCTATCTCCCTTATGATGGAAATGCCGACCACCTTTCCCGTATACATTTTCAATCCGAGGACCGAAAGCTCTGCTGCAAGCTGCAGGGAAAGCGCCATGCCGACAAAGAGAGACACAAGCACGATAATGAAGAAAGAGCCGGCCCCTGCATAATCCATCTGCTCGATCACGTCCTTGCCGTAGAAGGGTCTCTGCAACGCTCCGAGGATGCCCTGTATCGAAAGCAGGTAATAATCCTGAAGGTCACTTATAAGTGCTTTTGCGTTCATTGGTTTGAGGACGGACCTTTAGAAGTGAAACCAGCGTCTTTTCTTGCCCGCCTCTGCAAGGGTGTGATTCATGTCTTTAAGCAGTCTCACCATATCCGCCTGTTGCCTCCCGGACTCCTTCATCGCAGAGGAAAGGAGATTCAGGCTCTGATTGATCCCGGAGAGTGTCTCCTTGATCTCCGGAAGAAGTGCCATCAGCGCGTCGATCTTTTCCTTCGGGTACGCCGGAGCTCCCGCTTCGACGGCAGGGGCCATCTTCAGCGGCCCCGGGGCCAGCCGGGGCGCGCGAGGACTCCTTATCTCAAAAACAGCCTCGTCAGGGACTTTCAGCGAAACAATCTTTTCCGTTGGGAAGACCGTTTCACGCTTGTGCGGCTCACCAGGAGCTCTTTCGACCTTTTCCTCCTCAACAGCCTGCGGCCCTGAAACGAAAGGCCCGGAAACAGGCTGGGCCTTTTCCGGTTCTGCCGCGCTGATAATCTCTTCTTCCTGTTCAAGCGACTCGACGGAGACCCTCGCTTCCTCTCCGGCCTGCGGTTGCGTCATGACAGGCGCCACAAAAGGCGTGGTCTTTTCAGGCGCCGCGAAAACGGTCTCCTCGACCACGGCGGGGGCCTCCACCTTATGCTTTCTGACCATGTCCTTAAGGAGGATCTTAGTTATGAGGCGGAAGGTCTCCTCGACCCCCTTGCCGTCAACGGCCACGGTCTCGATCGTCTGATAACCCTTTGCGTTCAGGTCGCTGTTGAGCTCCTCCTCGGAAAGTGCATTGGGCAGATCGCGCTTGTTGAATTGCAGGACGATCGGGATGCTTTCGGGGTCAAGATTATTCGAAAGAAGGTTTTCTCTCATGTTCGAAAAACTCTCGATGTTCTGCTCTCTCATGTCCTTCTGGGAATCGGCCACGAAGACGACGGCGTCGGCCCCCTTGAGGACCAGTTTTCTGGTAGCGTTGTAGCGTATCTGTCCCGGCACTGTATAGAGCTGAAACCTCACCGAAAAATCCTTTATCTTTCCGAGTTCCACAGGAAGAAAATCGAAAAAAAGGGTCCTGTCGGATTCGGTTGCGAGTGATATGAATTTACCTCTTGATGTCGGGTCGAGAACTGAATACAGGTACTGAAGATTTGTGGTCTTGCCGCTGAGACCGGGGCCGTAATAGACTACTTTTAGGGTAATTTCCTTTGTTACATAATTGAAGAAAGCCACGTTAAATTATAGCATAAACCCCGTTTCTCGTATAGTTTTTCACCCTGTACATGGCTTCGTCCGCGAGCTTGAGCAGGTCCTCCTTCGACTTTGCGCTTTCCGGATATGACGCGACGCCGAAGCTGGCTGTTATCCGGATGACGTATCCTTCTTTTCTCAGGAAGGAGTTCTGCGCTATGGCCTTCCGTATCCTTTCGGCGACCTTGGCGGCGACATCGGGAGGGGTCTGCGGCAGCACGACAACGAACTCGTCGCCTCCGTATCTGGCGACGATATCAATCGAGCGGAGGCTCCTTATCAACAATTGTCCGACCTCCACAAGGACCTTGCTCCCGACGAGATGGCCGTAATGGTCGTTGACCTGCTTAAAATAGTCTATATCCATGAATATGAGCGAGACGGAAGTGGCCGAGCGGTCACATCTGTGTATCTCCACCTCAAGGGTCCGGCTCAGGTAGCGCGAGTTAAAGAGCTTTGTAAGGTCGTCGGTAATGGCGAGTTCGGCCATTTTATGGTACAGTGAGGACCTCTCTATGGTAAGCGCCGCGTAGTCCATTATCTTCTGGAGCAGACTAAGGTCGTCCCCGGTGAACGGCCCGCCCGTCTTCTTGTCAGTAAACTCCATCAGGCCGATTACCCGCTCTTTGCTCTTGATGGGTACGCATATAAGAGAATGCGCTTTTCGGTCGCCCTCCTTGACTGTCCTGCCGAGGAACCTTTCATCATGGGACACGTCCGGGACTATCAAGGGCATTCCCTCCTTTGCTACCCAGCCCGCTATCCCCTCGCCCGGTTTCAATCTGAGCTTGAGCACCTTGTCTTTCTGCTTCTTGTTGTCCGTTTTTTCAAGCACATACTCCCCTGATTCCTCGTCAATGAGAAACATGGACCAGGCAGAGGCCTCTATCATCTCCTTCGTCTTTTTAGTTATCTCAACGAGCATATCGTCGAAATCCACGTCCGAGGTCACGATTCTGTTGATCTCTTCAAAGAATTGGAGATTAATCTTAAGGTCCGCCAGGTTCTGTTTAAGGCTCCTGTTTTCGCTCTCCAGGTTCCTCTCGTTTACGAGCCGGTCCGCGAGGAAGAGAAGTTCCTTTCCGTTAGGGTTGTGGACCGGGCAGGTGAAAGGTAATTTAAGCCACGGGGCAAGGCCCCTGTATGAGTTATCGAGCGAGATGACGATCTTGGGGATGTCCGCAAAGGACTTCGCAAAGGTCTTAAAGGAGGGTTCTTTGTGCTGGCTTTTCTCTATCAGAAGAAGAGCGATCTGTTCGTCCGCCCTGACATGCGCGGCATTTACAGTCTTGAATCTAGATATCTCTCCATACTTGGAGAGCAGATCGAGGTCGTCAACGGCTATGCCCTCTCCTATCACCAAAACTTTAGACATTCACACCGCAGCATTTTTTGTACTTTTTGCCGCTTCCGCAGGGACACGGCTCGTTCCTTCCTATCTTCTTCCCCCGCGTCACGGGCTGAAGAGATTCGGAGCCTTCTCCCCGGTTGTATCTCACGGGCTGACTTGGGCGCTCCGGCTGCCTTCTGGCGCCTTCCTCCTCCCTCACCTGGATCTTGAAGATCCTGCTCAGGGTATCAGTCGAAATCCTCCCGGTCAGGTCAGCAAACATATCGAAAGCCTCTTTCTTATATTCTGTGAGAGGGTCCCTCTGGCCGTATCCTCTGAGGCCGATGCCTTCCTTGAGGTGGTCCATGGCAAGGAGATGGTCCTTCCACTGTGCATCCAGCACCTGCAGCAGGACGACCTTTTCGATATAGCGCATCATATCGCCGCCCATCTCGGCCTCTTTCTTTTCAAAAGCCGCCCTGAGCGAGACTGACAGCGATTCCCTCAGCTCGTCGAGGTTCGATGGGTTCATGTCTTGGCTCAGGGCGAAGATTCCGTAAATAGAGTCCTTGATTCCCTTCATATCCCATTGGTCCGGACGCTTGTCCTCGGGGCAATATATGAGAAGCAGCTCCTCTACGGTGTCCTCTATCATCTGGAATATTCTTTCTTTGAGCTCCTCGCCCTGGAGTATCTCCCGCCGGAAGGAATAGATCTCTATTCTCTGCTTGTTCATGATGTCGTCGTACTCCAGCAGGTGTTTCCTTATGTCGAAGTTGTGTTCCTCGACCTTCTTCTGTGCGTTCTCAATCGCCCTCGATACCATTTTGTTCTCTATCGGCACGTCCTCGTCCATGCCGAGCCTCGACATGAGTCCCGCTATCCTGTCGGACCCGAATATCCTCATGAGATCGTCTTCGAGGGAGAGGTAAAAACGGGAAGACCCGGGATCGCCCTGTCTGCCTGAGCGGCCCCTCAACTGGTTGTCTATCCTTCGCGCCTCATGACGTTCAGTGCCGAGTATGTGAAGCCCACCTGCCGAGACGACCTTTTCCCTGTCCTGACTGCATATCTCCACGGCCCTGGCGAGGGCCTTCGTCCAGTCCTCTTCCGTATAGTCCTTTTTCTCTCTCAGCATGTCCCTTGCTAGCCCTTCAGGATTGCCTCCGAGGACAATGTCGGTGCCTCTGCCGGCCATGTTTGTAGCTATAGTGACTGCGCCGCTCCTGCCGGCCTGGGCAATTATCTCTGCCTCCCGCTCATGGTATTTTGCGTTGAGCACGGAATGGGGGATTCCCTTCTTCTTGAGCATGTAACTAAGGTGCTCTGATTTTTCTATGGATATGGTGCCTACGAGCACGGGCTGTCCTTTTGAGTGCAGGCCTTCGATCTCGTTTATCGCCGCATTGAATTTGCCTTTTTCCGTTTTGTAAATCATGTCGGGATTATCAGAACGTATCATCGGCTTGTTGGTAGGGATCACGTCAACGTCGAGGTTGTAGATCTTCGCGAACTCCTCCGCCTCGGTATCCGCCGTACCGGTCATGCCCGCAAGCTTGTTGTACATCCTGAAATAGTTCTGGAAGGTAATAGTGGCGAGCGTCTGGTTCTCGCTCTCGATCTTTACGCCTTCCTTTGCTTCCACTGCCTGGTGAAGGCCGTCGCTCCAGCGCCTCCCGGGCATGAGTCTTCCGGTGAACTCATCCACTATTATGACTTCGCCGTCCTTGACGACATATTCGACGTCCCTCTTGAAAAGCGTGTGGGCCTTCAAGGCCTGGAGGACGTGATGCACGAGCTCGATATTGGCCGGATCGTAGAGATTGGAGGTCCCAATCAGCCTTTCCACCTTTACATTGCCCTCATCCGTCAGGATGGCTGTTCGCGCCTTTTCATCGATTGTGTAATCGGTCTCTTTCTGGAGCTTCGGGATTATCTTGTCGATCTTGTAATACTTGTCCGTGGACTCCTCGGAGGGGCCGGATATAATAAGCGGGGTCCTTGCCTCGTCTATCAATATGCTGTCCACTTCGTCCACGATAGCATAATTGAGCTCCCTCTGGACATATTGGGAAATGTCGTATTTCATGTTGTCCCTGAGATAGTCGAAGCCGAACTCGTTGTTGGTCCCGTAAGTGATGTCCGAGTTATACGATACTTGTCTCTCCTCGTCGGTGAGGCCATGCACTATCACTCCCACCTTCATGTCGAGGAAGTTGTAAATCGGCTCCATCCATTTGGCGTCTCTTCTGGCAAGATAATCGTTGACGGTGACCACATGGACCCCTTTGCCGGTCAGCGCGTTCAAATAAACGGGAAGGGTCGCAACGAGGGTCTTTCCTTCGCCCGTCTTCATTTCGGAGATTTTGCCTTCGTGCAGCACTATGCCGCCTATCAGCTGGACATCGAAGTGCCTCATTTTGAGTGTCCTTTTGGCTACTTCACGCACGACCGCAAAGGCCTCAGGAAGAAGGTCGTCAAGGGTCTCGCCTTCTTCAAGCCTTTTCCTGAACTGCGGAGTCTTGTCTTTGAGCTCTGAGTCGCTCAGAGAAATTATCGACGGTTCCAGGGAATTAATCTTCTCCGCCAGCGGCCAGAGCCGTTTCATTTCCCTGTCGTTCTTTGTCCCGAAGATCTTGGCTAAGAGTGTCTGTACCATAACATTTTAATGATAAATAATAATTCTCGTTAATTGCAAGGAAAAGGCAGTTTCACTCGATCTGGCAGTAGATCCCGCCGTTCTCGCACTCGGCGCATTCGAACTGGAGCATAGTGTGGCCGACCCCCATGTCTGAGAGCAGGAGCTCTATCTTTTCCCTTATGGCCTCCACCTCGCTCAGCCTCTGGTCGTGGACCCATATGTGCGCGGAAAAAGCTATATGCCTGTGCGCAACGGACCATATATGGACGTCGTGGATGCCCATCACTTCAGGCATGTCGCATATCTTTTTTGCTATCTCTTCTGCGTGAAAGCCTTTTGGGGTCATTTCAAGGAAGATACCGAGAGCCTCTTTTACGACCCCCATGCCGCCGACAATAATGCCGACGCCTATGAGGAGGCTGGCGATAGGGTCGGCGTATACCCAGCCCGTGAAGTAAATGATGACGCCCGATGCGATTACGCCTACAGAAGACAAAGTATCGCCGAGCATATGGAGCCAGGCGCTCTTGATGTTCAGGTCCTCATGTCCCCTTCCGATTATCAAGGCTGCAACAAGATTTCCTATGAAGCCGACGACCGCGATGGTAAGCATCAGCGGAATATCTATTTGAGGGGGAGATATGAGCCTTCTATAAGACTCGAAGAAAACAAACAAGGCGATCAGCAAAAGACACAAGCCGTTTATAACGGCTGCCAGGACACCGACCCTCTGATAGCCGTAAGTGGCCCTGTGGTCTGATGGCCTTCGGCTTATCTTTGCAGCGACTATGCTAAGCCCGAGCGCAAAGACATCCGTCAGGTTGTGAGCTGCGTCGCTCAACAGCGCTAGGCTGTTGCTGAGAAGCCCCCCCGCGACCTCGGCTGCTAGAATCAGAGCTGTCACCGCAAGGCTCAGGCGAAGTCGTTTCTCAGGATTTGAAGTCATTCTTACCCCTTTGATGGCGGATTATGACGCTATGTCGCGAAACCGCCATTTTGGATCCGGTTCTGCATGAGCGAATACCCAAAGAAAAGACGCTTTAGAATAATGAAGTAAAACTTCAATAAAGATCAGTAACTCCGTAAAGTAATGTTACTTATTCGTTCCGAATATAAAAGAGAATTAGATCAAAAAATATTACTTCGTTTCTATTATATCATACTTTTTCCTTCCCCCACCTCTCAAATAGTATGGCATAGGAATTGCTAAATATTCCCAGGCAGGGATGCCCGGTCGGGTAGATTATTGTCCTGAATCTGTGGACCGGGATATTAACGAGGTGCTTCGATGAAAAAGAGACTTCTGCGTCTTCCGCTCGCAAGCAAGCTGCTTATTCTCAGCGTGGTGCTGATCGCCGGAATAAGTGTCGCTTTCTGGTACCCCTCGATCCTCCACATCCAGAAAGAGGAGTTGGGCAAGAACATAAACTTTGCCGAATCTCAGATGGATGTTATAGAGCGGGCGCTGTACTACGGGATGCTCACCAATAACAGGGAGTTCATAGAGCAGACTATCGAGTCTCTTGGCACGATGGACAGTATCCTCTGGATAAGGATTATCGACGCCGGCGGCACCGTTCGCTTTTCCTCGGTCAGGGGCGAATTCAATGTCCGGACCGGCCAAAGCAAAAAAGTTGGTAAGGATTCTCTTCCGGAGGCGAGGTTGTTGACTATCAAAGATCTGAATGGAAAGAAGGCCATAGAGATGGTCCAGCCGATACACAACATGCAGCCGTGCTATTCGGCGGCGTGTCATATTCATCCCGTGGAGAAGAATATACTGGGAAGGATTGAATATGGCTATTCGCTGCAGTCTGTGGACGCTTACATCAGGAGACAGGGTTACACGATGGCCGCGTTCGGCTTCGTCTTTATCGCGGTGCTCTCGATACCTCTGTACGTCATTGTCAACCGCTTTGTGCTGAAACCCGTGTCTCTCCTCGCCGACGGAATGCAGAAGATCACAGCCGGGGACCTCTCGCATGTCATAGAGCTTGATACCAGGGACGAGCTCGGGATGCTTGCCACCAGCTTTAATTCCATGACCAGGCAGCTTCAGGAGAGGAACCTTGCCGCCGCCAAAGAGCTGGACGAGTATCGCTCGTCCCTGCTCCACGCCCAGAAGATGGAAGCTATCGGCACGCTTTCCGCCGGCATAGCTCATGATTTTAACAACATACTTACAGGGATAATAGGCTATTCCGAGCTTATTCGTGAGGAGAGCGACCAGACGCGCGTTAAGGAATATGTCGGAAGTGTCCTAGAGCTTACCGATAGGGCATCGGAGTTCACAAGGCAGATACTTCTGATAGGGAGGAGGCTTCCTCCGGCACGCCGCCCTCTGGACCTCAACGGGCTTATCAATGATTCCATTAAGATGCTCAGGCGCATGGTCGAGGAGAATATCGAGATCAAGGTGTTTAAGCATCAGGGTTTGCACAGAATCGACGCTGATCAGGCCCAAATCACGCAAGTCCTGATGAACCTTGTGGTGAACGCCAGGGACGCAATGCCGAAGGGCGGAACAATCGAGATCAGGACCGGTGAGACCATGATCGATGAGGCTTACGTCAGACTTCACGCCTATTCAGGACCTGGGAATTATGTTTTTGTGGCCGTCTCCGACACAGGCAGCGGCATTCCCGAAGAAATAAGGGACAAGATATTCGAGCCCTTTTTTACGACCAAGTCGAAAGGCAGGGGCACCGGTCTTGGACTTGCGGTGACTTATTCCATTGTGAGAAGTCATGGAGGCTGGATAGATCTTTCTACCGAGGTCGGAAAAGGGACTGAATTCAAGGTATGTCTTCCGACCTTTTCTGTGCGGGCCGGCGAGGATAGTATCGAGGCCGTCCCGGAGCCCAAGTCATTGCCGGGGGGGACCGAGAGCATCCTGCTGGTGGATGATGATGCTGTGATAAGGGACCTTGGGAAGTCCCTCCTTGAGGGGCTCGGTTATAAGGTTTATATAGCCTCGGACGGCGAAGAAGCGGTCAGGATATATAAGGAACGGATCGGCGAAATTGCGATCGTTGTTATGGACAGGGTCATGCCTAAGGTCGACGGCGTCGAATCGTTCAACCGCCTGAGGGAGATAAACCCGGGAGTGAAGGTCATCATTTCAAGCGGTTATGCGGCGGATGAGGCAAAGAAGCTCAGGGAATCCGGTGTGATGGGTTTTCTCGATAAGCCGTACAGGATGGCCGAGATGGCGAAGGCCGTAAGGGAAGCGTTAGACGCCGATTCCGGTGTCCGCCGGTACAGTTAAAGCGCTTACTGACTGATATACTTGAGTGCGAGAAAGATGATGGCTGCCCCGAGAAGTAACTTGATGACCCTCTGGGGCATAAATTTTTGTAAGCGCGCTCCAAAGTAGACCCCTATTATGCCTCCGATGCCGAACAATGCGCCGAGTAGCCAATCCGGCGACGCAGCCGTCCCGGAGCCGGCGGGAACCACGCTGTAAAAGGTGACGCCTGCGATAGAGGTGATAAAGGTACCCATGAGCGCCGCCCCTGCGATCGTATATACGGGCAAGTGAAATACGGCCACACAGAAGGGAGCTATAATGGCGCCGCCGCCTATGCCGTATGTACCGCCGATGATACCGACGATAAAGGCGAGCATGAACATGCCGATAGTGCTATAAGAAAACCTTTCGCCCCAGAATTCATACTCTATCTTCGTGAACGAAACAGAGACAGTCTTAACTACTGCCTCTTTCGGAAGCCCCGATGCCAGTCTCGATCTCTGTCGCTGTCTGATCTCTTCCGCCCTCTCCCGGAACTTTATCTCGAGCGCGTTTGTGCCTTCGTTTCTTAATCGGGATTTCCCGCTGAATTCGTATAAGAGTCTGCCGCCGATATACAGCAATACGCATCCCACGAATAATTTGAACATCCCGGGATCCGGAAGGTATCGGACCCTTATGTAGTAACCGATGAAGACCCCGGGCAGGGTTCCCATTATAACTACCCATGTCAGGGGCCATGCCATCCGTCCCTCCTTTATGTAGCGGTAAACGCCGCCCGGAATAGCCACTATGTTGAAGATAAAGTTGGTCCCGCTCACCGAAGGATTTGTGTAATTGAGGACGCTCATCTGAAAAGGCAGGAGGAGAAAAGCCCCGGAAACGCCGCCCATGGACGTGAAAAAAGAGATCGCCATCGCTACAAGAGGGGGCAGGAGGATGCTTGTCTTTACTCCAGAAACGGGAAAGACGTATTCAAGAAATTCCATCGACCCCTTCCGATATTTTGATTGGCTTATTATATCCGGAAGAGGCCTTTTTTACTATACCAAACCAACTGGCGATTCTGTTTGTGTCGCGCTGCGACGGGACAGAGCAGGAAACCTTACCGCATTTTGAACTTTTCCCCGGCGGCCGGGAATTGCCGACGGAACACTCAAGGTGTCTTGATCGTCACGGCGAACGAGTGAAGGGTAGTGGCAATCCACAAACTAAGCCTGTTTCGCCTTGCCCGCCATGGCAACCCCTAACAGCAATTCCGGCCGCCATTTTCCCCTCCGCTAGTCAGCATAACTCCCGGCGCCGGCGAAGTAAATACCCATATATGGGTATTTTTGGGGGACACGGCTATTTTAGCAGCAGGCTTCGAAGAGAAGGCGTGACATGAAGCGGATTACCAGTCCTGGTCAAATTATGCGATCTTCTCCTGTTTCTGGTAAACTTATATCCTGTGCCGATAATAAAAGTAGATCATCTTTACAAGCGTTTCGGTGAGACCGATGCAGTGCGGGACATCTCCTTTGAGGTGGAGCAGGGGACGATATTCGGTTTCCTCGGGCCGAACGGCGCTGGGAAGACGACAACTATAAGCATACTCTGCACCCTGCTCTCGCCCACGTACGGAAAGGCCTCCATCCATGGATACGATTGCACGGAGCAATCGGCAGAGGTCAGAAAATCTATCGGCATAGTATTCCAGGACAGCACTCTTGACAAGGACCTGACCGCCTATGAGAACCTGATGTTCCATGCATATCTCTACGACGTAAAAAAGGCGGAGATGAGGCAGCGTATTGACGAGGCCCTCCGCTTTGTGGACCTTTACGAGAGAAGAGACGACCTGGTGAAGAAGTTTTCGGGCGGGATGAAGAGGAGGCTTGAGGTCGCCAGAGGGCTGATTCACAGACCGAAGGTGCTGTTCCTTGACGAGCCGACCATAGGTCTCGATCCCCAGACAAGGGCCCACCTATGGGACTTCATTGTCGATCTCCCCAAAAAGCACAAGGTAACGGTATTTATGACGACCCACTACATGGAAGAGGCGGAAGTATGCGACAGGATCGCGATTATCGACCACGGCAGGATAATAACCGTCGGGACGCCGGAAGAGCTGAAGAAGACCATGGGAGGGGATGTCATATTCATCGGCACATCGGACAATGCAAGGGCAAAGGATGAGATCGAGAAGTTGTTCGGCGTTGAGGTATTCGAAAAAGAGGGCGAGTTATTTCTGACTTCGGCCAGGGGCGATGCCTGCATCCCTGAGATCATAAGGGCGCTCGGCGATATGGTATTGTCTGTAAAGCTACAGAGACCCACGCTGAACGACGTCTTTTTGAAAATGACCGGAAGGGCAATCAGGGCCGAGGAGCTGTCTTCGGGGGACACTTTCAAAGACGAGGTCAGATCCTACAGGAGGAAATTTGGTAGAGGCTAATGCGATTTATGTCCTGGTCGCGAGGGAGTTCAAGAAGTTTGTAAGGGAGAGGAGCAGACTCATCTCAACTCTCGCAAGGCCGCTTATCTGGCTCTTTCTGGTGGGCGGAGGTATGTCCCGCCTCGTCTCGCCCGGGATGGGGGTCTTTTCACCGGGCAGGGGGATATCCTACATCCAGTTTATATTCCCGGGCATCCTCGGCATGACGATCCTTTTCAGCGCCATCTTCTCCTCGATATCCATAATATGGGACAAGGAGTTCGGACTGATGAAGGAGATACTCGTTGCGCCTGTTTCGAGATTCTCCATAGTCCTGGGAAAGGCGCTGAGCGGGACCCTTGTTTCCGCAATTCAGGCCGCAATAATATTAGCCCTTTTCCCGTTCCTCGGAATCAAACTGAGTGTCTTGTCGGTAATGGAGGTTGTTGTTATATGCATCCTTCTTTCGTTCTGCATAGCCGCATTAGGTATCGTGATAGCGACCTTTTATGAGAGCTTTGAGAGTTTCAGTGTTATCATGAATTTTGTAGTGATGCCGATGTTTTTTCTGTCGGGTGCGATGTATCCGGTCAGGACGCTCCCGCAAATATTGAAGGTTATCACAAGACTGAACCCCTTTACTTACGGGATAGACGCTTTGAAGCACGCAATATTCAGGGGCACCGACATTCTCGATTTTTCCCTTGTGACGGACCTCGGGGTCTTGTTGGGCACATCTGCAGTGTTCGTTGTGATTGCCGCCTTGATGTTCGAAAGAAAGAAATAACGGCTTTCTATGACGATGTATAACCTTGAAGGGTCGATTTTGCCCGCGATTTGAATCCGAGTCTCAGAAAAAGGTGGCCGAGTTCCGCGATGTAATCGGCATTATGGGGCTCGATTCCCAGGGCCACGTTTATCGCTGCTACAGCTTCATGATACTTGTTCTGCTTGGCATAGGCGGTGCCGAGGCTGAATTCTGTCCCCGAAGTAGCCCATGGCTAAATTATACTATGATTTGGCCGTTTTGCCGCCTTCTATCCGATTCGATAATAGAGTTCCAGAACCTACAGTCTTCCAGAGCGTATGATCGATATGATGAGCCAGATTCCGAGGAGGAAGGCTATGCCGAAGCTTATAAGGGCGAGGATAGATATCCCGAAGATCTTAGAGCCTACCCCGGCCGCCTGCATTATGGCAGAACTGAGGAGTGTCGCGCTGATGATCATGCCGAAGGTGATGCGATTGCTGGATCGGTCCATGTCAGTGATGAGCCTGTCGAGCCCGCTATGCGAGAGTTTCATGTGCAGGTCGTCCCTCAAGACTTTCTGGATGACGCGCTTGATCTGCTTTGGGAAGAGAAGAAAAAAGTCTCCGAACTCAGCGACGTTCCTGCTGACCTTGTCATATATCTTGTTAAAGCTGTATCTTTCCCTTACGAGCTTCGAGGCATACGGCTCCGCCGCTGCGACAAAGTCAAAGGCAGGGTCAAGCTCTCTGCCGATGTTTTCCAGGATCAGCATGGCCTTGTTGATGAGAAGCAGATCGGAGGGTATCTGCATCCTGTGTTTGAGGGCGATATGGGTTATTACATCGAGGTATTGTGAGAAATTTATCTCCTGAAGGGTCATTCCGTAAAGGGGCTCGAGATAATAAAGGAGGTCGGTCCTGAATTCACGTCTGAACTTTTCGAGGTCGACGTCGTCCGGCACGTAGCCGAGCTCTATGTATTGGTCTATCAGCCTGTTGAAGTCCTTCTTTATGAGGGCGAGAAATGTGTTTGCCATCGTCTCCATCATCTCCGGCGACACCCTGCCGACTATGCCGAAATCCAGGAAGGCGAGCTTCCCCTCGGGCAGGACGAGAAGGTTGCCCGGATGGGGATCGGCGTGGAAGAAACCGTCCTCAAGGATCATTTTAAAATAAGCCTCCACACTGACTTTCACGAGTCTCTTACGGTCAACGCCCATATCGACAATCGCAGGGACATCGTCTATCCGCACCCCGTCGACTCTTTCCATCACAAGGACTTTCTCGGTCACAAACTCAGCATATACGCGCGGGATATAGATGTCCGGATTGTCGGCGAAATTTGCCCTGAACCTGGAGCAGTTCTTTGCCTCCACTATAAAGTCGAGCTCCTTTCTCACTGTCTTTGAGAATTCCTCGACTATCCCGACGGGGTTGAAAAACCTGCTCTCAGGCACATACCTGTCCAGGAGTCTCGCCACCGTGAAGAGTATGTTTATGTCTGTCTCTATCTGCTCCCTGATTCCCGGACGCTGGACTTTCACGACGACCTCCGAGCCGTCCGTCAGTCTTGCATGATGGACCTGAGCTATGGAGGCGGCGGCCACAGGCTTTTCGACAAATTCGAGGAAGACCTCGTTCAGTGGCCGCTTCAGCTCTTCCTCTGTTATGCGTTTTGCCTCCGCTACGGGGAAGGGCGGGACTTCGTCCTGGAGCTTCTTGAATTCATTCGCAAACTGAGCTGTGATCAGGTCCGGTCTGGAGGAGAGAATCTGGGCCAGCTTTATAAAGCTCGGCCCCATCTCTCCAAAGGCGATCCTCAGCCTCTCGGGGACGCTCGGGCCCTTTAGAGCGGGCCATTGACCAAAAGCGCGGAGACGTTTCCTGAAGGGCACATATCTGCCGAGATGGATCTGGTCGATTATCCGGCCGAAGCCGTGTTTGAGAAGTATATTTATTATCTGCTGGAGTCTTCTTGCGGACCGGTAAGTGCGGGTAAATCTGAAGAGATCCACAGGGATCAATCCCCTTCGGAGCTTTCCCCCCTGACGCCTTCCAGCTTCTTGAGGCGGGCCGAAAGGGCCTGGACCTTATTATTCAGTTTTTCGATGTCGTCTCTGGAGGGGAGGGCCATCTTGTCGAGAGTCTTCGAGATAAGCTCTGAAAGACTCTTGCCCAGCTGCTCGGTGTTCTTGTCGGCCTTTTCGGCCCACTCCTTTACGAGCTTGGCCCCCTGCGACTCGCTCAGTTCTCCCTTCTTTACAAGCTCGTTGACGAGCTCAGCGACTTTTTCCTGGACCCCGAATCCGGCCAGTAATGCGTTCCTTACAACATCGAAGAGCGTCATATAACCTCCTGAATAAAGCAAGAGTAACGGATGACAAGCTATAAGCCGAGAATCGAAAAAATCGTCACTTGTTACTTGTCACGGTCCTTTTGACTATATGGTATACGGATTCCATCGCCTTGTCCAGTGCGGCAAGGTCACTTGTGCCGCCTTGCGCCATCTCGGGCTTCCCGCCGCCCCTGCCTCCGGCCAGAGCGGCAACCTCTTTGAGGATCTCTCCCGCATTGAACCTGGAGCTCAGGTCTTTTGTCACCGTAAGGAGCATGGAGGCCTGGCCGTTCTTGACCGATGAAAGGAATATGATCCCCGAGGCGACCTTGTCCCTCAGCGCGTCTGCCAGGGTACGCAGGTCTTTCTGCTCGAGGTCCTCAATCCTGTGGGAGATGACGGTTATGCCGTCTATTCTTTGTGAACTCTCCAGGACAGATGACAGACCCATCGTCGCAGTCTTTGCGGCGGCGGCCTCGCGTTCCCTCTCGATCGTCCTCATGTCCGAAAGGAGTCTTTCTATCCGCGCATAGGCCCGGTCGGTCTTCAGCAACTCATTGATCTTTCTGAGCTCTTCTGTCTTCGTCTTCAGGTATTGAAGGGCCTCTATGCCGGTAAGGGCCTCGATGCGTCTGATGCCGGAGGCGACACTGCTCTCAGAGACGATCACAAAAGATCCGATGTCCCCGGTAGCCTTGCAATGGGTCCCACCGCAAAGCTCGGAGCTGAAACCCGGGACAGAGATCACCCTCACTTTGTCTCCGTATTTCTCTCCGAAGAGGGCCATGGCGCCGGATTCTACGGCTGTCCTGGTGTCCATCACAGACGTTACCACAAGCAGGTTCTCAAGGATCTTTTCATTCACTGTGGTCTCTATGGAGGATATCTCAGCGCCTTCCATGCCGGAGAAGTGGGTGAAGTCGAACCGCAGTCGCTCAGGAGATACGAGGGAGCCGGCCTGTTTCACATGCTCTCCAAGGACCGATCTCAGAGACGCCTGGAGGAGATGCGTTGCGGTATGGTTGCGCATGGTCGCCCTTCTCTTGGCCGCGTCGACCCTGCATTGCACCCTGTCCCATACGCGCAGCGTGCCCTTCTTCACCTTGATTATATGAGAGTGAAGTCCTTCAAGGGGTTTCTTGCAATCGAGCACCCTGACACGGAAATCTTCTCCCGCAATCTCGCCCGTGTCGCCGACCTGACCGCCCGATTCCCCGTAAAACGGTGTCTTGTCCAGGAAGATCTCCGCTTCCGAGCCTTCGGCGACTTCTTTTATGACCTTTCCGTCCTTGACGATCGCCCTGACCACCGCGGCTGACTCGATGGCCTCATATCCTATGAACTCTGTCGGTCCGATCTCTGAAAGCAGTTCCCTGTATATGGAGGCGACGGCCTCTTCCTCGCCCACCCAGGAAGCCCTTGCCCTTTCCCTCTGGATCTCCATCTCGCAATGGAACCCTTCTTCGTCGATTAGGAGGTCGTTGTCGGCGGCGATGTCCCTCGCGAGGTCCAGGGGAAAACCGTATGTGTCATATAGCCTGAAGAGGTCTTTCCCCGGCATTACTTTTCCGCTGGACGACTTGACGGAAGATATCATATCATCCATGATCTTCATCCCAACCTCAAGGGTCCGCGAAAAACGTTCCTCTTCCAGCATAAGAAGCTTTGAAGACCTGTCCTTTTCTTCGAGAAGCTCGGGATAAGTCTCTCCCATGGCCCCGGCGACGGCATCCAGGAGCGAGTAAAGGACCGGCTTTTCGACGCCCAGGAGGCGGGCATGGCGCGACGCCCTTCTGATTATCCTTCTGAGCACGTAGCCCCTGCCGTCGTTGGCCGGCATCAGACCTTCCGCGAGAAGGAAAGAGACCGCCCTGATGTGGTCGGCGATGACCCGCAACGAAACGTCCTGCTCACGAGTTCTTCCGTATGTCGCGCCCGTTGCAGAGCATATAGCTGATATTATTGGTGCGAAGATATCGATATCGAAGTTATTCAGTTTCCCCTGGAGCACGGCGGATATCCGCTCGAGTCCCATGCCCGTGTCGATGCTCGGCTTCGGAAGGGGCGAGAGGTTTCCCTTGTCGTCGCGATTGAACTGCATGAACACCAGGTTCCATATCTCGAGATACCTGTCGCAGTCGCACCCGACCGAGCAGTCGGGACGTCCGCAGCCGACCGCGGGACCCTGATCTATTATGATCTCCGAGCACGGGCCGCATGGTCCGGTGTCGCCCATCTGCCAGAAGTTGTCCTTGGCGCCGAGTCTCACTATCCTGCTCTCGGGTATATCCGTGAGGTCCAGCCAGAGTCTGGCCGCCTCATCGTCGTCTTCATATACAGAGGCCCATAATTTCTCTTTCGGAAGCCCGAACTTCTCCGTCAGCAGTTCCCATGCGTAGGATATCGCGTCTCTCTTGAAGTAGTCCCCGAAAGAGAAGTTGCCGAGCATTTCAAAAAAGGTGTGGTGCCTGGCGGTATGTCCGACGTTTTCGATGTCGCTGTGTTTTCCGCCTGCACGCATGCATTTCTGACATGAGGTCGCTCTGGTGTATCCTCTCTTTTCTTCCCCGAGGAACACCGACTTGAACTGCACCATGCCCGCGTTTGTGAAGAGAAGAGTGGGATCGGCCTTCGGTATCAGGGAAGAGCTCTTCACGACCTCATGTCCCTTCTCCCTGAAATAATCAAGGAAAGCCGCTCTTATCTCACTGCCCTTCATAACTCGTTATCTCCCTCAGTGGAATCGGCCCTATTTTTGTTCACTCTGCTGGTCCTGCGGCTTTTCGTCAGACTGCGCGGGCTGTGCCTTTTCGGCAGGCTGCTCCGGCTCGGGATATATGTCCGCTAATTTGCCGTCGACAAACACCAGCCTCCTCTTGACCAGCACGCCCACCCCGGAAGAATAGATCCATTCCTCCCTAGGTTTCCCCTCCAAAGAGGGGGAGATCACGTTCACGGTTGCGGGCGCACCCAGGGCATACCGCACCTGCTGCGTGGTCATACCCATTGCGACCTGACCTTCTCTGATGTCCTGCTGGATCTCCGGCGGAAAATCCTTGATCTCATCCGGAGAGTATCTCACCACCGGTGCACAGCCTGCGAGAGACCATAAAGCGAGTGCCAGAAAAAATACACAGACAAGATAGCGTTTCATTCCATATCCTCCTTACATTTGATGTTTCTCAGGGTCTTTCTTATAGTCTCAGGGAGAAAGCCGCGCCGGGCGAGAAGGCCGTATAGTCTTCTGACCGTGGCTGCAGGCAATTCCACGTTGTCTCCCTCTGGCGGCGTAATTCTCCACGAAGCTATCTTCCTTTCTACGAGTCTTTTTGCCAAATCCGACTCGTCGATATCGGCTGTCGTCTCTTCAAGGAGATCCCTTGGCACGCCCCTCTCGGCAAGGAATCTCTTTGTGCCGAGGAGACCGAGGTGCTTTGATTCCCTGGCATACCTCTTGAGAATGCCAGCAAGTCTACGGTCGTCGAGGAACCCGCCCGACCTCAGCCGCTCGATGACCTTGACGATCGCCGAATCATCAAAACCTTTCATCCTGAGCCGTCCGGCCAGCTCTTTTTCGCTTCTGTCCCTGTAGCTCAGGAGTCTGAAGGCATAGTTAAGAACAGGGTCGTTCCGGGAAGGACCGCGGGAAGGCGCCGAAGACTTACCTCTTGAAGGGCCGGTTGCATGTCTTTGATTCGCAGGATACCGTGAGACATGGGCGGCGGATTCGGGAGGGATTCTTCTCATTTAGCGAATCGATCTACGTTCATCTGGGGACTCTTAGGGTCAAAAGGTTCCTCAAGCGCAAGGTCGCTTGTAGAGCGAACGCCCTTGACCTTCAGAACGAAGTCATCCGGGTTCGAGGCCCTTCTGAGCGCCTCTTCATAAGTGATGAGGTTGGACTTGAAGAGATCAAAAAGGGACTGGTCGAACGTCTGCATGCCGTAATGAATCTTACCCTGAGCGATGACATCCGGAAGAAGTTTTGTCTTGTCCTGGTCGAGGATGCAGTCCTTGATCATGGCTGTAGCTACGAGAACCTCAACCGCAGGCACCCTGCCTTTGCCGTCGACCCTCGGCACGAGCCTCATAGAGACTATCCCTCTTATGACCGAGGACAGCTGTATCCTCACCTGCTTGTGCTGATAGGGAGGGAAGACCGATATGATCCTGTTCACGGTCTCTGTCGAATCTATAGTGTGCAGCGTACTGAAAACGAGATGACCTGTCTCGGCAGCGGTCAGGGCCGTCTGGATGGTCTCGAAATCGCGCATCTCTCCGACGAGTATCACATCCGGGTCCTGCCTCAGGGCCGAGCGCAGCGCCTGGCCGAAGGATTCAGTATCGCTGCCGATCTCGCGCTGGTTGACAATGCTCTTCTTGTCCCTGTGCAGATACTCGATCGGGTCCTCTATCGTAATTATATTGCATGTCCTGTTCATGTTGATAAAGTCGAGCATCGAGGCGAGGCTCGTCGACTTTCCGCTCCCTGTAGTGCCTGTGACGAGGATAAGGCCCCTCTCTTCCATCGCAAGTTTCTGCAAGACCTGCGGGAGATTGAGCTCCTCGATGGAAGGTATTCTCATGGGGATCACCCTGAAGACCATGCCTATGGTGCCTCTCTGAATGAAGACATTGCACCTGAACCTGCCGAGACCAGGGACGCTGTAGGCCAGATCGATCTCATTCTTCTGCTTGAAGACTTCCCTCTGCCCGGGGCTCATGACTGAAAAGGCCATCTTCATGGCGTCCTGCTGGGAGATCCTTTCCTCCGAGCCTAAAGGGGTCAGATCGCCTGTAATCCGCAATATGGGAGGCGAACCGACCTTGATATGGACATCCGAGGCGTTGTTGGAAATCGCTGTTTTGAGGAGATCGTTTATTTCCATATCACTTGACCGTCTTGGCTTCCGCTATCTTCTGCTCGACTGCGCCGCACGCGTCGGGATTGTTCTTCAGGTACTCCTTCGCGTTCTCTCTCCCCTGACCGATCCTTGTCCCGTCGAAACTGTACCATGCTCCCGATTTTTCGATTATCCCCTTTTCCACCCCGATGTCCACGAGCTCTCCCACCCTTGAAATGCCTTCGTTAAAGTATATATCAAACTCGGCCTGCTTGAAAGGCGGCGCCACCTTGTTCTTCACCACCTTTACACGCACTCTTCCTCCCACGGTCTCCTGGTTTTCCTTGATATTGTCTATTTTTCTTATATCCAGGCGCATGGAGGAATAAAATTTCAGGGCGGTGCCCCCGGTCGTGGTCTCGGGATTGCCGAACATTACACCGATCTTCATCCTTATCTGGTTGATGAACAGGAGGGTCGTCAGCGACTTGGAGATCGCCGCGGTGAGTTTTCTCATCGCCTGACTCATGAGTCTTGCCTGGAGTCCGGGGAGTGAATCTCCCATGTCTCCTTCGATCTCCGCTTTCGGAACGAGGGCCGCCACTGAATCTATAACGACAATATCCACTGCGCCGCTGCGCACGAGGGCCTCGGCAACCTCCAGGGCCTGTTCACCCGTGTCCGGCTGAGACACGAGGAGGTCCTCTATCTTCACGCCCAGCCTCTTCGCATAGTTGACATCCAGCGCATGCTCTGCATCAATGAAGGCCGCTACGCCCCCGGTCTTCTGAGCTTCAGCAATGGCGTGAAGGGCCAGAGTTGTCTTGCCCGAGGATTCCGGGCCGAATATCTCTATTACACGTCCTCTCGGATACCCCCCAATACCTGTGGCAAGATCGAGAGAAATGGAGCCTGTTGGTATAACCTGGAGGCCTTCAGCGATCTCGGCAGAGCCAAGGCGCATTATGGAACCCTTGCCGAAATTCCTTTCGATCTGTGAGATGGCCATCTCCAGGGCCTTTGTCTTGTCTTTATTCGTCATAAGTCCTCCTCCCGAGGCGAAATTCAGCCAGAGTAGTATACTGAGCGCCTGCCGGTCTCAGATCGCTTTTCATCAGCGAGACAGCGCTGACCTCTATATTACCAAAATCCTTGTCTTTTAGCGCTTCAATAGCAGCCAGCAGAGAATTCATACCGCGAGAAGACCTGACCCGCCCGATGGTAAGGTGCGGAGAGAAAGGTCTGTCCTCTCGTTCAAAGCCAACTGATAATGCGGCCTCCTCGACGTCCCTCTGGAGCTCTTTGAGATTTTCGCTGTCGGGAATGTCTATCCAGACAACACGGGGCCTTCTCCTATCAGGAAAAAGTCCTGTGCCGCGCAGATTGAGTCGGAATGACTCGTGTCGGGCGGCAAGCCGGGAGAGTTTCTCGTTCAGCCGGGAAGCTGTCTCCTCTTCAGTATTGCCCAGGAACTTGAGGGTCATGTGCATATTTGCGACAGGGACCCACTTGACGTCAGCGTTGCCCGACCTGAGTATCTCTATGGCCTTGTCTATCTCTCTCTTCAAAGATTCCTCGAAGTTTATCGAGATGAAACACCTCATTTCCAGACCTCTACGACCTCGTTGAGGAACTGAAGGGCGGCGATAGCAGCCTCACGCTTTATATCTTCCCTTTCGCCCTCGAAAAGCATCCCTTTCGATATCGTTTCCCGTTCCCAATCCACCGCCATAAAGACAAGGCCGACCCTTTTGTCTTCCATGGGTTTCGGGCCGAGATTGCCGGTGACGGACAAAGAGAAATCGGTACGTCTCTTCTTACGCACGGCCATTGCCATCGACCTTGCGGCCTCTTCGCTTACGGCGCCGTATTTTCTGATAACGGAGCCGCTGACCCCGAGAAGCTTGATCTTCGATTCCGTAGAATAGCAGACAACGGAAGAGTCGAAAAAGTCGGAGGCGCCCGGAAGCATTGTCAGCAGATGGCCTATGAGGCCCCCCGTGCACGATTCGGCGATGCTCAGACGGAGCGAGTTTCTTCTGAAGTTTTCGTGGGTCTTTCCGACCAATTCTATTTGAGGTGTATCCATATCTGCAATAAAAGACTGGTGTAAACGCCGGCCATCAAATCGTCCGCCACAACACCCAACCCTCCCGGAAGGGTGCGCTCTATCCACCGCACCGGCGGCGGTTTTAGTATATCGAAAAAGCGGAATAAAAGAAAGGCGGCCGTTAGAAGGGGTAGGGTCCCAGGAAGCATAAGAACCGACACTGCGTAGCCGGCGAATTCGTCGATGACGATGTGCGTACTGTCCTTCTCGTTCAATATCTTTTCTGCGTGGTGCGCCGCGAGCGTGCCGACTCCGGCAACAACGATCACAATAAGGACCTGAACAGACAGAGACGGTTTCAAGAGATAATAGAAGGCCATTGCAACGAGCGATCCCCAGGTCCCAGGCGCAATCGGCGCGTAACCCGTCGGGCCGAGGGTGGCGATATTCTTGAGTATATACTGCCTTAGATTAGACGGATTCATTAGATTCCCCTCTTTGACAAAGAGGGGTTTTAGGGGAGATTTTAGCAATCCTTATCAGATCCATAATCAGCAGTGTGCTCACAACAGTCGTCGTTTCAATATCTCATAGAAGTTTTCGCGCGCGCCTGAATCAGCGCGATGACTGTATCTACAAACCTTTTAGCCTGTTCAAGCCAATGACATCATTGACATTGCCCTGTTCTTTCAAAAAGGGATTCCTTCCTCCTCAATAAAGTCGTGTATCGGCAGAACAGATAGGTTGCCTTCTCGCCAATCTTTTTCCGAAACGATAAGGACGCTTATGTTGCAACAGTGCGCCAAATTCAGATAAAAGACCTTCTCTACTATGGAATGCCTGAGGTTCAGAGTAACCGGGCAGGGCAGGACTATCAGGAGGTCTGTGTCCGATTCCTCGTCTCCTCTTCCCACCGCCCTGGAGCCAAAAACTAAAAGCCTTGCAAGCGGAAATTCCTTCCTTATGGATGAGGCAAGCTCTTCTATAGCCTGTTTTTCATTTTCCGTAAGGTTTAGCGACACCGTCTTGCTCATAGATTACCCCGCTTTCACCATGTTTACACTACTTTTATACTGGTTATGCCGGGATATGTCAAGGACCAGAGCTTTACGTTGCTCTATCCCTCAACAATCCTGTAACTGAACGTTATCTTCGCGCAGCCTTCGAGTGTCGCTTTAACGGAGCAGTATTTTTCCATCGAGAGGTCGACCGCCCTCCTGACCGCTTCCTCGGAGAGGTTGTGGCCGGTCGCGACGAACTCTATATTTATGTCGGTGAACTTCTTGGGATGCTCCTCGGCCCTTTTGCCGCTCACATTGATTTCGAGTCCATGCAGTTCCTGTCTCTTCTTCTTGAGGATGGATACGACATCCATGCCGGAGCAGCCGCCGAGGCCGATAAGGATGAGTTCCGTCGGTCTGAGGGCCGTATTGTGCCCTCCAAATGCCTGCTCTCCGTCCATGACTATCGCGTGGCCCGAACCCGCCTCTCCGACAAACTGAAGACCGTCAACGTATTTGACCTTGGCTTCCATTCAATCCCTCCACATATATTGAAAATTGAAATAGGACTCTAAATACGTGAACGCATCCCTATATGCGGATGGCGTTTGCGGAGAAATCTTTAGTTACGATACCCTGAAGCATCGAGAATACGGCAGCACAAGTCCCCTGACAAATCTTATGAACTTTACCGCTCATTGCCGATCTCAAAGATACAATCGTTTCTAAAGATTTTGGAGCGTACCCATCCCGCATCAAAAAAGCTACTTAAACTTTACGGATAAGTCAACTGCAACCTCTGCACAGCGGTCGCTTGACCGGTTCTTTCATCGATCTCGATGACTATCGCGCAGAGGATGGCGCCGCCCTTGGCCGTGTCGAACTTTCTCGGCATCTGCAGAAGAAACCTATCTATGATCTGCTCTTTCTCTATGCCTATCACGGACACGGCGGGACCTGTCATGCCGACGTCCGTGATGTATGCAGTTCCGCCCGCCAAAATCTTTTCGTCGGCGGTCTGGACATGGGTGTGCGTTCCTATCACGGCACTCACCTTTCCATCAACATAATAGCCGAAGGCGATTTTTTCGGAAGTTGCCTCTGCATGAAAATCGACAACAATGATATTCGACTCCGCCCTCAGCCGCTCGATTTCCGTCATTCCGACCCTGAAGGGACAATCGATGCTCGACATAAAAACCCTCCCCGATATGTTGAGCACGGCTATCTTTATCCCATGGGAAGTGCTAACGACAACGCTGCCGTAGCCGGGGACGCCGGGAGGGTAGTTTGCCGGCCTTATAATGCGGTTCTCCTTTGCAATATAAGGGATGGCTTCCTTCTTGTCCCATATGTGGTTGCCGCTCGTGATAATATGAACGCCGAAATCGAAAATCTCCGCGGCGATCTTTTCGGTTATTCCAAAGCCTCCCGCAGCGTTCTCGCCGTTTGCTATCACGAAGTCGATTTTATAGCGGTCGAGAAGGGGCGGCAGGAGGGCCTTGATAGCGGCCCTGCCGAGGGTGCCGACGATATCGCCGATGAAGAGGACTTTCATAGCGGCAAGTTACAGGCAACAAGCAACAAGCAGAGGAGGTAACAAAGCAGGGGCGCTATCAATCGCGGCCCTGCAAATTCATTTCGCATATTCAACGAACCTCGATTCCCTTATTACGGTCACTTTTATCTGGCCCGGATAGGTCATCTCGGCCTCGATCTTTTTTGAAAGGTCTCTTGAAAGCATGGAGGCCATGTCGTCTGTTACGTCCTCGGGCTTCACGATAATCCTGACCTCCCTGCCGGCCTGAATGGCGTAGCACTTTTCGACGCCACTGTAAGACATAGCCATCTGCTCCAGTTTCTCGAGACGCTTCAGATAGTTCTCTATGCTCTCCCTTCTCACGCCGGGTCTGGCAGCGGAAAGGGCATCCGCCGACGCAACAAGCGCCGCCTCGACGGTCGAAGGCTCTTCGTCTCCGTGGTGCACCAATATGGCATTGACAACCTTTGTGTTTTCCCCAAACCTCTTCGCTATGTTCGCCCCTATCTCCTGATGAGAGCCCTCAATCTCGTGGTCAGCCGCCTTCCCTATATCATGTAGGAGACCACCTCGTTTAGCGAGTTTCACATCGACCCCGAGTTCTGCGGCCATCATCCCGGCGAGATACGAGACCTCTCTCGAATGCTGCAGCATGTTCTGCCCGTAGGATGTCCTGTACTTCAGCCTTCCGAGGAGCTTGATTACTTCCGGATGTATTCCTGAAAGCCCGAGATCAAAGACGGCCTTCTCGCCCTCCTCCTTGATAGTGGAGTCAACCTCTTTCTTCACCTTTTCAACGATCTCTTCAATCCTTGTCGGATGTATCCTGCCGTCGGCTATAAGCCTTTCGAGGGAAAGGCGGGCGATCTCCCTCCTGACCGGATCAAAGGCCGACAGCGTTACGAGTTCGGGCGTATCATCCACTATCAGATCGACTCCGGTGGCCGCCTCGAGCGCCCTAATATTTCTACCTTCTCTTCCGATGATTCTTCCTTTCATTTCATCGTTGGGAAGGCTCACGGCCGATACCGTGCCGTCCGTGACATAGTCGCTTGCATATCTCTGAATGGACAGGCTCACGATCTCCTTCGCCTTCTTGTCGGCCTGCTCCCTTGCTTCGTCCTCTATCTTCTTGCCGAGTTTTGATGCCTCGAACTGAGCCTCTTCCTCCACCCGCCTCAGGAGCTCCCGTCTGGCCTCCTCTGCCCCCAGTCCGGACAATTTCTCCAGAACGGCTGTCTCTTCCTTTAGTATCTGGGCGTAGTGGTTCTCTTTTTCCTGAAGAGACTTTTCCTTGGAGTTGTATTCTTTCTCCCTTTTGTTGATCTCGTGTTCTCTTTTCTCGATCTGACCCGTCCTGCGGTCTATAGTCTCTTCCTTCTGTCTGAGCCTTCTCTCCTGCTGATTAAGGTCGTGCCGCCTTTCTCTCAGTTCCTTTTCGGCCTCCGATTTCGCCTGGAAAACAATATCTTTCGCTTCTACTGCGGCCTCTTTCTTCATTACGTCCGTGGCCTTCCTTGCTTCAGCGATAATACTTTCTTCCTCTTTCTTCAGGGCGAGCAGCTGGCCCCTCATTGAACGTCTGTAAACGAGACTCAAGAGTGCGCCGGCCGAGATGCCGATGACAATAGCAATGATCAGATACCATGCATTAATCATCGTTCTTGACCCCCTTCCGTATTAGACTTTTTGATCGAGGGCTTAAGGCGTCGAAGCGTCTTGCGGGTTTGGCGGTTAGCTTGTGGAAGACGGGAGAGAAGGTGGAACACAGAACTGTTTGAAGCGAGAAGATAGTCCTGAAAGATCTCGTCTTTTCCGGATAGTCTGGACCGTAATTACTATCGCTGGAAAAAGGAAAAGCGCTAAATCTCCCACCTTTTTATTTATATTCTCCACAAAAAACAAAACCTTGATAATATTCCGCAAAATAAACCCGCCCTGCCGTGTACGTGAATAATTAGATCCGCCTAAAATATAGGTGGGTGCCTTGAAGAAGACATAAGGCTTCCCGGTATACCAATGCCGGGCATGCACACCGTGCTTCCTACGCAGACTCCCAAAAGATCTAATTTGCCGGATCAACTTTTTTCACCCATCACGAACAGGGCAGGTAAGCCGCCCTCAATCTAACTTTAATATATTTATAACAGAAATGAGGGACTTTGGGCAAGGAGAAAATTATGAAATGATCATTCCGGCGTAGCCCACAACATGGTCGTAATCGCCGCTGACGTCCCCGGAAGTGGCGTACCGGACGAGCGACGCCTTGGACGCCCCTAGCGACTTGCAGGCAAAAAGCATAATTGTCGCCGGCAGATACCCGCACATGGTGATCTGCTCCCTTCTCACAACATTGAACAGGCCTTCGGGGTCGAGCGAAAGTACTCTGTCGATCGCCAACCGGTCCTTTTTTCTTGCCGCGCTGTCGGAGACAAAGTGGCTCATATCGGAGCTTGCCACGATTACGACGCGGGCGGCCGTGTCTTCTATTGACTTTGCTATAGCCCCGCCCAACGATCTGCACTCCTCAAGCGTTGCGGACATGACGGCAATGGGAAGTATCTTTACATCTTTTGAAAGATAGGCTATGAAGGGAAGCTGGACCTCAATAGAGTGTTCGAAGATATGGGCCTGGGCATCGTCAAAGGCGAGAGACGTATTTGCGAGAACCTTCCGGCCGAGTTTCTCATCTATCTTCAGAACCGCCGAAGGTATTTCCCATTCCCCCTGCGACATGAGCGACACCGTCGCCCCCAGACCGGTATGGTTCGGTCCGAGGAGGACGAAGGTCTCGGGCATGGCCATACGCGAATAGACCTCGCCCGCAACAGCCCCGGAGTATATGAGCCCCGCATGAGGGCAGACGGCGCCTAAAGCATTTTCTCTGGGAAGGTCAGTCCTTACGTATTGCTGGACCTGGCTGCTTAGTCTTGCGGCCGTGGCATGATAAAACTGTCCTGCGACTGCCGGCTTTCTCTTCACCTATCCCTCTCGGAAGCGCGCAGCGGTCAGTGTCCTATTCCTATACGTTGTCCGCCGCTTTCTTACTGCTTAGTGGCCGCCTTCATCAGTCTATCATATTTTTCGGCGCCAACGCATTCCTTTGCAGCAGGGCACCACTGGAGACACGTGAAGCCCATGTCTCTCGAAATCGTCTTCCCGCATCCCTTGCAGGACACCTCCGTCTCGTCGCTCCATATCTCATTGGAGGTCTTGCACCAGATGCACTTTATCTCCTCCGGATACGGATTCCTTATCTCTCTGCTTCCCGGACATCCTTCCTTTATCATGTCTCTATTTTAACAAATTGCCGGCCCCATTCCATGAGCCAGATCATAACTGCTGCGATGTTATGAGGAGAAACATGATAACATTTTATTAAAGACGCAGACCCTACAAGACCCCTTATTTCGGATATTTTCAGGACCCTTACGAGGACTGTAAAGACATTCATTGTCTATGTCTAGGGGCTTTTGCTGGTATCTTTTCAGGTAACGGTGCGCACCGATAGGCCCATCCTGTTACAAGAAGGTCTCTCTCATGACTTCTCCCATCCTGCCGATCCCCTCCTCGATCTTCTCGATCGAAGCATTGGAGAAGTTAAGCCTTATGGTATTCTCGCCCGAGCCGTCCGGAAAGAACTCCTGCCCCGGAACAAAGGCGACATTCCTCCGGAGGCAGCGGTCGAGCAGTCTTCTTGCGTCTTCGCCCTCGGGCAACTTGACCCATAAAAACATGCCGCCTGAAGGACAGTTCCAGGTCACGGCCTCAGGGAAATGTCTTTTCATTGCAGAGAGCATGCAGTCTCTGCGAAGCGCGTACATCTTTCGCAGGTTCTCGATATGCGTGAAATACTTGCCGCTCTCGAGATATTCATCGACGAGGTACTGCCCTATCGTATTGGTCTGGAGGTCGGTGCCCTGCTTTATAATGACAAGCTTGCTGATGATCTCTTCGTCCGCCAATACGTATGCCACCCTGAGGCCCGGCGCCACGGTCTTCGAAAAGCTGCTCATGTATATGAAGTTCCTCGACCCGCCGAGAGCAAAAAGCGAAGGGAGTCTTTCGCCTTTGAAAAGAAGCTCTCCGTATGGGTCGTCTTCTATCACTATCAGATCGTGACTGCTCACGATCTCGATCAGCTTGCGGCGGCGCTCAAGAGACAGGGAGCTGCCGGAGGGGTTCTGAAAATTCGGCATGAGATAGAGAAGGGCCGGTCTCTTCCGACGCAGTCTTTCCAGAAGGTCGTTCGGTCGAATGCCGTTTTCGTCCGAAGCTATAGGAACGATGTCCCCCCGGAAGAGCTGAAAAGATTGAAGTGCGCCGAGATAGCTGGGATTCTCGGTGAAGATAACCGATCCCTTGTCGATGAAGAGCTTAGACAGCAAGTCGAGGCCCTGCTGTGAACCCTGAGTGATGAGGACATTGTCCGCGCCGATAGTCCCTGTATCGGAGTGAAATCCTGACGCGATCTTTTCCCTCAGCGGAAGGATGCCCTCAGTGATCGAATATTGGAGGACGGTCGAGCCGTATTTCAGAAACAACTTCTGGGCCGCATCAGAGATATCTTTTACAGGGAAGAGCTCCGGGGCCGGCAGTCCTCCCGCGAACGAAATTACCTCAGGCCGCGCAGTGATCTTCAGGATCTCGCGGATTGCCGAGCTCTTAAGTCCGGCCACTCTTTCGGCATACATCGACGCACCTCCAAATATCTTATGCTTTACAGACTTAACGTTAATGCTCCTTTGGACATAAAACCCGAGAAAGACCTTATGAAGGTGTCGCAGATAAAGCCTTTCCGGGTCTTCATGACCAACTGCGCTGATTCTTCATATAAGTTCAAGGTTAATGATACACCCCTGCGATGCAGGGTGTAAAGATATCGGCAGGAACGACACGCGGCCTCTTGCTTCAAGGATATAGCGGAGACCAGAAGCGACCCAGGGTCAGTTTTTCTTCTTCTCCCAGGTCAGATAATTATGGCAGTAAGTGCACGAAGCACCTAAAGCGCCCCTGTGAGGGTCTTTGTGACAATCTTTGCAGTTGTCGTGTTTCAGGTTCTTGAACTGGGCCGTAGCGAGCGCGGCGTCCTTTGGACGGGGCTGGTGACAATCGACGCACTTGACGTTCTTGTGTTTGCCTTCGAGTTTGTATTTAGAGTCGCGGTCGTGTTCGAATATCAGGTCCTTGCCCTTCCAACCGTTCATCGTATGGCACGACTTGCATTTATCGCCCAGCTCCGACCTGTGCGGGTCCTTGTGGCAGTCCCTGCATAACTCATGTTTTAAGCTCTTGAACAAGGCGGTGTCAAGCGCGGCTCCCTTTGGACGTGGCTGGTGGCACTCGACGCATTTAACGCTCTTGTGCTTGCCTTCAAGCTTGAATTTCGAGTCCCGGTCATGTTCGAAAAGAAGGTCTTTCCCTTTCCAGCTGTTCATGTTGTGACATGTCTTACACTTTTCTCCCGGGATTTCCGCCTTATGATTTACCTTGTGGCAGTCGTCGCACTTGTCGAACTTAAGGCTTTTGAACAGGGCAGTGGCGAGCGCAGCTCCCTTTGGACGCGGCTGGTGGCATTCGGTACATTTCAGAGTCCTGTGCTTGCCTTCGAGTTTGTATTTGGAGTCCCGGTCGTGGTCGAAAAGAACATCTTTGCCCTTCCAGCTGTTCATGTTGTGGCATGTCTTGCACTTGTCACCGGGGATTTCGGCCTTGTGCGGGACTTTGTTATGGCAGTCTCCACACTGGTCGTATCTAAGGTTTTTAAAGAGCGCGGTGGCGAGGGCGGCGTCCTTGGGGCGCGGCTGGTGGCAATCCACGCACTTCAATGTCCTGTGCTTGCCCTCGAGACGGAACTTCGAATCTCTGTCATGATCGAACTTAAGGTCTTTGCCTTTCCATCCGGCCACCGAATGGCAGGTGGTGCATTTATCGCCGAGCTCTGACCTGTGCGGGTCCTTGTGGCAGTCGGTGCAGACGTCGTGCTTGATTCCTATATAGAACCCCTGGTCTTGTCCGTTAGACCATCTCCTGTGGCACTTGTCGCACTTGACCTCCCGGTGTTTGCCTTCGAGCTTGAAGTCGGCGAGATTGTGGTCGAATTTCTCCCGGTCGAGCTTGATGATATTGCCGACGAGTCCCGGGTGTTCCTTGTGACATTTTCTGCAGGGCCCCTTGTTCTTCCCATGATACCCTATGGCGCCTTCTTTCCTCTGCTGGATTATATTATGGCACTTTAGGCATTTGTCGTCCTTGATCTCTCCTGTAAGGGCGTGGCATTTATCGCACTTGTCGATTGCTTTTATCTGATGGGCCTTCGAGAGATCGTTCGGGGCGATAAGGGCGTCGAAACCCCTTGCCAGAGAGGCCCTTCTGGCCGCGTTGAAGATCTTCAGGCCCGTAAAGCCCAGGACGAAGGTGAGCACCAGGATGATGATCTCGATCTTCATGAAAGATCCGCCGAGGGCGTGGGCCTTCTGGGTCTCTTCTTGCTCTGTCTGAGGCAGCGTCAGGCTGTGATGATGGACGATATAATAATCAGGGACCCAGCCGTGGAAGATACCGCCGAGGCCTACGCGGGTCGAGGGGTTCAGGAAAGACAAGTAAAGATGCCCGCCAACGCTCGTCGCGGCCATAAAGAAGAGGGCCGCGTGAAAATACCAGGAGATGAGGATCGTGCCGTAAAACCACATGACGAGCCCGCTGGCCGGAAATAACACGGCATAAACTACTACCAGTATGCTGTTGATCTTCTGGCCCGTATTGAATTTCGCGGCGGGGGGAGGCTGGAGTTCGGGATGGTAAAGTGACCTGAAGGCGATTATCATCCATTTTATGTCTTCCACGCCCAAGCTGAATATCTGCCTCAGGTTCCTGAAATTCAGTCTGGGGCCGAAAAATATAAAGGCGCCTGCGAGGGCAAGCGGCCAAATTATACCGGTAGTCTTATGCACGGTGCGGAGCACGTTAAATAAAGAGGCATTGTAGTGCAGGAACCGGTAGGCTATTATCAATCCGCCCGTGCAAAGGAGCGTGACAAAAGGCACTGCATTTGCCCAATGAAGGACCAGCTCCGTCGCTTCGAATCTCTTCAGTAGTTTGTTGTCTTTTTCCGTTGAATCACCCATCCTCTTGCTCCGAATAGAGCCAAATGGCCCACAAGAATTCCGTTAGGCAATTTCAGGAGGTATTGGATTGCAAATTTTATACCGGTAAAATGGTGACATAGTTCCTCGCGCCTTCCCCTTGTTCTTTTATATTGTCCGCTTTGTTGCGCCGTACGGGTGCTGCGGGTTCTTATCTTAGCACAAACAGTACTTTTTTTCCGGAGGCAAACAGCTGTCCTGATATTGTCTTTGCAAACGCAGAGAGCGTCTCGTCCCTCGCTCCGAAGATAACGTATGTATCCCATTGACCGGCACGGGCCAGTATGTCATCTCTCGTTCTCGCGGCTTCTACGGATCTTCCTGCTGCCTTGATCCCTTCTGCAAGGTCGAGGCTCGATATGTCTTTGCTCGCCGTGCCTCCGGCGTAGAAGATCGGCAGAAGGATGAGATGATCGCGGTCGCGCAAATGTTTGACGAATGTTTTGATATATTCGCTCTTCATCATCCTCGTGGGACCGAAACCGTGGGGCTGAAATATGTAGCATATTTTCTCTCTGATAGGGGAGACGGTTTCCATCAGCGCTGAGATCTTGTGGGGGTTGTGGGCATAATCGTCGATGACGAGGTGCTTGCCGTCGTCGAGGACTATATCGAAGCGTCTCTCTATCCCCTCGAATTCGTGCAGCACGGACGCAATCCCTGCAAGCGGTATGTTCATCATATTGAGTGTCGCTATGCATGAAAGAGCGTTTGAGAGATTGTGTCTGCCCGGGAGAGAAAGTCGGAAGGCGGTTCCGCCCACCGAAAAATGCGTTTTGAAGGGACCGTAAACCACGTCTTCAGCCCTGAAGTCGGATGGGCTGTTCATGGAAAATGTGACCGCGTCTGAAATGCCGAGCTCTTTCAGGTTATCGTCGTCTCGGTTCAGAACGATGCGTCCGGATGTGTTTTGAATAAGTCGCCGGAACATACCGGCAGTGGTATCTACAGGGTGATGATCGAAATCGAGATTGAGTATGACGGAATGAAGCGGTTTATAATTCACTATGCTGCCGTCCGACTCGCACGCCTCCATTACAAGATGCCGCGAGCGACCCGACAGAGAGTTGCCGGGGTCCCGGGCATCATGGAATTGTTTTACCCGCCCGCCGCCTATGAAATTGGGGGCCAGCCCAAGCCTTTCCATCAGGAAGGCGAGCATTCCCGAGGTTGTTGATTTCCCGCTGGTCCCTGCAACCAAAATCGTCTCGAAGTCTCTCACGATATCGGCCAGCAATTCCGGGCGTGTCCTGGCGGGTACGCCGATTTCCCTTGCCCTGGCGACTTCGGGTCTATCGGGTTCGACGGCTGCGCTAAAGACCGCAAGGTCAAAGGAAGCGTCTATGCCGTTTCCGTCCTGAGGGACGAGAGATATTCTCTTGGAACGCAAAAGGCCGGCCACGGGGTGTGACGGGTCCTGGTCGAACGCGCGGTCGGAGCCGGCGACGGTATGGCCTTTATCTGACATAAAGCAGGCGAGGGCGGACATCCCGCTGCCGCCGATGCCCGAAAAAAAGATCTTCATAAGCCTCTTTGACACGTCATATTATAGCAGCAGCGTTGCGGTAAATGTGCTGCAACTTCGCAGGGACCGTGATAGAATTAAGTTGGTGTATAAGGCTCAACCGACAGGGGTGGTCAACTGGGAACTAAGCAGAAACTTCAGTATCTCTCACTTGTAACGGTAATCCTCATCGGCGTTGCTCTTTCTTTTGCCGCGTTCACAGCTGCGTTGAAATCGGAGCGTGGCAAGATCTTATTTGAGTTCGAACATGGCGCTGAGGACAGATATGACGCATTGAGGAGAGAGATCGATTCTGACCTCTATGCCCTGGAGTCGATAGTCGCACTTTATGCCGCCTCGGAGGATGTCACGCGCGCCGAGTTCCGAGCTTTTGCAAGACGTTTGCTGCTCGGGAACGAAAGTATTCAGGCCCTCGAATGGATACCCCGCGTGACAGACGCTCAGAGGCACGCATATGAGGAGGCCGCAAGGAAGGACGGCTTCCCTGATTTCCGGATAACCGATCGTTTGTCTCAGGGAAAGATGATACGGTCCCCGCGTCTCAAGGAATATTATCCGGTATATTTTGTTGAACCCTACAAGGGCAACGAGGCCGCACTCGGTTTTGACCTCGCTTCAAATCCTGCCCGAAAGAAAGCCCTCGAAAGGTCGCGCGATACCGGAGAGACTTTATCGACCGGCCGCGTAGTGCTGGTGCAGAACGGCAAGATCGGCTTTCTGGTCTTTGATCCGGTATATAGACACGGTTCTCCGGGAACAACCGTGCAGTCCCGGCGCAAGTATCTCGAAGGCTTTACACTCGGAGTTTTTAGAGTCGGAGACCTTGTAGAGAGGGCCTTCTCTTATATAAAGCCGGAGGGCATTTATACCTATGTCTACGACAAGTCTGCGCCCGTGGATGAAAGCTTCCTCTATTTTCATCCCCCGCGTACTGGGCGGACGAATGCCGAGCCGCCAGGCAGGGAGAGCATCGATGCGAAGAAGAACATTCTATTTGAGAAGACGCTCAAAGTGGCCGGAAGAGAATGGCTGATACAATGCCTGCCGTCGTCGGAATACATTGCAGAAAGAAAGACGTGGGAGCCCTGGGGAATCCTTTTGTCGGGACTCTTTTTTACGTGCCTTATAGCCGGCTTTATGATCTCAGGCATCAGGCAGGCAAGGAGTCTTTCTGATGCCAATCAGCGGTTATTGAATGAAATCACTGTGCGGAAACGGGCGCAGGAGATACTCGCGCGGAGCGAGGAGAGGTTCCGGAAGGTATTTGAAAAAGGTCCCGTGGGGATGCTCATGGTAGGGCCGGACCTTAAACTCGTAAAGGCAAACAGGTTTTTTTGCGAGATGATGGGATATAGCGAGGAGGAGCTAATAGGCCGGGTCATTAAAGACATAACTTTTCCTGACGACTTAGAGGAGAGTGAGAGAATGGCCGTGCGGCTCATCGGGGGAGAAATCCCGAACTTCCGGATCGAGAAGAGGTATGTCAGGAGGAATGGAGAGATCATCTGGGCCACCCTGACGGCAACGGTCATTCATACCGACGAAGGCGGCATGCTCTACGGCTTGGGGATGATCGAAGACATCAGTGAGCGAAAGAAGGCCGGGGAAGCCCTGCGCAGCAGCGAGGAGAGGTACCACTCCCTCTTTGAAAACATGCTCGAAGGATATGCCTATTGCAGGATGATTTTTGAGCATGACCTTCCTCAGGACTTTGTATATCTGGATGTCAACAGGTCGTTCGAGGGATTGACGGGATTGAAGGATGTGGTTGGTAAGAAGGTCAGCGAGGTAATTCCGGGCATAAGAGAGACATCTCCTGAGCTGTTGGAGACGTACGGCAGGGTTGCGCTGACCGGCAAACCCGAGAGGTTCGAGATATTTATCGGGTCACTCGGCATCTGGTTTTCGATTTCCGTTTACAGCACGGAAAAAGATCACTTTGTCGCGGTCTTCGACAACATCACCGAGCGGAAGCAGCGCGAGAGGGAAATGAAGGCCATTTGTGACGTGAGCTCTGCCATGAGGGCCGCCCGCACGAGGGATGAGATGCTGCCTGTGATACTTGCCGAGGTAGTCAACATACTAAAGATGGAGGGAGCGGCCCTTGCCATGCGCGATACGGCCACGGGAGAGACTGTGATCGAGCTCGGCAGGAAAGACTGGGCGAGCTCGACAGGCCTTCGCCTTCCGCCGGGCGAGGGCATTGTGGGGCAAGTGATCTCGACAGGCAATGCATACGTGCACGATGATGTTCTCAGCGACCCTAACCTGAGCAGGCCGGACCTGATAGGGGACCTTTCCTGCATCGCCTGTGTTCCTCTCGTCTCGGAGGAGCAAATCATCGGGGCTCTCGTGGTGGGCCGCAGGACCCCGATTGTCAGTGAAGAGGTGAGACTTCTCACGGCCATAGGAGAGATTGCCGCAAACGCTATCCACAGGTCGACACTCCATGAGCAGACCGAGCAACACCTGAAGAGGCTTTACGCCCTTCACGACATCGATTTGGCTATCTCTTCGAGCCTCGATCTGAGACTGACACTCAACATCTTCCTCCCTCACGTCAAGACGCAGCTGGGTGTGGATGCGGCGGCTGTGCTGCTTCTCAACCCATATACGCAGACCCTGGAGTACGGGGCCGGCCTCGGGTTCCGCTCGCGGTCCGTCGAAGAGACGAGGATCAGATTGGGTGAGGATCACGCGGGCCTTGCGGCACTGGAGCGCCGGACCATAATCATTCCGGATGTCCTTGGAAAGACAGAGATGTGCGAGCACGCGAGAGGCCTTGAGGCAGACGCCTTTGTTTCTCACCATGTCGTTCCCCTTATCGTCAAGGGCCATGTGAAGGGCGTCCTCGAAGTCTTTCATCGTTCCCCTATCTATCCGGACAGGTCGTGGATGGATTATTTCGAGTCCCTTGCAGCGCAGGCGGCGATAGCGATAGACAATGCGTACCTCTTTAACGATCTGCAGCGCTCGAATGTCGAGCTTTTTCTTGCCTATGACGCCACTATTGAAGGCTGGTCCAGGGCGCTCGATATGCGGGACAGGGAGACCGAAGGCCATTCCCAGCGTGTCACCGGCATTACCGTGAAGATCGCCAGGGTCATGGGGATGGACGAGGCCGAGCTTGTCCATGTGAGGAGGGGGGCGCTGCTTCATGATATCGGAAAGATGGGGATCCCGGACAGCATTCTTCTGAAGCCGGGGAAACTCGATGACGAAGAGTGGAAGGTTATGCGGCTGCATCCCGTTTATTCGCACCAACTGTTATCACCCATAGCTTTCCTGCAGCCGGCCCTCGATATCCCTTATTGTCACCACGAGAAGTGGGACGGCAGCGGCTATCCGCGCGGGTTGAAGGGAGAGAGCATTCCGCTTGGAGCGCGCATTTTTGCGGTAGTGGATGTATGGGACGCCCTGGCGTCCGACAGGCCGTACCGTCCTGCGTGGCCCAGGGAAAAGATCGTGGAGTATGTAAAGAATGAGGCCGGAAGGCATTTCGACCCGAAAGTGGTAGAGACATTTCTCAATCTGTACGATGAAAAGGAGATACAGGCGTAGTTATTCGCTCCGCTTGTCAACAGTTCAAAAGATCGTTGCCCCGTCTCCCTTCTTTAGCGCATACGGTCCGGTTTATTACAGGCGTCCGGTCTCAATTGCGAAGGGTCTCTTTGTTTGATAGAGTGATTATAAAGGAGCGCACTCCTAAGGAGGAGAAGACTATGGGCAAAGTGACGGTAAGCGTGATCAAGGCGGATGTCGGCGGTTATGTCGGCCATTCCTCAATGCACCCTGACCTTATGAAGACGGCGGAAGACAGGCTGTCCAACGCCACTGAAAAGGGGGTGCTCATAGACAGCCATGTCACAAGATGCGGCGACGACCTCGAGCTTATCATGACCCATGGTCGCGGAGTAGACAATGAGAAAATCCATAAGCTCGCATGGGACACCTTTGTTGCGTGCACAGAGGTGGCAAAGGACTTAAAACTGTACGGGGCGGGCCAGGACCTTCTGAAAGATTCTTTCTCGGGCACCGTAAAGGGGATGGGTCCCGGAGTCGCGGAGATGGAGTTCGAGGAGAGGAAAAGCGAGCCGATCATAGTGTTCATGGCCGACAAGACTTCCCCGGGGGCGTGGAACCTGCCGCTCTTCCGCATATTCGCCGACCCCTTCAACACTGCGGGCCTCGTGATCGACCCGGCCATGCACGAAGGCTTTCGGTTCGAGGTCGTCGACGTATATAAGAACAAGAAGATCATGCTCTCGACCCCGGAAGAGATCTACGATCTCCTTATGTTCATCGGCGCAATGAGGAGATTTATGATCAGAAACGTGTACAGGAAGGACGGGGTATTGACTGCGAGCGCCTCGACCCAGAAGCTGAGCCTGATCGCAGGGCGTTATGTAGGCAAGGACGACCCTGTCCTGATCGTGAGATGCCAATCGGGACTTCCCGCGGTCGGGGAAGTGCTCGAACCCTTCGTTTTCTCCCACCTTGTAGAGGGATGGATGCGCGGCTCACATCACGGTCCACTTATGCCGGTGCCGTTTTATGAGGCCAACCCTTCGAGGTTCGACGGACCTCCGAGAGTTATCGCCGCGGGATTTCAACTCTGCGGCGGAAAACTCATAGGTCCCAGAGATCTATTCGACGACCCTGCCTTTGACGGCGCCCGGAAGAGGGCAAACGAGATAGCCGACTATCTCAGACATCACGGGCCGTTTGAGCCGCACAGGCTCGGTCTCGACGATCTTGAGTATACGACTATGCCGCAGCTGATGAAGAAGCTGGAAGACAGGTTTATGCCGGACTGACCGAACTGCAGAGAGGGGCGGTGCTATGGGGAGCGATGTCCTTAAAGAGGTGATAGCGGCAGAGGCCGAGATACAGAGAAGCCTCGAGTCCGAAATAAAGGCGGCCGCTGACAGAATCGAAAAGATCAAAAGAGAGGTCGAACAGGAGATCGAGCGCGAGAAAGAAAGGATCGGGGAGTCCTGTGCCCTGATGCTCAAGGAGACGGAAAGGGAGGCGGAAGGCAGGGCCGCCAGTGTTGTTGCCGAAGCCTCTGAGAGGGCCGGCAATATCAGGGGGCTTAGCGGGGACGCCGTGAGGGAGGCGGTCCTGAGACATTTATGCCGCATACTGCCTGGAGAGGGCCGTGATAGTCAGGATGTCGAAGGTTGAGATCGTCGGACCAAAGGGCATGCTCCGGGAGGTGCTCGGTTTCCTGCGCGACCGGGGGATAATGCAGATCGAACCCGTCTTCAAAGGGTTTATAGAAAAGGAGGACGAGGAGCACATCCGTTCTTTCCTGCCGGACGAAAAGACACTCGGCGAACGGCTCTTTCTTGAAGACCTGATTCGCAAGATCGATGAGCTCTCTTCGTATGTTCAAGAGGCCCCGGTAAGGACGATCTACATCGATCCCCTGTCGATACTTGATACCGTGGCCACGACAATCGACAGACACATTGCCGGATGCAAGGAGCTCTTTGAAAGAAAAGAGAAGCTTGAAGGAGAAGCTTCCGAGCTCCATCGGTACCGCCTTTTTCTTAATGCCCTTGCCTCTCTTTTCAGGACTGCCGAGAGAACTCCCGACCTGGATTTCATAGGCCTGACCATAAAAGAACCCGGGATGGTGGGACGTGTCAGGACGCTGCTTTCGCAGATAACGGACTGGGAGTTCGATCTGCTGACCGAGACGGCCGAGGACGGGACACTCGTCGGATTGATAACCATAGAAAAGAGCATGTCCGGCAAGGTCAAGAAGTCCTTGAGCAACGAACATATTCCCGAACTGACGTTTCCGCCTTCCTTCGAAGACCTGAGCTTCGCCGAAAAGATCGTTTACGTGCAGAAGAGGATTTCTCTTGTCTTATCCGAGAAGGAAGAGATAAACCGTAAGCTGGAGAGATTTGCTCACCGGTGGATGCCGATCTATACAAGAGTGAAGGAATGGTCGGAAGAGAGACTTTCGCTTTTGAGGACGGCCGCTTCGGTATTCGAGACGAGGATGTGTTTCTTTATCAACGGCTGGATTCCTTCCGGTGAGCTCGAAAAGGCCGGAAAGGACCTCGCGGATGTCTTTCGCGGAGAGGTTGCGGTCGAGGAGAAGGGGATATTCGAGGAGGACCTTGTCAGGGTCCCGGTCATCCTGAAGAACCCGCCTTATTTCAGGCCCTTCGAGCTGCTGGTGAGGTTCCTGCCGCTGCCACGCTACTCTTCCTTCGATCCCACGCCGTTCATAGGGATATTCTTTCCGGTCTTCTTCGGCATGATTCTCGGCGACGCCGGATACGGCCTTTTGCTGGCAGGGCTGTCCCTGGTCATGAAAAGGAGGCTCCGCAAGAGAAAGGAGCTGAGGGACGCCTTTACGATATTGCTTATATGCTCGGTTTATGCGATCTTCTTCGGCATACTATACGGAGAATTCTTCGGCGAGCTCGGCAGCACGCTCTTCGGTCTCGCGCCGGTCTTCATCGAGAGGCGCAGCGCCATTAAGCCGATGATCCTGTTTTCTCTCTCCGTGGGCGTAGTCCATATTATCCTGGGTCTTACGATGGGGCTTGTGGCCGCGCTCAGAAGAAAAAGCAGGAGAGAGGCACTTTACAAGATCTCGATGATACTCATCACTGTCTGCATGATCGCTCTATTCGCATCGTTCTTCGAGGTCTTTCCGGGTCTTCTGGCGAGGCCGCTCATTATCGCCATACTCGTGCTCTCTCCATTTCTGTTTTTTTCGGGCGGTCTGCTTGCGCCACTCGAGCTTCTGAAGAGCATCGGGAATATTATCTCATATGTGAGGATCATGGCCATCGGACTCACATCCGTGCTCCTTGCATTTGCGGCAAACCGCATAGCCGGCATGACGGGCGACATTGTGATCGGCATAGTGGTCGCCAGCCTGCTCCATATTATAAATATCATCCTGGGTGTTTTTTCTCCTGCCATTCATTCCCTGAGATTGCACTATGTGGAATTCTTCAGCAAGTTCCTTGAGCACGGCGGCAGGAGGTTTGAACCCCTGAGAAAGTAGGAAAGGAGGAGACATGGAAAAGGTATTGACATCTCTCGCGGCGGCCCTTGCCATAGGTCTCTCCGCCCTGGCAACCGCATGGGCGCAGTCGAGGATCGGGGCGGCGGGGGCGGGGACCCTGGCAGAAAAACCGGAACTGACCGGGACGGTCATTATCCTCGTCGCTATCCCGGAGACAATGGTGATACTCGGTTTCGTCGTGGCGTCGATGATCCTCTTTACGCTCAAATAGAATGGGTCGCAGCGAACTCATCGAGGCCCTGCGCAGAGAAGGCGAAGAGAAGAGGCGGTCCATCCGTCGTCAGGCGGAGGAAGAGGCGGACAGAATCAGGAGGAATGCCGCCGAAGAAATAGAACGGTTAAGGCAGGAGTTGAGAGACCTTCAAGCCGCCGCAGTCAGAGAAAGGTGTGATGCTTTACTTTCGGAAGCCCGCAGGAAGGCGCGGATGCTCCTTCTTGCTGCGCACGAGGAGTTGTCGGAGCGGCTCCGGCGGGAGGCGTTCGGGAGTCTCGACCGCCTGAGAGAAGGAAGTTATGCGGACGTCTTTCGCGGACTCGTAGCGGAGCTGCCGGCTTATAGATGGCAGGTTGTGACGGTCAATCCCGAGGATGAGGAGATGGCGAAGGGATATTTCCCGGAGGCGGAGATCATATCGGACAGCGGTATTTCCGGAGGTCTGGACGTTGCAGAAAAGGGAGGGGCGGTCCGCATTGTGAACACCTTCGAAAAACGGCTTGAAAATTTATGGGAGGACTTTCTCCCGGAGTTGATCAGGGATGTCTGCGAGAAGACGGGCTGAAATGGAGCTTTTGAGAAAAGTCGGGGAAGGCGAGTATCCGACCGATTATCTCCTTTCTAGGATAAGGGCGAGGAGGACTTTGATGATCACTGACTGGAGACGCCTTCTCCTTGGCGAACCCATTCGGGACCTGGTTCTCTTCCGATACGGCCCTGTGCCGGACGAGGACCCGGAAGCGGTCTGGAGGTTTCTTTTGAAGGAATTCGGTTCGGTTTACTTCCAGATGAACAAAGACCTGCGCTCCTTTTTTGCTCCCTTTTTTCTTTACGCGGAACTCAGGACCGTTTATATCTGTCTCAGATACGCCAAAGGAGGACAGGGCGGAAAGGCCGGGAGGCTCCTCTCTTTCAGTCTCCTTTCCGGAAAAATCAGGGAGATCCTTGGGGGCGGATGGGAGCTGCCTTTAATAGTCGATAGGCTTGGGGAGCTGCTGTCGCAGCTTTCGAAGGGCTTGGGAGGCCTCGGGACTATCCTTGAAAAAAGGGGTCTGCGCGGATTAGAACAGCGGGTCACAACTGCCTATCTCGAATATGTGGTTCATTCCGGCCTTGATCCGCTCATGAAAGAGTTTTTCGTCTCCATAATCGATTCGAGGAATGTCCTATCCCTTTACAAATATATCAGGTCAAGGGGAAAGACTGCCCCTCAGTTCATAGAGGGCGGCAGAATAACGGAAAAGATATATACAGGCATAGCGGTAAAGAGTGACGGCTCCGCTTTAGAGCATCTTCTTCTCAGACTTACAGGGGTCCGGATTGAAGACCAAGGAATTGCGACGGTTGAGAGTTCTCTTTACAAAATGACGACGCGATTACTGAGAAGGGCCGGAAGGGAACCCTTGTGCGCCGGAGTGATACTCGATTATCTCTGGAGATGTTCGCTCGAAGCTAGGAACCTCAGCGTTCTTCTTTACGGAAGCGGTATTGAGAAGGAAGTGCTTGCAGCCGAGATAGTCCAATGAAAAAGGTTGCGTTCATTACTACTTCGGATGCTGAATTCGGGTTCAGTCTGGCAGGCGTGATACAGCGTATCTCGCGCGGGGAAGACGCTTTAGAGCTTCTGAAGGAGCTGACGTCCCGGCCCGAGATAGGGCTCGTAGTTCTCGATGAGCGATTAATAGAAGGCATAACGGAGGAGAAACTCCGGGAGATCGAGCAACAATGGCATGGGATCCTGCTCGTTCTTCCGGCGCCTGAAAGGCCTGCGGTCCCTGCCGAGGATTATATTCAACGGATGATTCAGAGGGCCATAGGATATCATGTGAGGCTGCAGCTATGACCGGGAAGGTGGTGGGGATATCGGGGTCGACCGTATACGTCGATCTGAAGGGACTGAAACTCCTCGAAAGGGTTTATGTGGGTCATCGTATGCTCGCCGGAGAGGTTGTGCGGCTCGACGGGGAGAGGGCCATAGTCCAGGTTTATGAGGACACGCGGGGGCTCGGCATGAATGAGCCGGTGAAGGCTGGCGGCGCTCCCCTTACGGTGAGGCTTGGGCCGGGACTTCTCTCCGGAATGTTCGACGGACTGCAAAGACCTCTCGAGAAGTTAAGAGACGAGACGGGACCCTTTATCAGGATCGGAAAAGATATGCGCGCTCTCGACTGCTCAGCCGTGAGACGCTTTGTCCCTCTGAAGAGAAAGGGTGACGAAGTCGCTCCAGGAGAGAATATCGGTTTTGTGGAAGAAGGCGCTTTCAGACATTTTATAGCCGCAGGCGGCCGATCGCAGAAGAGGCTCTCGTGGACTGCCGACGGAGAGATCAGTCTGGAGGGGCCGGTCGGAGTGTTTGAGGACGGCGAAATAATCACGGCCTGCAGCGAATGGCCTGTGAGGGTTCAGAGGCCTTGCAGGCGGAGGCTTCCGGTCTCCGGGCCTATCGTTACGGGTCAGAGGAGCATCGATTTTCTTTTCCCGCTTGCAAGGGGAGGGACGGCGGTCCTGCCCGGCGGGTTCGGGACGGGAAAGACTATCCTGGAGCAATCTATCGCCAAGCTCGCGGACGCCGACATTGTGGTTTATGTGGGTTGCGGCGAGCGGGGCAATGAGATGGCGGAGATGATCGAGGAATTTCTGGACCTGAAAGACCACTGGACCGGCAGGCCGCTGATGGAGCGCACGATACTCGTTGTGAACACCTCGAACATGCCCGTTGCGGCGAGAGAGGCATCCATATATACAGCTGTGACCATGGCGGAATATTACAGGGACATGGGTTATCACGTGCTCTTTCTCGCCGACAGTCTGTCCAGGTGGGCCGAGGCACTGAGGGAGATATCCTCTTCTCTTGAGGAGATGCCGGGAGAAGAAGGGTATCCCACGTATCTCGCATCGAGGCTGTCAAGTTTCATCCAGAGGGCTGGGGTGGTGGAGACATTGAGCGGTGCGACAGGCTCGCTCAGCATGGTCCTTTCCGTTTCGCCCCCCGGGGCCGACTTTACCGAACCGGTCACGCAGGCCTGCCTTCGGGCCGGGGGAGCGTTTCTCATGCTCGACACGTCTCTGGCCCACAAAAGACACTTCCCCGCGATAAACTGGTTCCAAAGTTACTCCCTTTACTCGAAGGATACAATCGAAGTCTACATTGAGAAGGTGTCCGCCCGATGGGGGACTTTAATGCAGCGCTGCAGGGAGCTCTTGCAAAAAGAACAGACGCTTCTTGAGGTCTCCGAGATTGTCGGCATTGAGGGACTTCAGGATGCAGACAGGCTTGTCATGCGGGTGGCCGGTATGATCAGGACCGAGTTTCTGGCGCAAAACGCGTATACGGAGGACGCCTTTTCTCCCCCGGAAAAGACCTGTGCAGTTATCACGAGAATCCTGGACTACTACGACGACGCATCCGGGAGGTTGAAGCAGGGCAAGGGACTCGAAGAGATATGAGACTTTCGGAGCACAGATACCGCACCATTTCCTCACTGGAAGGCCCGCTGCTCTTTGTGAGAGAGGTTTTTGCAGCGAGGATCGGAGAGGTCATAAGGATAGTTGCTCCTGACGGCAGGGAGCTGGCCGGAGAGGTCCTGAGAATAGAGGGGGAGACGGTCCTCGTGGAGGTTTATGGAGAGACGCGCGGTCTGGACGCGGAGTCGACATCGGTCATATTCACCGACGCCCTGAGAAGCGCCCCTCTATCTAGTGAGCTTCTCGGCAGGACGTTTAACGGTTCGTTCAGGCCGATAGACGGCGCGCCGATGTTCGTTCCTGAAAAAAGGTCGCCCATCGGCGGTTGTCCGATCAATCCGTCTGCGAGGGCGCGGCCCCAGGAATTCATTGAAACCGGGTTCTCCGTGATCGACGGTCTGAATACGCTTGTGAAAGGACAGAAGCTGCCGGTCTTTTCCTGCGCCGGGCTTCCTTCAAAAGAGCTTGTCGCCGGAATTCTCAGAAACGCGCGGACCGTGTCGGCTTCGGGTTCGGGACATCCCTTGTTGCCGGGCGCGGAAGCCGCTTTCGTAGTCGTCTTCTGCGCCGTTGGGGTTACGTTTCAGGAGTATCATTTCTACATGAAGGTACTCGAAGAAATCAGGACCGGGTTCGTAGCCTTCGTGAACATGGCGGATGATCCGGTCATGGAAAGGCTTCTTGCCCCGAGGTTCGGGCTGACGGCGGCCGAATTCCTGGCATTCGGCTGCGGGATGGACGTCCTTGTGGTCATGACCGACATGACGAATTACTGCGACGCCCTGCGGGAGATATCCACGGCGCGTGAGGAACTGCCGGGAAGAAGGGGTTATCCCGGCTATATGTATTCCGACCTGGCTTCTCTGTATGAGCGGGCAGGCAGGATAAGGGGGATGAAGGGCTCGGTCACTCTTCTGCCGGTGGTGACTATGCCCGAGGACGATATCACTCATCCCATCCCGGACCTTACGGGTTATATTACGGAGGGCCAGCTCGTAATGAGCCGTGAGCTTCACCAGATGAACATCTTTCCTCCGGTAGACGTGCTGCCGAGCCTCTCGAGGCTTATGCAAAAAGGCATAGGAGAGGGCCGGACGAGAAGAGACCACAGGGAGATATCGAACAGTCTTTACAGGCTATACGCAAAGGGAAGGGACCTCAGGAAGATCGAGGCGATTGTCGGCAGGGACGGAATGACAAAGGGAGACGTCCTGATGCTCGACTTTGCGGACGCCTTTGAAAGGGAATTTGTCAATCAGGGGACGAGGGGCAGGACCATAGATGAAACGCTCGATCTCGGCGCAGCTGTTCTCAAGAGGTTCCAGTCGGGGAAGGCATGATACACCCGACGAGGACAAACCTCTTTCTGTTAAAGGAAAAGGCCAGGGCCGTCTCCGGCAGTGCAGGGATACTGAAGGCGAGGAGACAGGCGCTTATAAGGGAGTTTTTGGAGACGAGCCGGCCCTTTCTCAGATCGAGAGAAGAGATCAGGAACACTTACGGGAACGCCCTCCGGGAGCTCGCGCTCAGTCTCGGACACGAGGGAAGGGACGCTGTCGGTTCCGTAGCTGCCGCGGCAGCGAGGGATTTCGCGATCGATATTGCTGAGAAGAGTATATGGGGGCTTAAATATAAAGACATATCGGTGGCCGAAGGACCGGTGAGGGCGCCCGAGGAAAGGGGATACGATTATCTTTCGACTACACCCCACCTCGATGAGTGCATTTACCGCTTTGAAAAACTGCTCGAATCGATGATAGATAACGCGGAGTTTGAAAGCAAATTAAAGCGGCTCGGCGCCGAGATACTTAAAACGACAAGGAAGATAAGGGTGCTCGAAGAAATCGTGGCTCCGGATCTCAGACGCAAAATCAGGGGCATCACTCAATTCATCTCTGAGCGGGACAGAGAGTCATATTATCGTCTTAAGAGGTTTAAGAAGAAGGCGCGGAGACAGATTCACAGGTCCCTGACAAATTTGCCGAGTCTCGATAGCTCCGATCTCAGTTCCTGAATGAGGGACATAGCTCCGGAGAGATTGTGATCGCGTCCCGACTTCTCTATCCTCTCCGCCAGAGACGTCATCCGGACTGCGCTCAACGTGGCAGAGGAGCCTTTGAACCCGTGGGCCAGGGACCGCACCTTCTCGGTATCGCCGGCAACAGCGGCCCTGTATAGGACCTCTATCTGTTCCGGGGCGTATTCCATGAATTTGCAGAACATCCGTTTGAGAAACTCTGTGTCGTTGTCGAATCTGGAGAGGGCGCTTTTTATGTCGACGGGGGAGTTATGGTCAACAGCCGTCCCCTCCTCCGATTTTCCATCACCGGAACAGACTCCCTCATTTGCCTGTCCGTCGAGATGTATTACGCTCTCGGGTCCGACCCATTTCTCGATGATCTTGCACATCTCTACCGGGGTTATCGGCTTAGAGATGTAGTCGTCCATGCCGGACTGAATGCAGCGCTCGCGGTCTCCGGTCATGGCATGGGCCGTCATAGCAACTATGATGTGATGCCTTTCTCCCGTCTCCTTTCCGCGTATAGCCCTTGTCGCCTCAAAACCGTCCATCTCAGGCATCTGAACGTCCATGAAGACGAGGTCATAGTTGTCTCTGTCGAGCGCCCGGACTGCCTCAAGGCCGTTTTCAGCGACATCCACTGCGCACCCCGCCCTCTCCAGGATAGCCAGGGCTGTCTTCTGGTTTATAGGATTGTCTTCTACGAGAAGAACGCGCACGTTCCGAAACATCACGCGCGCTCTCCTGGAAGGAACGTACAGGGACCTTGTCTCCTTTTCGGGAGGCGCGGCTTTCCGGCTCAGGACGGTTGTGATCGTGTCCAGGAGGAGGTATTCCTTCACGGGCTTTATCAGGTATCCGTCGCAGCCCATGCGTCTTGCATGGGAGATATCGCCGTGGGTCCCAAAGGAGGTAAGGAGAATTATTGAGGTGTCCTTTATACCGGCAGTGGTCCTGACGGCGGCTGCGGTCTGCTCTCCGTCCATTGCAGGCATGTGCATGTCCAATAGCAGCAAGGCGAAGGGATTTCCGGCCCGCGCCGCCTCCACGAGCACCTCAAGGGCCGCGGCGCCGCTTTCAACAACCTGGACGTCGAAGCCGAAGCCCTGAAGTGTCTTCCAGAGGACTATCCTGTTGGTCTCATTATCGTCGGCCACGAGAACCCTCTGCGACCTAATGTCCGGCAGGACCGCTCTTCGCAGCGCCTCCTGTTCCGGCTGTTTTTCGAGGTGTAGGGAAAACCAGAAAACGCTTCCTTTCCCCGGTTCGCTTTCAACGCTTATCCGGCCCCCCATCAGCTCGACGAGCTTCTTGGATATGGACAGGCCGAGACCCGCTCCTCCATGCCTGCGCGTGGTCGAACCATCCGCCTGAATGAAGGGATCGAATATGATCTCGTGCTTGTCTTCGGGAATGCCTATCCCCGTGTCGATTACAGAGAAAACTACCCGTGCGTGCGTATGAGATTCCTCGGCCATTTCGGCCCTTATGATGACCTCTCCCTTGTCCGTGAATTTTATGGCGTTTCCGCCCAGGTTGAGAAGGATCTGACGGATCCTTCCCGCATCGCCCCTCAGGAAGGAGGGAACGTCATGATGCACGAGAGAGACTAGTTCGAGGCCTTTGCCGGCAGCATGAGCAGAAAGGGTATCGACCACCCCTTCCACCGTCTGGCGCAGGTCGAAATCCACGATGTCGAGTGAGAGCTTGCCCGCCTCGATCTTCGAGAAATCGAGGATGTCGTTGATGATATTGAGGAGGGCATAGGCGCTCTTCTGGACGGTGTTAAGATAATCGCGCTGTTCAGCGGTGAGGTCTGTGTCGAGGGCCATTGCGGTCATTCCTATAATGCCGTTCATAGGCGTACGTATTTCATGGCTCATGTTAGCTAGGAATTCCGATTTGAGCCTGCTCGTCTCTTCTGCCGCGCGGCGCGACTCTATAAGCTCCCGGTGTGTGTTTTCGAGAATATGCATCATATTGTAAAAGGTCTCGCGTACTTCGTAGGCCTGCTCTTGGGTGGCTTCCTTGTAAACATCACACTCCTTGCAGTCGCTGAACTTCTTTGCAAAGTAGCCCTGGACGACTCCTCCGCAATGGGTCCCGGCTATCTGCCAGCAGCGGGCGCCCTTCGCGCCGTATACCGGGCACTCCTTGTACGGGCAGTTCTTCAGCTCCCAGCACGTCGGAATGTTGGGGTTAGGCAGAGGCTTGTAAAGATAGAGGTCAAAGCCCTTCTTCTTCTCCACCTCCGACACAATATACGAAAAGACGTCGATTGAGTCCCGCAGACTGTCTCTGTCTTTTTCGAGTCTCTTCTTGTCCTCGGCGAGGTCGTATTGCATTGCAATCCCCCTGACTATGCCGCGATTGCTCATATGGCGCCATATGAATGCGGTCACAAGAATGGAGATCAGAAACGCATTCTCACTGACGAAATGAGCGGGATCGGTCACGCGGTCGAAGATGAGAATAGGGAAGAGATAGATGGAATAAACTACGGCGGCTATGGACAAGGACCATAATGTGTCGAAGGGGATGAACCCCAGGACTGCTATCGTCAATACCGCCATGCCGCCGTAATAAGGCGACTTGTGCCCTCCAAAAGACAATATCATTAATTCGATCACTGCGGCGGATACAGAAGCTCCGATGAAGCCTATCAGATACAGGGAGCGCCTGCCCGACTTGAGTCTGGTCAGAAGGAAGCATATGGCAAGCGAAATGCTGACGATAGCGCGATACAGGAGGAATCTGCCGAAATTTTCAGGGGTCACATAATAATCGAGAAGCGACAGGGCCAAAAAGATTGCGGCGCCGAGAAGGCATATCACGCCCGTCCAGGTCCTGGTTATTTTTTCGAGGCCGGCCTCTACATACTGCTCTTTGGTCATCCTCTAATATATTCTAACTTTTGGGATGAAAGCCCGCAATAGCGGTACTGGAACGCTATGCGGGATCGGGTATTACGACGACCTTAAGAGATTCCTTTGCCTGAGACACGAGCTTAAAACCGTTCTGTATGTCTGAAAGGGCGACCACGTGGGTGACCATCTTCCTTGCCGCGAACGTGCCGCTCTCGATCAATCCGATGGCCTCACGAAGGTCTTCAGGGGCGGACCCGTAAGAGAAGGCGATCCTGGCCTCGTCCCTCCAGAATTCCGTCGAGGGGATACATATCTCTCCTTGAGGCACGGCAAAAAAGAGGATCATTCCCCTTCGGTCGATGGAGGACACTGCATGGTCTATCGCCTGCCTTGCGCCTGCGCAGACAATGATCCGCTCAGCGAGTCGTCCGTTATTAACGCGTTTCAGCTCCGCCGCCGAATAGGCGTCTGCCTTGAAGACGTTATCGGCCCCGAACTCTCTCGCTATCCGGATGCGGTAGTCGTCTATATCCGTGGCGATGACTCTTGCGCCTCTCAGCTTGGCGAGACGGATATGCAGAAGACCGGAAATGCCTGAGCCTATGACGAGGACCGTGTGCCTGTCCGTGATCCCGAGACCTCTCTGCCCCAGGAGCGCGCAGGCAAGGGGTTCGATCATCGCCGCTTCCTCATAGGTGATTCCGTCCGGAAGGCGAAATGTCCCGAACCTTACATTCTGCTCAGGTACCCGTATATATTCCGAAAAACCGCCGGGGTCATAATTCCCCGAGTGCAGGGACTCGCAGGCCGTATAATTTCCTTCAGAACAGTAACGGCAGTTGTAGCAGGGCACATGATGGGATACAAAGACCCGGTCGCCCGTCCTAAAATCTCGTACCGCGCTGCCGGCCGCAACGATCTCGCCCGCCATCTCGTGTCCCAAAACGCGCGGCGCCTTCTTTATGCGGTACCATTCCATTACATCCGTGCCGCATATCCCGCACGCCATCATCTTCACGAGCACCTCTCCGTCGGAAATAGGGGGGACCGGATGCTCCTCTATCCTCACGTCATTGTTGCTGTAGTATACGGCGACTTTCATATAAGTAATTCCCTCGAAAATACCGCATGCCCGAGGCGTGTCCGCCATGGTGCAGAGTCGTTTTCGTTCCTTCCCTAGACCTTCTCCATCTGTTCGTCAATATCCCTTTCGCTCCCAGTGCTTTGCGGTTTCTTCGTCTTTTCGTAGATATCGAAGGCCTCTTTCGCGGAGACGCCTTTATGCACGATGGCCCTGACCGCCTTGATCATGCCGACCGGGTTGTCGCTCTGGAAGATATTCCTTCCCATGTCCACTCCTGAGGCCCCTGCCTTTATCGCACCTTCGGTCATCAGGAGGGCGTCGAGCTCCGGTATCTTCTTCCCACCCGCTATGACGATCGGCACAGGGCATCCTTCGGCCACTTTGTGAAAGTCCTCGCAAAAGTAAGTCTTTACGAAATGGGCCCCGATTTCAGCGGCCATCCTGCAGGCGAGGCCGAGATAGCGGGAGTCCCGCGCCATTTCCTTGCCTACCGCAGTTATGGCAAGGACGGGGATACCGTATCTCTCAGCTTCATTTATGAGCCGGCCAAGGTTAGAAATCGTCCTGTCTTCGTTCTTCGCGCCGACGAAGATCGACATGCCGACGCCCGAGGCATTGAGCCTGACGGCCTCTTCCATAGAAGTAGTGATGTCCTCATTCGATAAGTCGCCGAGGATGCTCGGTCCTCCCGAAACCCTGAGACAGACCGGGGTATCGATCTTCGGGTCGATGCAATTTCTCAAGATGCCTCTCGTGACGAAAAGACAGTCTGCGTTAGGGATAAGCGGGGTTATGCCCTTCATGTCTCTCAGGCCGGTCGTGGGTCCCTGAAAGTAGCCGTGGTCCACGGCAAGCATGACGGTCTTTCCGGTCTTCGGATTAAAGATCTTCGAGAGCCTGTTTTTCATTCCAAAATCCATGGTCGAATTCCTCCTTCTTTTGCCGTAACGAAAAAATTCATCGCTGAAGAAAAATGCCCGTTGATAGCTTAACAAAAATTGAAGGTCCTGTGGAAGGTTTCAGGTATCTGGATTTTTGGCCGGAATATTGATAATATTTCTAGAACGACGGATGCCGTATACGAGAAGATGAAGGAGATGAAGCCTATGGTGCACAGACATCACGAAAGGATACATATAGACGACAGGAACCTCTGCAAGTTGTGCATAAATGAGCTGGGCGACCTCTATATGGACCTGGGTCTTTCTGCGGACGAGCTCGAGCTGCTCGCAATGCCGAGGCGGTCTTTCACATTCCATTTCCCTGTGAGGATGGACTCCGGTAAGACCCGGATGTTTGTGGGCCACCGGATACAGTACAACGACGCGCGGGGGCCGACGAAGGGAGGGCTGAGGTTCCATCCGGAGCTGACCGTCGACGATGTCAGGGACCTCGCCTTTCTGATGGTGCTGAAGTGCGCGGTGGTGAATATCCCGTTCGGCGGGTCGAAGGGCGGGGTCGTCGTGAACCCGAAGGAGCTGAGCAAGAACGAGCTCGAACAGGTGACGCGCGCCTATATCCGCGCGATTCAGGACTATATCGGGCCTTTCAAGGACATTCCCGCGCCGGACGTGTATACCGACGAGCATATCATGGTCTGGATACTGGACGAGTACGAGCGCATAAAGGGGCAGCATGTTCCTGCTGTTGTGACGGGTAAACCGTATGAGCTTCAGGGCATCAAGGCCAGGACTTATTCAACGTCGCTCGGGGGAATATATGTCCTCGAAGAGGCCATGAAGAGGCTCCGTATGAGTAAGGCGAGGGCGAGGGTCTCGGTGCAGGGTTTCGGTCACGTCGGGGAGAACGCGGCACGAATCCTTTTCGAGGAGGGTTTCAAGATAGTTGCTGTGAGTGATTCCAAGGGCGGCACGATGAACTCCAGGGGTCTCGATATTCATAAGGTGATGCAGCACAAGGAAAAGACCGGCTCGGTGGCGGACTTCAAAGGGGGCCGGAATATCAGCAACGCTGAACTGCTTACGTCCGACTGCGACATTCTCATACCTGCTGCGCTTTCAGATCAGCTGAATAAGGAGAATGCGGGACGGGTCAGGGCGAAGATAGTCCTGGAGCTTGCGAATGCCCCCACAACGACGGAGGCTGACCAGATCTTCTCGAAGAAGGGAATAATGCTTGTGCCGGATGTGCTTGCCAACGCAGGCGGGGTTGTGGTGAGCTATTTCGAATGGAGCCAGAGCCTGACGAACGAGTATTGGGACGAAGAAAAGGTGTTAAGGAAGCTGAAATCGGTCATGATAACCGCATTCCACGATGTTTTTGCCCTGTGCGAGAATAGGTGCAGGATGAGAAGGGCGGCGTATCAGCTTGCGGTGAGGAGGATCCTTCATGCCGAGAGGATGCGCGGAAATCTGTAGCCCACTCTGTTGAAATGATCGCACGCCTGTTTAATCTCTGATCAGATCGGACCTTTCCGAGGAAATCTGCATTATCCCCAAGCCCGGATTATTTATGAACTTTGTTGCATGACGGGCAGACACGACTCAAAACTTTTTTCAATCGATCTTGAACGCGCAATTGAGCCGGATAGTGCTTAGAAACTGTTTATAGCGAGCTCGCCGTATTTGTGTCCTGATTTGGATGTTAGTGATGAGTCAAATGAACTTTACGGAAATTAAAAATAATAAATAATAAAAAATATTAATAAAACCATAAGGTCATTGATTATACCGGAAAATTGTTGGTAAAATTCAAAACTTTACGCTTGCCAGAGCGAAAACTGACCTAAGGAGGTACTGAGATGCCGGAACCAGTCTGGGTGGAAGAATATTTTGGCGAGACCGGTGCGGTCCTTGACGAGAAACAGAAGAGGAGGGGCCTGCTGATCCATGCCTTTCAGGAGATTCAGAAGGAGCACAACTATCTTCCGGAGGATAGGCTCAATGAGCTTTCCCGGGACCTCGGCATCCCCCTTTCCGAGGTATATAGCACGGCCTCTTTCTATAAGCATTTCTATTTCAAGCCGAGGGGAAAGAATATTGTCTGCGTCTGCACCGGGACAGCCTGTCACGTCAGGGGCGCATCAAAGGTGCTCCAGAGACTTGAAGAGGAATTCGGTATAAAGGAAGGCGAAACAACCCCGGACAGCTCAATGACACTCGAGACGGTCGGCTGTGTCGGATGCTGCGGCCTTGCCCCGGTTGCGACAGTCAATGAAGAGGTAGTGGGCGAGATTGATGCGGCCAAGGCGGAAATGCTGATCACCAAAGTGAAGGGATAGGAAGGGGCGCGCATGGAAAAGCTGTTGAACAGGGATGATTTGAAGAAACTGAGGGAGAAGCTGGCATCAGAGGTGTTTCTCGAGGGGAAGGAGCGGGCGAGGGTATGCTGTGGGACCGCCTGCACCGCTTCGGGTTCCTCGAAGGTGGTTCATGCGCTTGAAGAGGAAGCAAGGAAGAAGGGCCTCGACATGGAGGTCGTGAGAACAGGGTGCCAGGGCATGTGCCAGAAGGGCCCGATCATGAAGATGGAACCCCAGAACATCTTCTATCAGAGGGTGAAACCCGAACAGGCAACGTCACTTATAGGTTATACCTTCGAGACCGGCACACCTTTCAGAGAAGCCCTTTATAGGAAAGATATCCTCAGCGAGCCCATCACGGAGATGCTTGACCTGCCTTTCTATAAGAAACAGCTCCGTATTGCGCTCAGGAACAACGACAAGATCGACCCGGCCAATATATTGCATTACATTGCGGTGGGAGGGTACGCAGGCCTTGAGAAGGCGCTTTCCGCCATGAGCCCGGAGGACGTCTTGCATGAAGTGGACCGGGCGCTTCTGAGGGGAAGGGGCGGGGCCGGTTTTCCGGCCGGAAAGAAGTGGATGCACACAAAGAGCGCACCCGGAAACATAAAATTCGTCATCGCCAACGGAGATGAAGGAGACCCCGGGGCCTTTATGGACAGGTCCATTATGGAGGGCGACCCCCACAGTCTTTTTGAGGGCATGCTCCTCTGCGCTTATGCCATAGGAGCGTCCTACGGCTTCATATACGTCCGGCATGAGTATCCCCTTGCGGTCAGGAACCTCAAGCAGGCGATTCATCAGGCGGAGGAGCTCGGACTCCTTGGCAGGAACATCCTCGGCAGCGGCTTCAGCTTCCACCTTGACGTGAGGGAGGGCGCCGGCGCTTTCGTCTGCGGAGAGTCCACCGCCCTAGTTGCGTCTATCGAGGGAGAAAGGGGGTTCCCAAGGCCGCGACCTCCAAGGCTCTCCGAGCCTGGCGGAGGCGTCTGGGGATACCCGAGCAACCTGAACAATATCGAGACCTATGCCTGTGTGCCGCCCATTATTGAAAAAGGCGCGGACTGGTTTCGGAGCATCGGCACGGAAACTTCCCCCGGCACCAAGGTCTTTGCCCTTACCGGCAAGGTCAAGAACACGGGTCTGGTCGAAGTGCCCATGGGAACGACGCTCAGGGAGATCATCTTCGATATCGGCGGCGGCATCCTTAATGACAAGAAGATAAAGGCGGTCCAAACCGGCGGACCTTCGGGAGGATGCATTCCGGCGAGCCTGCTCGATACCCCGGCGGATTTCGATTCTCTATGGAAAGTGGGCTCGATGATGGGCTCGGGCGGAATGGTCGTCATAGACGAGGACACCTGCATGGTGGACGTGGCGAAATACTTTCTTTCTTTCACCCAGTCGGAGTCCTGCGGGAAGTGCCCTCCGTGCAGGATCGGGACTTACCAGATGCTGGAGATCCTTAAAGATATCACGAGCGGAAAGGGAAAGCACGGCGACATCGAGAGACTTATAGAGATGGGGAGACAGATCCAGAAAGGGTCTCTGTGCGGGTTGGGCCAGTCGGCCCCGAACCCGGTGCTCAGCACAATCCAGTATTTCAGGGACGAATACGAGGAACATATCTATGGGAAATACTGCAGGGCAAATGTGTGCGGGGGCACCGGCGTCTTCGTGATCAATTCCGCGGAGTGCATCAGCTGCGGGCTCTGCAAGCAGGCCTGCGCCTACGGGGCCGTGAAAGAGACCAGAGAACACTTCTTTATTGACCAGGATGTCTGTGAAAAATGCAAGGCGTGCTTTAACGCGTGCCCCATCAGCGCGGTCAAGATAAGAAAGCAAAGCATTGTGAAGCTCGAAGAGCAGTTCAGGGTACCTCCTGAAAAGATTGAGCTACTCGAAAGGAGAGCGAAAATGACACTGAAGGACCTGTTACAGGCGAAGCCTTCAAAGATGGTTACGTGCAAAACAACATGCATTGTTGCCGACGCGATAACGGTCATGGACGGACACAATGTCGGCTCCATACTGGTGCTGGATGAGAACGAGAAACTGGCCGGTATCTTCACTGAGAGGGACATCATGCACTGTTTCGCGAAGAACATTAATTTCAAGGAGGAGACCATGGCTACTATTATGACCGCCAAGCCGATCGCCCTTGGGTCGGCCACGGACATAAGTGTCGCCATTGCGGTCATGTCGGAAAAGAAGATCAGGCATCTGCCGGTCATGGAGGACGACAAGATCATCGGAATGGTTTCATACCGGGACCTGGTTTCTTACCTGCTGCCTGAGGTCATCTACATGGCGGAAGATATCTATTAGAGGTGGGGAAAGATGGAGAAGAGCTCTGCGGAGAAGAAAGAGATCAAGATTGAAGAGCTGAAAATACACGCCGAGGAAAAGGGCTGCCCCGTGCAAAAGGCGCTTTGTTACATAACGGAATTCCTCGACGGTCCCATGTGCGGAAGATGTTTCCCCTGCTCCATGGGCAGCTATGAGGCGAAGATAAGACTCGAAAGGATCGCGGGCGGCGGAGGCTCCGGCGAAGACGTGAGGGCCCTCAAAAGGATTGCCGGGAACATGCTCGAGTCCTCCTTCTGCAAGAAGGGGAAGGACACGGCGAGGTTCATTGTCGACTGGATGGCTTCGGACGTTTTCGACGTGCATGCCGGAGGAGGGTGCCCCTCGATGGAGTGCCGGGCCCTTGTTGAATACCGTATCATCCCCGGCAAGTGCGACGCGTGCGGCCTCTGTATGGACGCCTGCAGGCCCCACGCTATTCTCGGACAAAAGAGAAAGCCTTATCAGAGCGGATATCCGGCTTTTGAGATCCGGCAAAAGAGGTGCACTAAATGCGACAATTGCAGGGGCGTCTGCCCGACAGGGGCGATTGTGGTCGTCAATGCAAATTTCAGGGAGTCCGTAGGCGTTTAAAAAGGACTCGATACTGATGTTCGCAGTCGGATTGCGGGAACGGCGATGCTCCACCTGCAATAGGCTGACGGGCACGACTCAAGAAAAAGGAGGAATTTTGAGTGGCAAACGTGGTAAGACTCACTATAGACGGCAGAGAGATTCACGCGCATGAGGGAATGAACCTCATCGATGCGGCTGAGCTCGGAGGTATCCATATACCGAATCTTTGCTACCTGAAAGGGATGAAGGGCATCGGCGCTTGCCGCTTGTGCATGGTCGAAATCGAGGGGTTGAAGGCCCCGATGATAGCCTGCACCACAAAGGTGAAGGAAGGGATGAAGGTCAAAACGAAGACCGATAAGGTCCTCGAAACCAGAAAGTTTGTGATAGACCTTGTCCTGTCCATGCACCCCCTTGACTGCATGACCTGCACGAAGGCGGGCGTATGCAATCTCCAGAAATACGCCTATGATTTCGAGATCAAGGAATCGACTTTCATCAGAAAGCAATTCGGGTTCTCTGTGGACGACGCCAACCCTTTTATCAAGCGGGACCCAGATTACTGCGTGCTCTGCGGCAGATGCGTGAGGGTCTGCAAGGACCAGGGCACGAACGTTTTGGAGTTTATGGGACGGGGCGTTGGGTCGAAGGTAGCCACGGCAAATGACAGGCCCCTTCAGGATTCAGGGTGCACATTCTGCGGCAGCTGCGTGGACGCTTGTCCGGTGAACGCGCTTTTGGAGGCCGACAGGTGGCGCAGGGGGCGGGAATGGGATTACGAGAAGACCAATTCGGTCTGTCTGCTCTGCGGCAATGCCTGCGAGCTCAGAGTCAGCACGACGGACGGCAGGGTCGCGAAGATAAATGCGGGTGCGCCCGAAGGCTCGCCCGAGAAATATATCTGCGCCTATGGCCGTTTTGGGTTCGACGCCATTGAGGCCGACTCCCGCATCAGGACGCCGATGAAGAGAGTGGACGGGCGACTGCAGGAAACGAGCTGGGAAGACGCCCTCGCCGCAGTTTCTCAGGAGATAAGAAAGGCCGGAGGCAATTCGGGGTTCGTCACTACGGCGGGCATCCTGAACGAGGATGCGCTGCTGTTGAAGAGATTTGCCTCGGAGGTGGCGGGGACCCATAACCTCGACAGCACCGCGAGCATATACGGCGACGAGTCGATGCTCATTTCCGGAGGCGCTGACCTTGCATCGGCCGACCTTTTTGTGCTCGCAGGGCTTGACCCTGACCAGTGGAAGAGGGAGCTGCCGGGCCTCGATGCCATTATCAGGAAGAGGATCAATGAGGGAGCGAAGCTGATAACGATCAACTCCACGGAGCCGCGCATTTCATCTGTCGCTGCCATTAATCTCATAGGTGAAGAGTTTCAGACGCTCAGGGCGCTGGCAAAGGCGATCATGGACGGGGGCATAAAAGTTAATGGGAAGCTCGCTTCTTCCGTCTCTGGAGCAACGATTACCGATGCGGTCGAGTCTGCTGCCGCGCTTTATCTCGCTGCCAGGGAGCCTGTGATTCTCTCGTCCCCCTCGCTCTATACGGCCTCATCCAACTTTCGCATGCTGAAGGGAGCGGTAGTTTCGGTGTCCCCGGAAAGCAATTCGAAGGGCGTGGTCCTCATGGGGATCAAGAAGCAGGGGAAGTCTTATCGGGAGATGACAGAGGGGAAGACGGCGCTTCTTTATGTTGTCGGGGAGATACCTTTACAAGAAAGTCCTCAGACGGATTTCCTGATTGTGCAGGCGTCGCACTTGACTGAGCTGGCGCAGAAGGCGGACATCGTCCTGCCTGTCGCAGCACACCTTGAGGCCGGTGGGACCATCGTAGACTTTCTCGGAAGGCTGAGAGAGATCCGGAAGGCGGTCGAACCGGCCGGCGAGGCGAAGAGCCACAGGGAGATATTTATCTCGCTCGCAAAGGCTATGGGAACTTCTATAGAGGAGGCAGGAGAGAGTGAGATAAGGAAGCTTGCAGAGATAGAAGCTGCCGCAACATTTCATCCCTTCGAGCGTCCGGGAGGTTTCGAGACAGAGACCGGGAATTTGATTAAGTCCATGAGATCATCGGTGACCAATGGTTCGAGACTCCTCTGGCTGACTGAACGGAGGAAGATGCCGGTGTAGATTTCTTTTAACAGGGCTGACCTCAACTCGCCCCGCCTGAAAAGGCGGGGTCCTTTTTTTGTAGGAAGAGTATTCAGCCTTTCGACTCGCGAATGGCCTGAAGCAGGCCCATGGCTGCGGCCCTGGGTCCTATATGCTCGAACCCCCCGATGCCCAGCCTTGTCCGCACCTGCCCGACCTTGACTTCGGCCCTGAACATATGACCGAAATAAAGCTTTGCCTGCATTTCGTGGATGTCCCTGCGCTGCGGCGCGCCGAAGGGATTGGCGAAATAGGTATGAACCAGGCCCTTTTCATCAGTCGTGCCCTTGGCAAGCCTCGCTCCGCTCCTGAAGACTTCGAGAGCCTCTTCATCGGACTTGAAGAGCTCCACCACCGAATGGTCGTCGTCTATCTGCTCGTAGTTGTTTGCATAGAGCAGGAAGTCGACCGGGTAGCCCTTGATGACGTGATTGTACCTCGTCACAGGAATGATAAGTCTCGCATTGATCTTGTCCGGGTTCATGAAGATCGATCTGTCGATTTCCTCATACGCATATCCGGCCTCCAGGTCGTCGAGTCTGACGAAGGCGCCGATCTCGGTGCCGTATCCGGCGACCCTGCCATCGGCATCGATGCCGATGGAGCCCATGTCATCGAATATTATCTTGAGGTCGCAGATGTCTTCCGTATTGAGTGTGCGGAACGCCTCGATCGTCTCCGATTTCCCCGCGCCGCTGTCGCCGACAATGACGACATTTGCCTGTGCTCCGTCCTTCAGTCTGACATGGACCATGGCGCCGTGGACGGGAAGTCGTCCCCTTTTCAGCATCGCAATGTTATGCAGGGTCAGGGCCATCTTTTTGAAGTAACCGAAATAGTCCACCTCTTCAGAATATCCTACCAGCCCGGTCAGGATGTTATTGTCCTTGTCCTCGAAGAAGACGGTATCGGATTTGAGAGCCTGCCCCTGCAGACCGAAGAGCATGATCAAATCCGGCTTTCGATTGCGGACATCCTCGTAACCTGCTATTTCGAACAGGTTGGAAAGGGAGAGCGCAAGTGATATGAAATCCTGGTGGAAGAATATAAACGCCGTCAGCTCCCCGACCTTTGCGGGATAGCAGAACCACTCTGTCGGGTCGACTCTGAGAGCGCTTTGTGACAGGCCGTCTATCTCCTCGAACGCGCCTTTTCTCTGGTTGGACCTGGGATAGAAAATAACGGGGGGATTGACGAGAGAAAGCCTGATGAAAGGTACTTGTGCGAGACTGCTGTAAAGGCCGGGACACATCCAGTCAATCTGCTCTGTGAGCATCCCCATGTTTGCTCCCGAGGGCAGCTGCCTGTAAACCCTGGGGCTGCTTCCGGTGATGTTCTGCGCAATACTCCTGTAAACGTAAAGAACAAGGTTCTTGAAGTCCTCGTTGGATTTTATGAACTGTACTCCGTGAAGTTCGCTGTTGGTCGCCTCCTGCCTTTTGGGGGCCTCCAGATAAAGAAAACGCTCGAAGCGGCGCCAGTAATTGTAGAGCTCCTCGACTAACTCGTGCAGCTCTTCCTTGTGCGAGAGGACCGGCCCGAAGTCGCTGTTCATAGCAGTTATCTCTGCGGACGTGTGGCTGGCAAGCAGCCTGAGCAGGTTTGCCATATATGCTGGCAGGTCCTTCCTCTTAAGCTGGGGCAGGGTTTCGAGAAGGAAGGCAAAGAGCGCGCTTCCCCTGGCAGCAGCTCTCTCGATAAAACGGTCTACGAGATCGAGGAAGAGCGGGCTTCTCAAGAGCTTTTCCGGCGTGTCACAGTATATGCGCACGTAATCCATGATTACTTTGTTGCGGGTGATGATATAGGGCTTCTTAACGGAAATCACTGTGATTTATTATAAGGGCTCGTTACAAGAAAAATAAAGGCTGACTCGATGAAAGTCTTTCACGTGCGTGGCCGACAGATCCCGCCCTCGTCAGTTTCAATCCACGCTCCCGCGCGGGGAGCGACGGTCCAGGGCAAGGAAGGATGGAGAGTCAAGACAGATGTTTCAATCCACGCTCCCGCGCGGGGAGCGACATAGTCCTCAGCGTCTTTCGCCGTCTCCCCTTCCGTTTCAATCCACGCTCCCGCGCGGGGAGCGACCTCCTTTTCGTCTTTCTCTTCTTTCCCTTTTGTAAGTTTCAATCCACGCTCCCGCGCGGGGAGCGACTCTGAACCATCTCATGACATCGTCATAAGACGGCGGTGTTTCAATCCACGCTCCCGCGCGGGGA
>JAJYIF010000021.1 GCA_021790195.1 Nitrospirota bacterium
ACCCTTGAAATCAAGTTTGCTAACCTTCTTCATGGCAAGTCCTCCTCTCGATTTGTTGAATCTGTCCCGATACAACATACTCGATCGGGGGACTTGTCTTCTACCTTTTAATCATAGGGTCTGGATGGTTCTGTTGCCTCACGCGAAGTGAAAGTGCATGAGGTTATCCCCTCGCTTTATAGAATCAGCGTATCAGAGAGGGGTAACCGAGTCAAGGTCTAATTGCCCGAACAATCCTGGACGCTTCCCGATGAAGCGAAAGGGGGATTCAGTCCTCGGAGATTTGACGGTTTTTGAGGTATTATGATAAAGTAAAAAGCTTTCTAAATACTCTAAATCATTGATTTTTGGGGAGTCGTCCAATGGCAGGACGGCAGACTCTGGATCTGCTTATAGGGGTTCGAATCCTCTCTCCCCAGCCAGATGGTCCCATCGTCTAGAGGCCTAGGACGTGGCCCTCTCAAGGCTAAAACACGGGTTCGAATCCCGTTGGGACCGCCAATCTCTTTGTGCCGAGATCGTATCTTCGCACAATCAAGTTCTTAAACAAATAAAGGGCCGATAGAAATGCTTTTTTGAGGACAATATTCGCATTGTTTGCCGTTATGGAATTGTAGTAGAATTTGTCAAAACAGGTAGAAGATACGATCAGTAGCCATTCAGTTCTAATGAAGAAACAGAACTTCTTTCTGCATCCGTTTCATAAGACCGGGAGCGAGCGGATCATTATTCAGGGAGAAATCGGACGTAAAGACGGTACGCTTTCACTGACCTGCTCAATATCCGGCTGTCTGTCTGATGTCCTGCTTCCGAAAACAACCGGGTCGCCGGAGCGCCGGGACAGGCTGTGGGAAGAGACGTGCTTTGAGTTCTTCATCGGCCCTGTGGGCTATAAGCATTATTGGGAGTTCAATCTTTCACCCGCCGGCCACTGGAATGTCTATAGCTTCACATCTTACCGGGAAGGCATGAAAGCAGAGGCTGCCTTTGAATCCCTGCCGTTTGTCGTGCAACGAGAACCGGACAGTCTCAAAGTCAGCGTGGAACTTCCTCTGAAGTCCCTGATCGACAAAGATCAGGCGATCGACATCTCTGCCTGTGCAGTCATAAAGCAAAGTGATCAGACAATGAGTTATTGGGCGCTGAGCCACGCCGGACGCACGCCGGATTTCCACCTCAGAGATAGTTTTGGCATAAGGCTCTGAGGGCAGGCGCGCTTCTCAGCGTTTCCTTATCAGATAGATCCCGTCCCGGATGGTGAGAAACAGCTTCTCGGCGCGGCTGTCCGCATTCACAAGGTCGTTGAACTCCGCCATTGCGCGACTTGAGTCGTCCTGCGGACCGAAGACCCTTCCGTACCACAAGACATTGTCGGCAAGTATCAGTCCTCCGCTGTGCAACATCCGCATCGCTTCCCTGTAATAGGCACTGTAGTTCTGCTTGTCGGCGTCTATGAAGACAAGATCGGTCTCCGCATCGGGCAGGTCCTTCAGGATTTCGAGGGCCTCTCCCAGGCGAAGGGTGATCTTTGATCCACTCTGACTCCGGTCGAAAAAGCCCTGAGCGATCTTCGCGTGATCGGGATTGTGCTCGATGGTAATGACGCGGCCGTCATCGGGAAGGACTTCTGCCATGGCGAGGGCAGAGTAGCCTGTGAATGTGCCGACCTCGACAATCCGTCTCGCGCCTGACAATTGGGCCACGAACTGCAGGAACCTGCCTTCGACCCGGCCGGTGAGCATATTAGGAAAGGGCGTCTTTGTTAGTGTAAAGGATTCGATCTCCTCAAGGAGAGGTGAGAGCGGCGATGTATGGGCTAATGCATATCCTTCCGCCTCCCCGGCCACCATGTCCATGTAGGAATATATGCCGGCGCCTTTGACTTTTCTGTCCGAGGCCGGGTGGTCCTGGTTCATACGGGTTAGTATACCATCCGGCCGCACGTCGGTGCAGGCAGCAGTGGAGGCAAGTTCGTTCCGCGGTCAATCGCGGTAGTCGTAGTCCTGTTGCTCGTCGCGGTCCCTGTGTTCATGGTCCCGGTCGTAGTTGCGATCTCTGTGTTCCTCGTTCTCCCTGTACTCATCACGATGCCCCGGATACTCGTCACCCCTGCGTTCAACGATGCAGCCCACGGATGCGAGCATAAGGCCCAGTCCTATAATTATCGCTAATCCTTTCTTCATGGTTATCTCCTTTCGCTTCTTGCGTCTCACCAAAACCCGAACGTCCCCTTATCTAAAATCATACTCCGGATTAGGACCTCGTCAAAGCCCCTACAAAGGGAAGCAGGGTTACCTTGGTGACAGAACTCCCCATCTAATAAACAGGGACGAATTCGGGTATAATGAGGGCATGAGACGTATCCATTATGCCCTGGTGGTCTTTCTCGTTTTAGCATGTTGCTATAGGATTTCTTCCGCCGAATCAGCCGTCTCCTCTGATGACGTCAAGTCCCTCGTCTCGAAGATTGTCACGGCGTACGGCGGCAAAGATGTCCTAGAAAAACTGAAGAGTGTGCATGCCTCAGGAAACATCGAGGCCTTTATGCGTCAGGATCACGGGACCTATGAGGTCTTCCTGAAGAGGCCGCGCAGGCTCCGGGTTGAGACTAAGTACCAGAACTCTTCGGAGACGAGGATATTAAACGGCGACGCCGGATACAGGGAAGCCGACGGTCTGCCCTTCTCGCAGGTAAAGGGAGACAGTCTTCTTGCGATGGTGTATCAATATAAGCACACGGACCTGCCTTACGGTCTGCTGAAGAACGCTTATTCGATAAAGATAAAGGGAGGAGAGGACCTTAACGGCAAACAGGTGGAGGTCCTGCATCTGACCGGCAGTGAGGGCCCTCCAATGGACATATACGTCGATGTCCGCACTTTCCTCATAGTGAAGGTCACCGGCTATTTTGAGATGCCGGGCGGACAGTCGACCGCCTTGTCCGCGGAGTTTTCCGACTTCCGGAAGGTGGACGGCGCGGTCTTCCCTTTCAGGATCACGAATTTTGCTGGCGGATTCAAGATAGCGGAGACCGTGATGAAGTCTTACAAGATCAATCCCCCCATGCCCGATTCGCTCTTTAAGCCCTGACCCTCCGGCAGGTCAAGCTTCGATGATCCCGCCAAAGACCTTTCTTGCCACTTCAAGAAGGATGGGCTGGAGGGCGCTGTTTCCCGCGATGATGTTCCCGGTGGAAAGAAAGCCCTTTCCGCCTCCGAAATCTGTGACAATGCCTCCGGCCTCGGTTACTAGCAGGCTCCCCGCTGCCACGTCCCACGGGCTGAGCTTCAGTTCGAAAAAACCCTCTACGCGGCCAGCCGCAAGATATGCAAGGTCAATTGCCGCAGACCCTGCACGACGTATATCGCTCACCTCTTCGAAGACGGTCCTGAACATCCTCAGGTAGTCATCTATCAGGCCCTTAGCCCGGAAAGGAAATCCGGTGGCAACTAGACTCCTGTCGGGAGCAGTGATCCCGGAGACATGAATTTGTCTTTTGTTCAGGAAGGCGCCGTCTCCCCTGACAGCGCTGAAGACCTCATTACGAAAGGGGTCGAAGACAACGCCGAGGACAATCTCGCCGTCAGACTCCAGGGCTATCGATACCGAAAACATCGGATATCCATGGATGTAATTGGTTGTGCCGTCGAGCGGGTCGATGATCCACCTGTAACCGCCAGGTCCTTCCTTCAGACCTTCTTCGGTCAGGATGCGATGACCGGGGTGGCGGTCCCTGATCGTCTGCACGATCACCTCTTCGGACCGGCGGTCGACCTCTGTAACAAAATCGAATGCCGCCTTGGTCTGCACATCGGCTGCCGAGAGCCGGCCGAGGTCTTGCAGAATAATATCTCCGGCCAGCCTTGCAGCGGTTGAGGCAGTCGAGAGAAAATCATCAATAGAGTCAGAGGTCATGCATAAATGATATAGGATTCAGGCTCAAAGTTCCAAATTCGGCTATTGACGCTGCTTGAGCTCGACGAGATTGCCTGAAAAGTCCTCGATGAAATAGACAGTCCTTCCTCCCCGTTCAGCTGATATTACCTTTACTTTGTTATCCTTCGCCTTTGCGAGCAGGGCGGCAAGGTCATGAACCAGGAGGCAGAAATGGGGGACCGACGGCGAGGGACCGCTGAAGTCCGGCACGATGAATATCTCGACCCTCGCGTCTTCTATGCCGTAGACCAGCATCCTTATCTCGCGATCGACGGCGAAGAGCTGTCTTGAGAGGCCCGGCGGGACGGAGGATTCCTTTATTTTTTCAAGACCGAGGATGTCACTATAGAAGCGGACTGCGCCGTCCTCGTCTTTGTTCATTATCCCTACGTGGTCGAGGACCACGGATCTTCCCGATCCTGCCACTTAAGCCTGCGTCACCGCGACGAGCGCTACCCCGAGTTTCTTCTCCGCGTCCCTGATCTGGGCGAGTTCATCCTCTCTCAGGGAACTGACCCCGATGTCCCCGCAGGAAAACGCGATGATGGTCTTACCCAATTTCTTTTCGAGAGACTGGACAGCCGAGACCTTTTCTTTGTCGAGATGTGCCAAAATGCATAGCATAACAACCTCCTTTTAAGCCCATCATATTTCATTAATATCTTCATGTCAATATATCTCAATACGGCGCAGGCTCTTCCCCTCGCCGTGCAGCGGGAAATGGGTTATGATATGAGACGATACATGGCAGGCAGCGTGCTTTCTGTAAGAAATATCTGTAAAGCTTACGGCGACACGGTCGCGGTGGACGGTATTTCGTTTGATATCGCCGAAAACGAGATAGTCGGTCTTCTCGGCCCGAACGGGGCGGGCAAGACGACGACCATCAACATGACTCTCGGCGTGCTCGAACCGACCTCCGGCTCCGTCTATATAGAGGGCGTCGACCTCCGGGCGCAGCGGTCCCGGGCGCTCAGGCGGACCAACTTCGCGGCCGTATACGCCCCTTTGCCGGGGAACCTGACGGTGTATCAAAACCTGCGCATCTTCGGGCTTATCTATGGGGTGAAGGACCTGGCGGGGCGCATCGATATGCTGCTCGATCATTTCGACCTTGGCGTGTTCCGGGGCGTGAAGAGCGGGGTGTTGTCTTCCGGAGAACAGACTCGCCTGGGTCTCGCCAAGGCCATGCTCAACAGACCGCGCCTGCTTCTACTGGACGAGCCCACCGCGTCTCTCGATCCGGCTTCGTCGCGCGAGATTCGCGGAAAGATCCGCGAGTTTGCAAAGCGGGGCGACAGCGGTGTGTTGTGGACCTCGCACAACATGTATGAGGTGGAGGAAGTCTGCGACCGGGTGCTCTTTCTCTCGCACGGGAAGATCTTGCTCGAAGGAGACCCGAAGACTCTGCCGCGCGAGCACGGTGAAGAGACGCTCGAGGAGCTCTTCATCGCCGTGGCGCGTGAAAGGCTCATGTCCGGGGAGGGCTAGCTTATGCATTCTAGTCGCGTCGCGGCCGTCGTGCTTCGCCAGTTCTATCTAATAAGAGGGAGCCTCTCCCGGGTGCTCCCCCTGTTTGTCTGGGTCGCGATCGACATGGTGCTCTGGGGGTTCATTACGAAATATCTCAATGCCGTTGCTGCGTCAGGCATCAATTTCGTCCCCATGCTCCTCGGGGCGGTTCTCCTATGGGACTTCCTGGTAAGGGTGATGCAGGGCGTAACGATGGCCTTTTTCGAGGATGTCTGGTCGCGCAATTTCCTCAATATCTTCGCCACGCCCCTGACCATCTCGGAATATCTCGGCGGTCTTGTGATTTCTAGCATTGCCACGAGCTCGGTCGGTCTGATCGTGATGATTGTCCTGGCGACCTCGCTCTTCGGTCTGTCCGTCTTCAGCAGCCTTATGCTTATTCCGTTCCTCCTCCTGCTCTTTCTGTTCGGGATCGCCCTCGGCATTTGCGGCAGCGCAGTGGTCCTGCGGTTCGGACCGGCATCGGAATGGTTCATCTGGCCGGTCCCGGCGCTTATAGCGCCGTTCGCAGCTGTCTTCTACCCGCTGTCGACGCTTCCTCAGTGGATGCGCTATATCTCGCTGCTGTTGCCGCCGTCTTACGTATTCGAAAACCTGAGGGCGATCGTCTCGGGAGGAGCAGCCTCGGAAAGCGCTCTTCTGTGGGGCGGATGCCTGGCCGCTCTTTATGTCCTTCTGGCATGCCGGTTCTTTGTGCTCACGTATCGGCGCGCGGTCCGCACGGGCCTTATCGCCCGCTACAGCGCGGAGACCGTGAGTTAGACGCTTTTTGCGGTCTGGTCGAGGCAGACCGCGACAAGAGTTACCAAGGTTCTCATAATGATGTAGACATCATTACAATCACGCTCCGACAGGCTCGGGGTGGCATGTCGTGGCGCGCCTGCCGAACCATATCCGGACTATTTCGAGACTATTAATATCGGGCCGGGAATTCCGTCAGCAAGAAGAACGACCATTTTAGATTTGAAAACGATTGTTGTCTTTTATGCATCGTTTACAATCTTGCATCTTCCGTTCTTATTGGATGATCGTTCACAAATGTGCATCAGTTGTTGTAGATTTTAATTTTTTTGTTGACAAATAAAAAATTTTGGTATATAACTGTATAGAAGGATGAAGATGCTAAAGAGTCTTTTTTCATCGTCCATACGCGCAGATGTTCTTTCACTGCTCCTGAACAGTCCGGACGAGAAGTTCTACGTCCGCGAGATAGCGAAGCTCCTCAGGAAGAATCCATCCGGGGTGAAGAGGGAACTCGACAACCTCGAAAAGATGGGAATCGTAGTCAGTGAGAAAGTCGCCAACCTGAAATACTTTCAAGCCGAAAAAGAGTCTCCCCTTTTCTCCGAACTGAAGAACCTCATCACCAAGTCCCTCGGTCTGCCCGGGGCCATCAAGGCGGTTATAAGGGCCGCCGGCGCAAAGGGCGCCTTCATATACGGACCCTATGCCGAGGGTGAAGACGTAGAAACGGTCGACCTGTTTGTGATAGGCGCCTCACCCGCGGTAGCGAAAGGCATCAAAGACCTTGAAAAGAAATTCAGCCAGAAGATAAATTGCACACTGATGGATGAAGACGAGTATAAAGCCAAGCGGAGGAAAAAAGACGCGGCTTTGAAAAGACTTCTTTCAGGGAAGCGTATCTCCCTTATAGGAAGAATTTAACAGGCTTCCCCGGTTATCCCGGGGATAGAAAGGGGGTGAAATAATGGCAACAAAGAAAGCAGCAGCGAAGAAACCGGCGGCGAAGAAGACGGCGAAGAAGACCGCAAAGAAGAAATAGGAACTCTCTATGGAACTTAGGGCTGGAGAAGGGCATTCTCCAGCCTCTTTTTTTGCCTTGCGGTCTTCCTTAGATATAAAACCCCATTTCCCGGAAAAATTCAAGGGAAATTTATAACCTACTGATTTAAAAGGCTTTTTGTGGGGTAAAGCTGCGCCTGGGGCTGCTCCGCTTCCGAGATGATCTCCCAGCACTCCGGGCATGAGATGAGCTTCTTTATGAACTTCAGGTTCGTAGAATGCCCTGCCCTGTCGGCAAGGATATGTCCGAACACCGGAAAGCCGATCAAGGAGAAGTCGCCTATGGAATCCAGTATCTTGTGCCTCACGAATTCGTCCTTGAACCTGAGGCCGGTAGAGTTCAGTATCCCGTTGTCTCCCAGAATTATGGCATTGTTCAGAGAACCGCCTTTCGCGAGGCCGTTCGCCATCATATACTGGACGTCCTTGAGGAAACCGAAAGTCCTCGCCGGCGCCACTTCCTTTATAAAGGTCTCCTCATCGAGTTCTATACTCAAATTCTGCTCGCCGAGGAGATTGTGGTTGAAATGTATCCTGTAGGTGATCTTTCTTCCCTCATAGGGGAAGACCGCTATCTCGGAGTGGCCGTCGTCCATGATAACGGGTTTAACAATCCTCATGTACGGCATCCTCTTGCCCTGTTTCGCGATCCCGCCTTTCAGGATAATGCTGACAAGCTCGGTGGAACTGCCATCGAGAATCGGTATCTCCGGACCGTCAACCTCAATGATCAGATTGTCAATCCCGATGCCGGCAAGGGCTGCAAGGATGTGCTCGACCGTCCTTATCTTCACCCCTTCGTTCCCAAGCGTCGTGGCAAAGGCAGTGTCGGTGACGGCGCCGGCATGGGCCCTTATGACGGCCGGCCGGTCCATCCTGTGAAAGATAATGCCGGAGTCGCGCGGGGCAGGTCTCAGCCTTACGGTCGCATTCCTGCCGGTATGCAGGCCGATGCCGCTGAAGGTTACTTCATGTCTAAGCGTCCTTTGTAAGCGCATAAAACTACAATTTTAGTTTGCAAAGAAGATGCCAGATAATTATATTGAAAATAAAGACTTTTTATTCGAGGTGGTGTTGTTTATATTCTTCAACTGTATAATTATTGCAACACTCCCCGCAACCTCAAGGCCGGGCGAAACCTGCAAAAGCGACAGCGGCTAGGTCTTTATCTCGCCGCCGACCACCATCTCGCTGATCCTGAGCGTGGGCATGGCGTCCGACACAGGCACACCCTGGGAATCCTTACCGCAGGTGCCGATCGAAAAGCCGAGATCGGATGCCACCATATCGATGGCCTTGATAACGTCCGGGCCGTTGCCGGTCAGAGTCGCTTCCCTCACCGGTTCCCCGACACTTCCGTTTTCGATCCTGTATCCTTCCTGCACTTCGAATACGAAGTCGCCCGTCACCGTATTGACCTGGCCGCCGCCCATCTTTCTGACGAGGAGCCCGCTATGAACCGATTTCAGGACCTCTTCGGGACTCGCGCTTCCCGGCGCGACAAAGGTATTGCTCATCCTCGGTATGGGTCTGCTCTGGTAAGATTCTCTGCGGCCGTTTCCGGTCGACCTCGTTCCATCGAGCATAGCGTCCAGTTTGTCATACATAAAGCCCTTCAGCACCCCTTTGTCCACTAATACCGTCCTTTGGGAAGGAGTGCCTTCGTCATCGCACCGGTAGGAGCCTCTCTTGTAAGGTAGCGTGGCATCGTCGATGACCGTCACAAGCTCCGAAGCGACCTGCTCCCCAAGCCTGCCGGAATAAACGGACAAACCGAGTCGCGCGAGGTCGGCCTCGAGGCCGTGCCCTATGGCTTCGTGTATCATCGTTCCCCCGGCTTCGGAAGATATGATCACCGGCATTCTGCCGGCCGGAGCCCTCTGGGCGCCAAGCATCATGACTGCACGCCCGGAAGCCTTAAGGGAAAGCTCTTCCGCCGACAGGTCGTCAAACAGCTCGAAGCCGATGTGGCCGCCCGCGGTTTCGTATCCGGTCTGGACCATACTCTTATCAGAGGCAATAACATGCACCGCAAAAAAGGTGTGAGTGCGCTCATCTTCAATAAGGGTGCCCTCGGAAGTGGCAATCAGGACTTTCTGGAAAGAATCACGATAACTTGCCGAAACCTGTCTGATTCGTCCGTCAAAAGACCGCGCCGTCCGGTCTGCCTCTTTCGCGAGTCCTATCTTTCTCGACACGGGGATATCCCCAGCGGGCATCTTGATGCGGAAATCCGTCCTGGTCTTTCCTTTTTTGAGATCGAGCACAAGATCGCGGGTTGCTCCGCTTGCAGCGTCAGTGAGAGTCCCTGCTATCTCCATCAAGGCGCCTGCGGAGAGGTCGTTGCCGTAGGCATAGAAAGTCTTCCCCTTTGATATAAGCCTTATTCCAACCCCGCTGTATGCTCCGGTAACGACCTTTTCTACCTTTTCATCTTCCAGATGTATAAAGGTCGTCTTCTTATTCTCCACGAAGACGTCGGCATAATCAGCGCCTCGCAACATTGTCTTGCGCAAGACTTCCGACAGCAGCATTTTATCGAGCATTATCTATCCTCTTAACCCAAAGACTGGACTTCCGGGAGGTTTTATTATAGCATTATACCGAAATCAGACAGGTCCCACAGGTTGAGCCTTTGCTGATTTCGGCCCACTGAATTTTTTGGGAGGGCATATATATGCCGAAGGTCGGGATTATAGCAGGCAGCGGTTTCTACGAGTTCGAAGGGGTCGATACCGTTGATATAAGAACGGTAAAGACCCCATTCGGCGAGCCGTCCGACGCCTACAGGGTCTGCGAGTACGCAGGGACCGAGTTTGTCTTCCTTTCGAGGCACGGAATACCCCATCACATTCCTCCACACAAGATAAATTACCGGGCAAACATGTGGGGGTTCAGGGAGATAGGGGTCGAAAGGATATTGTCGGTCAATGCGGTCGGCGGAATCAGCTCTGTGTTGAAACCGGGAGACATGGTAATCCCGGACCAGATCATCGACATGACGCACGGAAGGGCAGCAACCTTTTATGAGGAGGACGAGGTTGTCCATGTTGATTTCACAGACCCTTACTGCCCCGAATTGCGGCAGGCAATCTTTTTGTCAGGAGAGGAAGCGCGCGCAGAACTCAAACGATCCGGCGTTTACATTTGCGTCAACGGCCCGAGACTCGAAAGCAAGGCAGAGATCGGCTATTTCTCACGGATCGGCGCGGACATTGTCGGCATGACGGTGATGCCGGAGGCCTGTCTTGCCCGTGAGCTCGAACTGTGCTATGCGGTAGTTGCTGTTGTCACTAACTATGCCGCGGGTATAGCAGCTAAGAGGCTGACGACCGCCGAGGTAGTGAATGTTATGAAGGCATCGACAGGGCGGATGAGGAAACTCCTCGCGGATACGTTAAGACGTCTGCCCGCAAAAAGGACGTGCGGATGCTCCGCGGCCCTTAGAGAAGCGAGGATGTGACAGACTATTGCCCGGAGGTCTCTTAAAATATTGTCATTATTCCAATGGGGTTCGGTGAATGCCGCCGGTACCCCTTGCCCTGTGCCAGTATGTCCAGAGGTATGCTGATAATGTCGATAAGTTCGGGCGAATAGCTTTCAAGAAGGCCGGCGTTTACGGTCTTAACGTAGCTCCCGCATTCGTTGCAGAGATCTATGCGGAAGCCCGTTTCCTCTTCTATTTCGTTGATTTCGAGCCCGCGAGGGCCTCTGTTTTGGCAGTTCGGACATCCTATCCTTTGCCACTGTCCTGAAAAACCGCAATAGGAGCAAAAGAGGGTCCTTCCGCTGTCCTGATGAAGAAAGGCAAGAGAAGGCCGGGCTTTACAGACTGGGCACCGACCCTCCGGCCGGAAAGCAGTGTCTACCCTGAGAGAATTCCTGAGTGATACGAAGAAGGGTTTTCCAATCATGAATAGAATGGTCTGAAGCTCATCTTCATGATACGGAAGCGAAAAAGCGGGTGTCTCATTCATCGGAAGTCTTGTGAAGTCGATCCTGCCGAGCTTCACGGCCTCTTTCAGCGGCGATAGGAAATCCTCCGGTATATCGAAGGCCGAGGTGAATGATTCGAAAACCGTATCCACTGATTCGGGACTATAAGCAGCGGCCCCGGCTTCAAAAAGGCTCGTATGCTGAACCAGCCCTTCAAACGTCTTCATCTTTTTGAAAAGGCCGAGGGCTTCCTGCAAATGCGGCCTGCTTTCAGCGATCTCTTCTATGGTCGTCATAGGACTAAGGGACCTCCGGATATTTTATGACTATTTCCTTTCCCGTCAGTGCCTCTGTGAGGAAAGTCTTCAGGTTTTTCTTCTCCTCCGGGGTCAGGTTCAACGGTCTCAGGACTTTATTGCCACTTCCTCCGCCCTCGTCGAAGAAGTCTATGACCTCATCGAGGGTCTTGAAGACCCCGTTGTGCATATAAGGAGCTGTCTTCGATATCTCTCTCAGCGTCGGCGTTCTGAAGGCCTTCCAGTCAGCTCTCTTCTTGGTTATAAGAAACCTGCCTGGGTCCTCCTTCAGATTCTTATAGTCGGCATAATGATAGACCTTTGCCACAAACCTCATCGTAGCTGTGACCCTCGGGTCATTCAGCAGGACAGGATTCTCCGGGACATTCAGTGCATAAAACCTGTCGTCCGAGAGATTGACTCCGTTATGGCAGTCCGCGCACTTTCCTTTTCCCTCAAAAATCCTGTATCCCTTCGCAGCCCCCTCCGAAAGGGCGCTCGTGTCGCCTGTAAGATACCTGTCCAGGGGAGAATCAAAGGAAATCAAGGTCCTTTCAAAGGCGGCGATCGCCATAGCGATACGTTCCTTCGTGACATCTCCGCCGAAAACCCTTCTGAAGGAATCGGCGTACTCGGGGACCACCCTGATCTGCTCCTCAAGATAAGCGAGGTTCTTGTTCATTTCGAAGGCGGACATCATCGGGAAGAGCGCCTGGTCCTCCAGAGTACTTGCACGGCCGTCATAGAAGAAAGACTTGTGAAAGGCAACGTTGATCAGTGTCGGGGAATTCCGCCAATTCTTTGTCGTGGGATAACTCAGGGATATGTCGAGGCCGTCTGTAAACGCCTGCTCAGGGTTATGGCATGTGGCGCAGCTCATAGTCCCGTCACCGGAAAGGCGGCGGTCAAAGAAGAGTTTCTTGCCGAGCTCGACCTTTTCCGGCGTCTGAGGGTTCGCCGGAGGGATCGGGACTGATTTGAAAGGCTCCAGATGAGAGGCATAAGAGGCAGGAACAAAAGCCAAGGTCAAGACTAAGGTCAAGACTAAAATCGAGCTTCTCAGCCTCAACCTCCGCCTGTCATTCTTTCTATCTCTTTGCATTTTTCAACTCCTCATCAATGATTTCCTTGAAATAATCAAACGGTCTGTTTCCGATCACCTTTCTCCCATTGATAAAGAAGGTCGGTGTATTATACAGGTCAAGGTCCACGGCGAGCTTCTTGTCCCTTTCTATTTCGGAAGAATGTTTCATCCTGTCGATTGAATCCGTGAACCTCTTTACGTCCAAACCTAATTCCTGCGCGTAGCGGATAAGGTTTGCCCGGTCGAGCTGCGGAGATTTCCTGAGCAGGAGATCGTGCATCTCCCAGAATTTGCCCTGGTCCCTCGCCGCAAGCGACGCCTCCGCCGCAATGTGCGAAAAGTCGCGGTACTTGTAAGGATAGTTCTTGATAATGAGACGGATCTTTCCTTTGTAAAGCTTCAAAATCTTCTTGACGGTCGGACCGACCCCAACGCAGTGCGGTCACTGATAGTCGAGAAACTCGATAATAGTAACCGGAGCATTTGCCGGTCCATAGGCCGGAGAATCGCCGATAGGCACGTTGTATCTTTTTTCGTTGTCTGTGGAATATGATAGAGCCGGGAAGGCCACAAAGACGAAGACCAGCCACAGGGACACCGAGGCACGGCGGAAATAGAAGGGAACATGGAAAGCGGACGAGAAAAATTCCTGTCTCTTATTTCTTATCCTCATTCAAATCTCTTTTTGGTTCCGTGTCTCTGTGCCCCTTTGGTTCAGCTATCGTCTATACCCCTATCTTCTGCACCCACTTCTGGTGTCTCTTCCTCGCCCATTCGAGAGGTACCGTGCCGTAAACCATGATCCTGAACGTGCCGGGATTGGCAAGTGTCGCCAGGTATATGTGGGCGGGGATGGCGAAGACGAGCAGGTCAAAACAGATGTTATGGATCAAATGCGAAATAAGCACAAGCCTCGTTATGTCGGAGGAGGCCGGTCTGAGCCATATGACAAGGCCGGAGGCGGATATCGCAATCCCTGCCACGAGGACCACAAGGTAATACAGTTTCTGACCTGCATTCAGCTCGTCCTGCGGAGGCGCCTTAACCCTCCTTGATAAATACCCACCGGCCTTCGAGAACCATTCCATGTCATCGGAAGTGAAGCGGAGAGACACGGAAAGATAATGGACTATGGTCAACACGAGCGAGACAATGAACACGACACCGGCCCAGTTGTGCCAGACCTTCATAGTATTGAAGCTTCCGAAAACTGAATTCAATTGTTCGAGCTGGAACAGGAAGCCGAAGCCGCTTACAGCCAGTACGAAAAAGCTTCCCGCGAGGACCCAGTGGTTCACTATCTCAAAGGCGTTTGCCTTCCTCACCATCTTATTCATCTTTCTTCACCTCCTCGTCCTTCTTGGGACCAAAGGCGACATAATGAAGGACTGCTGCCGCTACCGCGCCTCCAAGGCCTATATAGGCAAGAGGCTTCAACACCTTATGCCAGAAGACGACCGATTCCGGGATCGCCGGTTTTTCGCTCATGCCGTAAAGTTTCGGGGGATCTATAAAGGCATATAGCGCCCCAAGACCGTCAAGGTCCGCCTCTCCGTAAACCTTACCATATCCCTCCTTCTTCGCCATCCCTATGAGCGCGTCCCTTTCTCCATAGCGAATGGCCCCGGTGGGGCAGGTCTTTGCGCACGCAGGCAGAAGTCCCTCCGAGGTTCTGTCATAACAGAGATGACATTTGGATATCTTGTCCTTGTCGTCATACCTCGGCACGTCAAAGGGGCAGCCTGCTACGCAGAGCTTGCAGCCGATACACTTTTCCTTGTTGAAAGCCACAGCTCCCTCTTTTGTCCTGAAAAGCGCACCCGGAGCGGGACAGATCTTTATGCATCCCGCATCGCCGCAATGCATGCACCTCTGGCTCACAAAGAGCCATCGCACCATATCAGCTTCCGTAGCCGTTTCGATATATCTTATCCTGTTATAAAGGTATGGCGTGAGGTCCGGGGGATTCTCCACGGTCCCCCTGTTCACTGTCTTTGTGCCTGGAAGATGGTTCCATTCCTTGCACGCTGTCTGGCAGCCCCTGCATCCAATGCATCTCTCCGGTGAAATAAGTAAAGCCTTTCTTGCCATTGTCTTCACCTCCTCAGGCCTTTTCTACATTGACCATAAAGGCCTTGGATTCAGGTATCATCGTGTTTGCGTCGCCGATAGTGGGCGTAAGGAGATTGGAGCTGTCTCCGCTGCTCCCGTCCTCGGGATATTGCCAGCCGAAGCACCACGGCATCCCCACCTGGTGTATCGTGGAATTTGCGACCCTGAACGGCTTGAACCTTTCCGTCACTATCGCAATCGCCCAAAGCTTTCCCCGGCCCGAGGACACAATGACCTTGTCGCCGTCCTTTATCCCCTTTTCTTTTGCAAGCTCCTTGCTCATCTCGATGAACATCTGCGGCTGCATCTCCAGCTGCCAAGGCTCGTGTCTCGTGAGGACGCCGGTCTGCCAGTGTTCTGAGACCCGATAGGTCGTTGCCACGAATGGATATCTCACATCGCAGGAATAATAAACGTCCTCGGCAGCCCCGCTCGACTTGTCGTAAAAAAGCTTGATTGTGGGATTGATCCTCTGTTTGGACATAAGGTTCTCCTGCAGCGGACATTCAAGAGCTTCGTAGTGCTCAGGGAAAGGACCCTCTGCAAGACCCGGTCCGAATATGCCGCCCATTCCCGTTGCCATCATGATAAAGGGATACTTCCCGCCTTCCATAGCCATCGGAGGCGCAGGTCCATCAGGCACGTCTCCTTCCCATACTCCCGGCTTCTTTGTGTTGGGGTCCGGCTTGGTGGGATTCCATTTGATGACCGCGCGTTTGGAGTCCCAGGGCCTTCCCTGAGGGTCGACCGAGGCCCGGTTGTAGATTATCCTTCTGTTTACGGGCCAGGCCCAGGCCCACCCGGAGAAGAGCCCCAATCCTGTGGGATCGTTCTTGCCCCTCCGGGACATCATGTTTGTCTTTTTGCCGTCTTTCTGGGTGTAGCTTCCGCTGAATATCCAGTTGCCGCAGGACGTTGTCCCGTCGGCCTGCAGGGTAACGAAATTCGTGCAGAGCGTTCCCCTCTTGCCGAGCTGTTTAGGAGGGGTGGCCTTGCTATCGAAAATGTCTTCCAGATAAGATCCGTTGATTTCTTCAGCGACGCGATGGATATCGACTTTCCTGACCTTGCCGTCGGGTCCTTTTTCCCCGTAATCCCATGTCAGGTTCAGTATGGGGGCCGGAGTCTTTCCTCCCTGCTTCTGATAGAGTCTTCTGACCCTGAAATAAAGCTCGTTCATTATGTCCGAGTCAGGTTTTGACTGGCCCATCGGCTCAATAGCAGCTGTGCGCCATTGAGCCAGCCTTCCGGAGTTCGTAATGCTTCCTTCTTTTTCCACGGAAGAGCAGGCGGGAAGGAAAAACACCTCCGTCTGTATGTCCTTAGGGTTCATCCCGGGCCCCTTCCAGAAAGAGCCTGTCTCGTTGTCAAAAAGGTTTACGTTTACCATCCACTTCAGCTTTGCAAGCGCCTTTCTCACCTTGTTCGCATTGGCCCCCGAACAGGCCGGGTTCTGGCCCCAGGCAAAAAACCCCTCGAACTTGCCCTTGAACATCTGGTCGAAAAGCATGAGCCAAGAACAGTTCATGCCCTCGTCGAGCTTGGGCAGCCAAGCATACCCGAAGTCATTGTCTTTGGTTGCCTTAGTCCCGTAAATCGCCTTGAGGTAGCTCGTGATATACTTGGGCCTGTTCCCCCACCAATTTACGCTCTTCGGGTTCTTTGTCTTGGGCGTAAATTTCTCGTTGTATGTCTTTAGATCGGGGATTGTTGCGGTCGGAGCAGGAAGATAACCGGGCAGTATATTAAACAGAAGACCGTGGTCGGTGGAGCCCTGCACGTTGGACTCGCCCCTCAGGGCATTGATGCCTCCTCCGGCTATGCCTATGTTGCCGAGGAGGAGCTGGATTATGCACATCGCCCTTATATTCTGGGTCCCGATAGTATGCTGGGTCCAGCCCATGGCATAAAGCTCGGTGCCTGACCTGTTCGGTTTACCGGTGCTTGCATAAAGCCCGTAGATTTCGAGGAGTTTTTCCTTCGGCGTCCCCGTAATGTCCGAGACCTTATCGAGCGTGTAGCGTGCGTATTGTTTCCTGAGAAGCTGGAATACGCAATTGGGGTCTTTCATCGACGGGTCCTTCTTGGGCAGGCCGTTTTCGTCCGTCTGGAAGGACCAGGTCTTCTTGTCGTACTTTCTTCCCTTCTCATCGTATCCCGAAAAAAGGCCGTCAAGCTGCCAAGGTCCCTTGAATTCGGGATTGACGAGGAAAGTGGCATTCGTATATTCCGAGACATATTGTCTGAAATAGAGATTGTTGTCGAGGATGTGCTTGATCATGCCGCCCAGGAATGCGATGTCCGTCCCCGAGCGCATCGGAGCATACACGTCCGCCTTTGCCGCGGTCCGCGTAAAGCGCGGGTCCACGACGATGAACTTAGCGCCGTTTTCCCTCGCCCGCGCTATCCATTTCATTGAGATTGGATGGTTCTCCGCAGGGTTTGCGCCCATCACAAGGATGACATCAGCGTTCTTTATGTCGATCCAGTGGTTTGTCATTGCGCCGCGTCCGAACGACTCTGCCAGAGCCGCTACAGTTGCGGAGTGTCATATTCGCGCCTGGTGCTCTATATAAACGAGTCCCCAGGATCGGAGGAGTTTTTGGAGCATGTAGCACTCCTCGTTGTCGAGGGCCGCGCTTCCGACGTGTGCTATGCCGTCCGTCCTGTTTACTACAAACTCCTTTTCGGCCTCAACCTCTTTTCCGTCCGGCCCTTTTCCCTTGACCTTGGATTTGGTGCTTATCTTGAAGGTCTTATCGCGGGTCTGCTTGACCCTCTTTGCGATCTCATCCAGGGCCCAGTCCCATTCGACTTCCTGCCATTCCCCTGCGCCGGGGGCGCGATATCGGGGCTTCATGACCCTTGTCGGGTTGTTGATGATCTGGAATAGAGAGGCGCCCTTTGAACAGAGAGTGCCCTCACTGATGGGATGATCGGGGTCTCCCTCCGCGTTTATGACCTTTCCGTCAGAGGCATGCACGATGATACCGCAGCCGACCGAACAGTAAGGACAGATGGTGGAGGATTCTTTTGCGTTCTTGATGCGGAGCGTTTGTGCATATGACCTGGCGGGGGCCAGATCGATACTCAGGGAGCTCAACAGCAATGATCCTCCGGAAAGCTTCAGGAAGTTGCGTCGAGATACATTCATGAGTCACTCCTCCTCTTCAGTTGAAGGCCGTCAATGGCAATCAACCGAGATCGACGGGTTTATATATGGATAATGGTCTTGGATTGCGGGATCCGGCGAAGGAATGAAGTTCGTTTGTGACATCGTTCAGATTATCGGACGCTTTTTCCAAAATCGATTTTGGCCCTCAAAAGCATCACTCGATACAAAAAAGGCAATCGAACTGCTCAGGTGAATTATAGAACTACGGAATGGGAGTGTCAAGCATTTAACGAATCACGGAGTTCTGAAGGATGCTTGGTCAGATATGAAAGAGCAGGCCGACTCTATAGATATTCTCGCCCAATTCCTTACACCACCGGACAACCCCGCTAGAATGACTAAAAGGGAGGCCCTGTTTAATAATTATCTTCTGCCCGACGCATAAAGGGACGAAAGCAAACAACCCGAGTCCGGAATCGCTGATGTCAACAATGATTCCTTTAAAGTTCCCACCCGAGGTCGCGCCATTCAGGTTGTACTCTATATCTTGGGTGAAGTCATAACGTATATGCGCCCTTCGATTTGTCACAAAAAATGCCTCTCTCAGGAATGTGGGATCATGCTGAATAATAACGCTCCGACATCAAAGGTCAGAATGTCGGTGCCTGAATCATAACCTTCTTCTTTCCGGACCTTCATGCGAAATTCGCACATAAGGCATGAGTCGACCTTCTGGGCGTATGTCCTCTGGACCTGCCCCCTGCAATATGTGCCCGCTATCGCCCAGCAGACCCTTCCGCCGTTTGTCCCGCCGTTCACTCTGTGGGCCTTGGTTTCGTTCGCGGCAGGACAGACCTCACGCGCGCCAGCCTTTTCTCGTCCGCACTTTGTGAACTCCCAGCAATTCAGTCTTCTCACAAATGCTCCAGCGGTCTTTTGAGGTTTCGAAAAGCAAGAGAAATGCCAGACTGCAACCCGCTGAAGTTAAAAGCTTTTAGAAGAGAGGTCCTCTCACTTCCGGTCAAAGCGCCAATCTATATGGGCATAAAGCCAACCTTAAAGGTCAAAGCATATAACAGAGAGGCCCCTGTTTTGGAAGGAGGTCTTTGTTTCCCGAAGATATACTGAAGATCGTATTTGCGTCACAGACGACGATCAGTTGTATGAATCTTTCGTAATCTGATATCCTTCCTCTCATGGCGTCGCCCAAGGCCTCATACCGCAGCCCGTGGCTCTTCGTTCTCACGCTTTACTTCGGCGAAGGGCTGCCATATGTTCTTATCAACACGGTCTCGGTCATCCTCTATAAGAAGATGGGCGTCGATAACACTGACATCGCCTTCTGGACAAGCTGGCTCTATCTCCCCTGGGTAATAAAGATGTTCTGGGCGCCCATTGTGGATGTCATCTGGACCAAGCGGACCTGGGTGCTCGCGGCCCAGGGGGCCATGGCGCTGAGCATCGGTCTTGTCGCCTACGCAGTCGGCAGGCCCGACTTCTTTTTTCCCTCCCTTGGGGCGTTCATGGCCGGCGCCTTCATCTCAGCCACCTATGACACCGCCACTGACGGCTACTACATGCTCGCCCTTACCGAAAAAGAGCAGGCCTTCTTTACCGGTCTCAGGTCAGGATTTTACCGTTTGGCGATGATTCTTGGCTCTGGACTGCTGGTCTATCTCGCGGGCGGCTTAGAGACCTCGACGGGAAGCGTCCGCATGGGATGGATAGCTATCCTGATCATCAGCAGCGGGCTTTTTCTTGCAGCCTGGCTCTATCATTATTCAGTTCTTCCATACCCGGCTGCAGACCGTCGCCGTTTGTCGGCAGGCCCTGCTCAAAGACCTAAGTTCGGAGAGGTCTTCTCCGCCTATTTCCGGCAGGAAAAGATAGGCGTGTTCGTGGCTTTCATACTATTCTATCGTTTGGGAGAGGCGATGCTGCTCAAGCTCGTCTCGCCGTTTCTGCTTGACAGACAAATTGACGGGGGACTGGGGCTCACTACATCTGAAGTTGGTCTTGTCTATGGCACTGTCGGCGTAAGCGCACTAGTGCTGGGAGGCGTGCTCGGAGGGTGGCTTATATCTCGCTATGGGCTTCGCCGCTGCACCTGGCCGCTCGTGATCAGCATGCATCTGCCGGACTTGTTCTTCGTTTATATGGCATGGACGCAACCTTCCCACGCGATGGTCTATCCGCTTGTGGCGCTGGAGCAGTTCGGATACGGCATGGGATTCACCGTGTTTACGGTCTATCTCATGTACTCAGCCGAGGGCGGATATAAGACCTCCCACTATGCTATTTCTACCGGCATTATGGCTCTCGGCATGATGCTCCCGGGGTTCATCTCCGGCTGGGTCCAGCAAAGGGTCGGGTATCCCCTCTTCTTTATAATTGTCTGCCTTCTTACCGTCCCCGGCATGCTGACAATCCCGTTTCTGCCGGACAGGGGAGGATCCTTAAGGGAGTGAGCTTGCATCTTGCTCATCCCATTTCATCATACATATTGGGGACCGCGATGCCGGATGGAATCAAAGGCTTCCCTCATGACCCCCCCTTGACCAAGGATCTGGCTTCGCCGACACCTTGGACCCCGGAGACGCAAGGTTCCCCGTGTCAAGACATGGGGCATATGGACCGTTAAAATTCCGGTAAAGCGTGCGACCTTCCTTATCCACGAGCTCTACCGGGTGAAACACCATCCCGGCCTCCGGGCTCTTCCTGAACGCATCTACGACCCTATCGAGACGCCCCGCATTATACGTGTCGTCGGAGTCGAGAAACGTGATTATGTATCCCTTGGCCCTTGATATGCCCGCGTTCCTTGCCCCGGCTATCCCCTTGTTCTCCTGGCTGATGCAGTATATTCTCTCCCCGTATCCCTTCAGGATTTCACGGGTAGCGTCCGTAGATCCGTCATTCACGACGCTTATCTGCATGCGCTCTTCAGGGTACGTTTGCGCAAAGATGCTGTCCAGCGCAGCCCGGATAAAGGACTGCCTGTTCCAGGTGGGAACGATTACAGAAATGAGCGGAAGTCCATCCGTCATAGATTTGCCAAACGCCGTCAAGAATGCCGGTTAAGGATTTACCTCAATACAGGTATAATTACTCTGTAATGTTCTAATATGAAAGCATAGACATTTGTGAAGAGAACTTGGAGATAGTTGATGAAATGACTGTCCCCTTTGCTTCCCGCAGGGGTGCGGCATACGCCAGGAGACTATTGCGCCGGCAGTATCGTAACAGGCAAAATAAATCATAACGTGAACGGATTTGCCGGAGTAGCTTTTTATCACTCAGGCTATAATAATAGGGAGATGAAATCAGTGTCAGGCTCCTTGGTTAATGGTCATTCCAGTTTTTTGGAAATCCTTCTTCGGAAAGACTCCGGACCTCCTCACTGCATGCCTGCCGATCAAGCGGGGACAGGCGGTCGAGCGTGGGTGACAAAGGGTGTTTTTAAACTCGTGCTCTTCTTTGTGTTTTCTTCATTCCCTGTCTCAGCTTCCTTTGCGTCTTCGGCCGAGCCGATCAGGATCGGGCTTTCCCTCGGTCTAACCGGCAAATATGCCCCGATGTCAGACCAGCAGATAAAGGGGTTCAGGCTTTGGGAAAGAGATGTGAACAAGCGGGGAGGGGTCCTCGGAAGGCCGGTCAAGGTAATCGCCTATGATGACGGGGGCAGTCCTCAAAAGGCCAGGGAAATCTACAGGCGTCTTATCCTGAAAGACAAGGTCGATCTTCTCTTCGCGCCGTATTCCAGTGAAATAACGGAGGCCGTCCTGCCCATCGCCGAAGAGTATGGGTATCCTCTTCTGGCCTCGGGAGCGAGCGCGGACAGGCTCTGGCAGAGGGGGCCCAAGTATCTGTTCGGCATGTGGCAGCCCGCAAGCAAAGACGCTGTGGGCTTTCTCGAGCTGTTGGTCTTGAACGGTTTTAAGAAAGTCGCCATAGTGTACGCAGATGATTCCTTTTCACTGGATGCGGCCGCCGGCGCACAAAAATGGGCGGAGAGGTTCGGTCTGAACATAGTCCTTTCCGAAGGCTTGGGGAAGAGTGCGAACGCAGTTGCGCTTGCAAGACGGATAAGGGCTGCGAGTTCGCAGGCACTGATTGTGTGCGGTCATCTCGATGAGGCGGTGACCATGCGCAGGGCCTTGAGGGAGATAAACTGGTATCCGGATGCTTACTATAGCACAAGCGGTCCGGCCCTCCGGACATATTATGAAAGACTCGGCGCTGAGGCCGACCTCACCTTCTCCAGTTCACGCTGGGAATATGACGGGGGGCCAGGATGCTGCGAGTTCTATGATTCCTTCACGGACACTTATAAAAAGGCGCCTTCATATCACGCGGCCACGGCCTATGCCGCGGGCCAGATAATGGAAGAGGCGATAAGAAAGGCCGGCGGTCTCGACAGAAACAGGATAAGACATATCCTTTCGGCGACCGACATGCTTACTATTATGGGAAGATACAGCGTGGACAGGACCGGGATACAAATGAAACAGTTCAACCTCATTATCCAGTGGCAGAAAGGCAAAAAGGAGATCGTCTGGCCGCAAGAGGCCAGAACTGCAAAGCCGGTTTTCAGATGAAAGGGTTTCTGCGAACATTGTTAAAAAGCCTCGCCTTCAGGACCATCACCCCGGTCGTCGCCATAGTCTTCCTGGTGGGTATCAGCTTCTACATATTCGTTCTAAGGTCGGTCTCGGACTTTGCAGGCGAAAACATAAAGGAAACCCTCAAAGAAATGTCCTATGAAATATACAACATATGCGACAGGAGCGTTAATGAGCTCCTGGTCTCGGGCGAAGCTAGGGACGAGAAGGCGGTGCGGATCAAAAAGGGCCTGACTCTCGGCGCAGTGGAAGATTATATGAGACAGAACAACCTTAAAGGCGTTATAAGCGAATACGCGGCAGGGGAGAGGAAGAGGTTGTTGTCTGTCGGCGGTCTTCCTTCGGGTTTTTCACGGACCATTGAAAAAGACTATGCCGAGCACGCGGTATCGCTGACAAAATACGCCGGGGAGAAATACTATTCGCACTACACGGTGTTCGCGCCCTGGAATTGGCACATATTGATAACAAAACGCGCCGAGGCCTACTCTGCGCTGCTGAGAAAGGTCAATACAATCTACGGTGTGGCCGGCGCCATACTGCTTCTTTCCACTTTGCTTCTTCTCTTTTATCTGAGGGTGACGGTCAAGCAGCCTATCAGCGATATCATCGCCAAACTCGAAAAGGGCGAAAGGCCCGATTACAGAGGCATTTCCGAATTCGAATATCTGAGCGCGAGTCTGAGTGCAGCAATCGAGATGAAGGACAACGAAAACAGGATGTTGAACAACGTTTACCACATCGCTGCTTCGAGGCGCGGCGAGGAATTCTTCGGCGAGGTGGTAATGGCGATAGGCAGGATTTTCGGCATGAACTCCTTCATAGCAAAGGTTGCTCCGGGAAGCGAGGATGCCGAGGTGGTCGCAATGTATTACGAGGGCGACCTGAAGAAGGGCTTGACCATCTCGCTCAAAGGCACACCATGTGAGGGTGTAGTAGAAAAGAAACACATGCGCATTATCGAGGAAGACGCAATCAGGGAGTATCCGGATTCGGAACTCCTGATGAAAACCGGGGCTGATTCCTACATAGGTGTAGCTATATTCGACAGGAAGGGTGATGTGATAGGTGTCCTCAATGCCTTCGGGAAGCGGCGGGAGTTTTCGGAGTCCGACATAAAGGTCTTTCAAACGATAGGTCAGATGGCGGCGACCGAATTCGAGATACTCGAAAAGGAGAAGGTCGAAGAGCACATGAAGGAAGAGCTGTTTCAGTCCCAGAAGCTCGAGGCCCTGGGGACCCTGGCCGGCGGAGTCGCTCACGACTTCAACAACATGCTCCAGGGCATACTCGGCTATGCTTCCCTTCTTAAGATGAAGGTCTCCGAGGCGGACCCTATTTATAACGCCCTGTCCGTGATCGAGAATTCCGCCGAAAAGGCCGGGGAATTGACTCAGCAGCTGCTGGGTTTTGCGCGCAAAGGGAAGTATGTCGTCGAACCCCTGAACCTTAACCAAATAGTCGCCGAGGTATATAAGATTATCACTAGGACATTCGACCGGTCTATCGAGGTGAAGACAGTGTCCGAGGGCAGGCTCTGGACCATAGAGGGAGACCGGAGCCAGCTCGAGCACGTGGTGCTGAACCTTTGTCTTAATGCGAGGGACTCAATGCCTGCAGGAGGAGATCTCCTGATCAGCACATCGAACGTCGAAATCTCTGAAGGAGATGCCGTCCGCCTGTCCGGGACCGCTGGAAGGTTCGCTGTCGTCAGGGTCTCTGACCAGGGCATGGGAATGGACGATGAGGTGAAAAAGCGTATCTTCGAGCCTTTCTTCACGACCAAGGAAAAAGGCAAAGGGACCGGGATGGGGCTTGCTATGGTTTATGGCGTCGTTAAGAATCACGACGGCTTTATAACTGTCGAAAGTGAAATAGGCAAGGGATCGGCCTTCACGGTCTACCTCCCGGCGGTTGAAAAGGAGGCGGGAACCAACAAACAGCCCGAGAAGGCTCTTCCGCGCGGAAAGGGCACTGTCATGATCGTGGATGACGAGGATTTTGTCAGGACCTTTGCCAAAGAGACCTTGGAGAGGCTCGGTTACAAGGTCATAGAGGCATCCTGCGGCAAGGAAGCGGTCTCGATCTACGCATCCGGAGACAAAAAGATAGACCTCGTTATCCTCGACCTCATCATGCCGAAGATGGGCGGTGAGGAGACGTACCGTGAGCTCAAGAAGAAGGACCGTCTCGTGAAGATCCTGATATCGTCGGGTTACGGGCTTGGGGAAAGGACGAAAGAAATCATGAAAGACCCGTGCGTCCTGGGTTTCATCCAGAAACCTTACAGCATCTCCGAAATAGCTGAGACCGTCAAGAAGGCATTGTCCTCTGCCTGACCGCCTCATACAGAAGGACGGCGGCAGAAACACCGGCATTAAGACTTTCGGCGGAGCCCATTATGGGGATGCGCAACAGGAGATCTCCCTTTTCCCGCACTGACTTGCTGACTCCACTTGCCTCGTTACCCAAAACAAAGGCAAGCGGCGTGCGGAGATCTGTTTCGTAAACGCTCCTGGTCGCCCTCGCATCGGCGACAACAAGCTTGATCGATCTCTTCTTGAGCCATTGTATCGTCGTGCCGAGTCCGGCTGCCATCACAGGAATACTGAAGATGCTGCCGGCGCTTGCCCTCACGACCTTCGATGAAAGGAAGTCGCAGGTCCCAGGCAGGAGTATCACCGCGTCGGCCCCGGCGGCGTCGGAAGTCCTGATGATTGTCCCGAGGTTGCCTGGGTCCTGTATCGCGTCGCACACCACCATCATCGGTTTGTCTTTTAACGACAGGCTGTCAAATCCGTATTCTTTATAGAAGACGAGAGCCGCCACGCCCTGCGGGGTCTCCGTATCGGACAACCTGGAAAAGATATGCTCATCAGTCTCGATTAGTTCCGATCCCTTTCCTGATGTCCGTTTCAGGAGACCCTCGTTCTTCGATCTGAAGGAATATGTGAAGAAAACCCGTCTTATCCCCGCTCCCGAGGCCAGGGCCATCTCGAGAAGATGCGGCCCCTCAACCAGGAATTCATTCCGGCCGCCTGCCTTCCTTTCCTTTACCTTCAAGGCCTCTTTGATTACAGGGTTTGACGCGCTGACTATCTCTCTGTATCTCATCCTGAGTTAGATTATAGAATGTCGGGCTTATTATTGTAAGCCCGATGGTTACATCAGTTTCGCATCTCGAAACTCGTCCCTCAACGAGTATGGTAGTATTTCATTCTAAAACACACTATACTTTATTCAGGCCGGTCGAGGACGAGAGAGCGCCCCGAGGACCAGCTCTTTGGAGACCATCAATGAAGATTCCGTCTGCCAATAAGATGGAGCGCTGTATCGGCTGCCATTCATGCTCGCTGGCGTGCGCCCGCATTGTGCACAAACGGCTTTCGGGGACACTGCGGGCAGCCGTATTATTTCCGCATGCGGCCTCTCAAGCGGCTTTGAGGCCAAGACCTGTCTGGCCTGCGACCCCGCTCCATGCGTTGCAGCCTCCCCGACAGGCGCGTATTCCCAGCGGCGGGACGAATGCGGCAGTGCCTTTCTTGCCTCGATGGTGTCCTGTCTCTTTGCAAGGAGCGTATACACCGACGAGGTACTCGCAAAATGCCTCAACGCGGCAGGGTACGGCGCACTTGCGGAGAATATGAAAGCCGTCTCGCGCTACGCACAGAAATTACGATGGAAGACGCGTATAGGGACCGGCTTTGATCCGGAAGGTGTCTCTATACCGAAACGGTTCACCGAGGTCGTGACGGAGAGCGGCTCGGTAGATCCTTCATACCTTGAGGAACTGAAAAAAGAATATGCGAGACGCATCCGTGAGATTGCAAGAGACGATGGCATCAAAGGGCCTTAGAGATATTGAACCGCCATATGGACACAGAGTAAGAAGCACGGCTAAATAAGATTGTGAAATGCAAACCACAAGATCAGCGAGTTTCTATCTTTTATTTTTCGCTTTCCGGTTATTTGCCCGGTCTTCTCTGTGGTTGATTCTTCTATCAGGAGGGACGACATGAAGAAGAAACGTATTCAGAAAAACAACGCGGAGGAAGTTGAACTGGTCGACGATGTCCGGAGCGGCCCAGGCATCAGGACTCTCTGGCGCGATTACGTAGACAATCTCATCTGCGTTCAGGGAAGGGGAATCCCGGAGGCGGCGACGCCGAACGACCGGTATATGGCATTTGCCTATACGGTGCGGGACAGGATGATGTACAACGCCGCCCACGCGCTTCATACGTATATGAAGAAGGACTTCAAGATAGTCTGTTACCTCTCCGCCGAATTCCTTATGGGCCCGCATCTCGGGAATAATCTTATCAACCTCGGTATCTATGAGGGAGTGTCGAAGGCGCTCAAGAATGCAGGGTACGATATAGAAGACATACTCGAGCAGGAGGAAGAACCGGGACTCGGCAACGGCGGCCTCGGACGGCTTGCCGCGTGCTATCTCGATTCCCTTGCCACGCTTGAGGTCCCGAGCATCGGGTACGGGATACGTTATGAGTTCGGGATCTTCGATCAGGAGCTGCGGGACGGCTGGCAGGTCGAGCGAACTGACAAATGGCTCAGGCTCGGAAATCCTTGGGAGATCGCCCGCCCTGAAATCGTTCTCGACGTCAAATTCGGCGGCTATACCGAGTCCTTTACCGACGAACATGGGCGCTACGGAGTGCGCTGGGTGCCTCACCACATTGTGAGGGGAGTGGCCTACGACACGCCGGTCCTCGGCTACAAAGTCGGCACATGCAATACGCTTCGTCTCTGGAAGGCGGAGGCCGCGGAGTCCTTCGACCTCCAGGCCTTCAACCACGGGGATTACTATCGCGCGGTCGAGGACAAGGTAGTTTCGGAGAATGTGACGAAAGTGCTCTACCCCAACGACGAACAGCTGCAGGGCAAGCAGTTGCGGCTGGAGCAGCAGTATTTCTTCGTCTCCTGCTCCCTCCAGGACATGGTCCGACTGCATCTCGGCAGGGGCAAGAGCCTCGACACATTCCATGAGACATATGCAGTCCAGCTCAACGATACCCACCCTTCCATAGCGGTCGCCGAGCTCATGCGCCTTTTTGTGGACGAGCACCGGATGGACTGGGAAAGGGCATGGCACATTACGACGAACACTCTTGCATATACAAACCATACCCTTTTGCCTGAGGCCCTCGAAAAGTGGCCGCTTCAGTTGTTTGGAGAGCTTCTGCCCCGTCATCTGGAAATCATTTTTGAGATCAACAGGAGGTTTCTCGATTCGGTGAGGAAGAGATATCCGGGCGACGAAGGGCGCGCAACGCGGCTCTCGCTGATCGACGAGACCGGCGGCCGTTTTGTGCGCATGGCTCACCTCGCCTGTGTCGGAAGTCATGCGGTGAACGGGGTCGCGGCGCTTCATACCGAGCTCCTAAAGGACACTGTCCTCCGCGATTTCTACGAACTGAGTCCTGAGAAATTCAGCAACAAGACTAACGGCGTAACGCCCCGCCGCTGGATAGCCCTTAGCAACCCGGGACTGACGCAGTTAATGAGCCTCAAGATAGGCACCGGCTGGATCAGGGACACTGATGAGCTGCGGAGACTTGAAGAGTTTGTGGAGGACGAAGGCTTCCGCGAGGAGTGGCGGCGTGTGAAGCTTGAAAACAAGAGAAGACTGGCCGCGAGGATCGAAAAGACGACTGGCATAATCGTGGACCCCGAGACGCTATTCGACGTACAGGTGAAACGCTTACATGAGTATAAACGCCAGCACCTCAATGTTTTCCATATCATCTCTCTTTATATTCGAATCAAGCTGAACCCTGCCATGGACATCACACCGAGGACATTTATCTTCGGTGGCAAGGCGGCCCCGGGTTATTTCATGGCGAAACTGATTATCAGGCTCATTACCTCCGTCGCCGAGGTGGTCAATAATGATCCTGATGTTCACGGGAGGCTGAAGGTGGTCTTCTTTCCCGACTTCAACGTCAAGAACGGTCAGAGGATATACCCTGCGGCGGACCTGTCGGAGCAGATCTCCACGGCGGGTAAGGAGGCCTCCGGGACCGGAAACATGAAGTTCGCCTTCAACGGCGCTCTTACGATAGGCACGCTCGACGGCGCCAACGTCGAAATCAGGGAAGAGGTGGGGCCTGAGAACTTCTTCCTCTTCGGGCTGACCGCGGAGCAGGTGCAGGAGGCAAAGGCACAAGGGTACAAACCATCTGCGGTCTATGCGTCAAACCCGCTGCTGAGAGAAGTGATCGAGCTTGTCCGTGGAGGGCACTTTTCGCCGAGAGAGCCTGACCTCTTCAGGCCTCTTCTTGACAGCCTCATGAATTATGACGAATATATGCTGTTTGCGGACTTTCTGTCCTATATCGATTGTCAGAAGGAAGTCGGGAAGGCATACAGGGACAAAGAAAGGTGGACCCGCATGTCGATCCTCAACACCGCCAGGATGGGGAAATTCTCATCCGACAGGGCTGTAAGAGAATACTGCAGGGACATCTGGAAGGCTGAACCCGTGAAGGTCGACCTTACGGGTCACGTGGAGTGGAGTTTGCGGGACCAGACCTTGAACTCGTCAAATACCTGATTTCCGGAGCGCGGGATGAAACCATACAAAGTCGGTCATGGAAACCGGTTTCCCTTCGGGGCGACGCCTGACGAGCGCGGGACGAATTTCTCGATATGGGGATTAAGGTCGAGAGGCGCCGAGCTTCTGTTGTTCGAGAGCGCACAGGACCGGGAGCCTTTTCAGGTAATAGTCCTTGATCCGGTCGAGAACCGCACGTATTATTCATGGCACGTCTATGTCGAAGGGCTGCGGCCGGGCGTTCACTATGCATGGCGACTTGACGGACCCGATGAGGCGAGCAAGTCGGGCTTTCGTTTCGACAGGCAAAAAGTGCTGGTCGACCCTAACGCCCGCGCTGTAAGTGATCTCCTGTGGGACAGGGGACTCGCAAGCAGGGCCGGAGACAACGTTGCCTCCTCGATGCGCGGCATAGTGGTAGCAGGCGATAGATACGACTGGGAAGGGGACCGGCCCCTGAACCGCGCGCCGGAGCAGTCCGTGATCTACGAAATGCATGTTGGGGGGTTTACGCGTCATGCTTCTTCAGGCGTGAAGCACCCCGGCACTTTTTCAGGGGTAGTAGAGAAGATCCCTTACCTCAAATCTCTCGGGGTCACGGACGTCGAGTTGATGCCGGTAATGGCCTTCGATGAGCAGGATGTACCCGAGGCCGCGCGGGCCAGGGGCCTGAAGAATTATTGGGGGTACAGCACGTATAGTTTCTTTTCACCCCATCCGGGTTACTGTGTGTCCCCTGAAATGGGGACCCATGCGGACGAGTTTCGCGACATGGTTAAGGCACTCCACCGTGCAGGTATCGGGGTGATAATGGACGTTGTTCTGAACCATACGGCCGAAGGCGGCGCCGACGGACCTACCATCAATTTCAAGGGACTCGGCAACAGGGGCTTTTACCACCTCGACCCGAATGACCTGAGGGTCTACCGCGACTATACCGGCTGCGGCAATACCGTAAACTGTAATTTCCCGATAGTGACCGCATTCCTGATAGACTGCCTCGAATACTGGGTGAGCGAAATGCATGTGGACGGGTTCCGCTTCGATCTTGCGAGCGTCCTTGCAAGAGGTTATGAAGGGAAACCGCTTCATTACGCTCCGATGCCCTGGTATATAGAGCTCTCGGATGTTCTGGGGAATACGAGATTGATCGCAGAGGCATGGGACGCGGGGGGACTTTATCAGGTCGGGGACTTCCCGGGGTTTCGCTGGGCGGAGTGGAACGGAAGATACAGGGACGTGATCAGGCGCTTTGTCAAAGGTGACCACGGTCTTATAGGCGAAGTGGCCACGCGGCTTTCGGGAAGCAGCGACCTCTATGAACCCGAGGGAAGACTGCCGGTGAACAGCATCAACTTTGTCACCTGCCATGACGGTTTTACCCTGCGCGACCTTGTCAGCTATAACGCCAAACACAATGAGGCCAACGGTCAGGAAGACCGCGACGGCAGCGACGACAATGCAAGCTGGAACTGCGGGACGGAGGGAGAAACGGACATCCCCGAAGTCCTTTCTCTGAGAAGGAGACAGGCAAAGAATTTCATGGCCGTTCTTCTTTTGAGCCAGGGCGTGCCGATGATCCTTTCGGGCGACGAGGTTCTCAGGACGCAGCGGGGCAACAACAACTGTTATTGCCAGGACAACGGGACGGGCTGGTTCGACTGGAGACTGACGGAAGAGAACAAGGACATGCTCCGTTTTGTGACGGAAATGATCGCATTTCGAAAGCGGCATCCCTCGCTCATGAGAAAGCAGTTCCTGACGGGACGGATGAGCGGAGGCGGCATCCGGGATATTACATGGCACGGGCAGAGACTCAATGACCCTGACTGGGGCGATCCCGGGGCGCAGGTTCTTGCGTATACCCTTGTCGGAACAGATGAGTTTGAGGGACACCTGCATATTATGATGAACATGTCGGACAGGGAGATGGAGATGGAGCTGCCTGTAATTTCAGGACAAAAATGGCATGGCGCTGTCGACACATCGAAGCCTTCGCCCTCGGACATCTTGGGCATTGCGGCGCAGACTGAGATCGAGGGGAAGACTTACAGAATGGCGCCCCGGAGCGTGGCAGTGCTGGAGGGAAGGTGAGGGGGGGATACAATTTGCGAAGGCGCGGAATTAAGGATTAACCAAAGGAGGTACCATGATTGACAGGATCGCAGGTATGTTGGGTAAAGAAGCCCAGGGTCTGCTTGGGCATCAATGCAAGACCATTCCGAAAGAACAGCTCCATCTTCCCGGCCCTGACTTCGTAGACCGCATATGGGCGAACTCGGATCGCAAGATTACCGTGCTCAGGAATCTCCAGGCCCTTTACAGCACAGGCCGTCTGACGGGGAGCGGATATCTTTCAATACTCCCTGTGGACCAGGGCATAGAGCATTCGGGAGGGGCTTCCTTTGCGGCAAACCCGGCATATTTCGATCCCGAGCAGATCGTCCGCCTTGCTATAGAGGGGGGATGTAACGCGGTCGCTTCAACTTTCGGCGTCCTAGGGATAGTGGCACGCAAGTACGCGCACAGGATCCCTTTTATCGTAAAGATCAACCATAACGAGTTTCTCACCTATCCCAATAAATTCGACCAGATAATGTTTGGCACAATCAGAGAGGCCTCTGAGATGGGGGCCGCGGCGGTCGGCGCGACCATATACTTCGGCTCGGCTGAATCGAGCCGCCAGATCGTCGAAGTGGCGGCCGCCTTTGAAGCGGCCCACCAGCTCGGCATGGCGACCATACTTTGGTGTTATCTCAGAAACAGCGCGTTCAAGATAGGCGGTGTAGACTACCACGTGTCTGCGGACCTGACGGGCCAGGCAAACCATCTCGGCGTGACCATTCAGGCAGACATAATAAAGCAGAAGCTGCCGGAGAATAACGGCGGGTTCAAGGCCCTGAACACGAAAGAGAACCCCTATGGGAAAACCGATGAGCGCGTTTACAGCCAGCTCACAAGCGATCACCCCGTCGACCTCGTCCGCTACCAGGTCGCGAACTGCTATATGGGACGGGCGAGTCTCATCAACTCCGGCGGGGCCTCGACAGGCAAAGACGATCTGGCGCAGGCAGTGCGCACGGCAGTCATCAACAAGAGGGGCGGAGGCGCAGGACTCATTTCAGGAAGAAAGGCGTTCCAGAGGCCGATGAAGGAGGGAGTGGAACTGCTTAATGCGATTCAGGACGTTTATCTCTGCAAGGAGGTGACGGTTGCGTAGGGTCACTCTTTCATGGAAAGGAGGAGGCATATGCCGCAGGGTCTTTATGTAATGAGCGAAGAGCCGAGGGCCGGAAAATCGGCGGTCGCGCTCGGCCTGATGGAGCTTCTGTCGCGCAGCGGCATGGATGTCGGTTTTTTCAGACCGCTGGTGAGGTCCGCGGAAATGCGCGATCCTACCATTGAGCTCATCACCCGCCGTTATCGCCTCAATCTTCCCTACGAGAGCATGTTCGGATGCACGATGGAAGAGGCCCTGCGCCTGATTTCATCAAGCCGGTATGAGGACCTTCTCTCTATCAGCCTCGACAGATACAAGGAGCTTGAGGCCGTCTGTGATTTTGTACTATGTGTGGGGACGGATTTTGCCGGAACAACGCCGTTCCCTCTTGAATTCGATTTTAACGCCGACGTTGCCAGGAACCTGGGCTGTCTCATGGTCCCGGTTGCGACCGGGCGGGGGAAGACGGCGCAGGAGGTTGCCGATACTGTCAGGACATTTCTCGAGTCCATCGAGAAGCGGCATTGCGACGTTCTGTCGGTCGTCGTAAACCGCGTGGCGCCGGACCTGATCCGCGATGTCTCGGAGAGGGTCGGGACTGTGATCAAGCAGGACGTGCCTTTCTTCGTTGTCCCCGAGATCGCGGTCCTCGGCAGACCCACGGTAGGGGAAGTTGCGGGCGAACTGAAGGCCGCGCTTATTATAGGCGATGGTGAGAGCCTTCATCGTGCTGTCGAACATTACACGGTCGCCGCCATGGAGCTCCCTCATTTCCTGGACTATCTGAGAGAAGGGAGTCTTATCATAACGCCGGGCGACCGCTCCGACATAATCCTCGGAACGCTTCTCGCAGACGCCTCAGGAGAGTATCCCCATATTGCCGGACTCATGCTGACCGGAAATCTTATGCCCGCTCCGCAGGTGAGAAGGCTTATTGAAGGACTGAACAAATCGCTGGTGCCCGTTTTGAGCGTCGAGACCGACACGTTCACTGCGGCGATGCGTGCCAGCTCGGTCGAGAGCAAGATCGCTCCCGGCAATACCCGCAAGATCGCGGCGGCCCTCGGCGTCATGGAGGCAAGCATAGATTTTGCCGGACTGGGAAATCGCCTCTCGATGACCCACTTATTACGCGTCACGCCGCTTATGTTCGAATACAAACTGATCCATCAGGCAAAGTCGGACCGCAGACATATCGTCATGCCTGAGGGCACTGAAGAGCGCATACTGAGGGCTGCCGAAATCCTGCTGCTCCGGGGCGTCGTCGATGTAACATTCCTGGGGAATGCCGAGGAGATCAGACGGGAGATCGGCTCTCTTGGACTGTCCCTCGACAGGGCGAAAATTATCGATCCTGCTGCATCGGAGATGCGCGAGACCTTTGCGAACGCGTACTACGAGCTTCGAAAACACAAGGGGATATCCCTGCAGATGGCCCATGATGCGATGAGCGATGTAAGTTACTTCGGGACTATGATGGTGTACCAGGGTCTTGCGGACGGCATGGTGTCAGGCGCGGTGCATACTACTCAGCACACGATCCGCCCTGCCCTGGAGTTCATAAAAACAAAGCCGGGCTGCTCCATTGTGTCGAGCGTCTTCTTCATGTGTCTGGAAGATCATGTGGCGGTCTTCGGCGACTGCGCGGTCAACCCCGATCCAACGGCCGAACAGCTTGCCGATATTGCGGTAAGCTCCGCAGAGACCGCCCGCGCCTTCGGGATTGAGCCGTATGTGGCCCTGCTTTCGTACTCCACCGGAGAGTCCGGCAAAGGACAAGACGTAGACAAGGTAAGGGAGGCGACCCGCCTCGCGCGGCAGCTTCGTCCCGATCTCAAGATCGAAGGCCCGATCCAGTACGATGCGGCGGTAGATGCAACCGTTGCCCGTTCAAAGATGCCGGGCAGCGAGGTCGCGGGACACGCAACTGTGTTTGTCTTTCCGGATCTCAATGCCGGCAATAATACATATAAAGCAGTCCAGCGCTCCGCAAATGCCGTGGCGATAGGCCCTGTGATGCAGGGATTAAAGAAGCCTGTAAACGATCTCAGCCGGGGCGCCACGGTCACGGATATTGTCAATACGGTCGCCATAACCGCTATTCAGTCGCAGTCGGAGAGGTCCGAGAAGTGAAAGTCCTTGTTATCAACTCCGGAAGTTCTTCGATCAAGTACCGACTGTTCGATGCAAAGGATTATTCCATGCTGGCGATGGGACTGCTCGAAAGGATCGGGGAGCCGGGCAGCAGGCTTTCTCACCACTGGCGGGGACCGACCGGGGAGTTTACCGAAACCGTATATGACCGTCGGATACAAAACCATAGAGAGGGCCTGATGCTCGTGGACTCGGCAATTGCAGAGTCCGGCATTCTCGGGAGCTGTTCCGAACTCTTCGGCGTAGGCCATCGCGTGGTCCACGGAGGGGAGACTTTTTATGAGCCGACCGTGATAGACGCTGCGGTGGTCGATGCGATCAGAAAGCTGGCCCCACTTGCCCCGCTTCATAATCCCGCAAACCTTATGGGGATAGAGGCATCTCTTGAACATATGCCGGGGGTGCCTCAGGTCGCCGTGTTTGACACGGCCTTCCACCACAAGATGCCGCCTCACGCATTCCACTATGCCCTTCCAAGCGATATGTATGCGAAATACCATGTCCGGAGATACGGCTTTCACGGGACCTCTCATGAGTATGTCGCAGGCAAAGTGGCCGTCCATATCGGAAAGCCCCTTGAAGAGCTGAATATCATAACCCTGCACCTCGGAAACGGCGCCAGTGCATCTGCGATCAGGGGCGGAAGGAGCATCGATACCTCTATGGGCATGACCCCTCTCGAAGGTCTCGTCATGGGTACCCGCTGCGGGGACCTCGACCCTGCCGTATCATTCTACCTGGGAAGAAGCACCGGCAAATCGGGAGAGGAATTGGAGTCGATGCTGAACCACGAGAGCGGCCTGAGGGGCATATGCGGGCTGAACGACATGCGCGAGATCCAGCGTCTGGCGGATAGGGGAGAAACGAGGGCGAGGCTCGCCTTTGACATGTTCTGCTACCGCGTCAAGAAATATATAGGGGCGTATTATGCGGTCCTCGGAAGGGTGGACGTAGTTGTGTTCACCGGAGGCATCGGGGAGAACTCTCCCGACGTGCGCAAAGACTCGTGCAAAGGCCTCGAAGGTTTGGGTATTATAGTTGACGATAAAAGGAACAATTCGCACGGCGACGGGATTTGTGAGATTCAAAAAGAGGAGGGGTCTGTGAGGCTCCTTGTGGTTCAGACAAATGAAGAACTTGCGATTGCAAGACAGACAATGCAAAAGATCAGGTCTCTAAATACAGGATAAGGAGAGCGCGAACGGTGCATAAGTTGGTTCTGCTGAGACACGGAGAGAGCATTTGGAACAAGGAAAACCTTTTTACGGGCTGGACAGATGTAGACCTGTCCGATAATGGAATCGAGGAAGCAAGGGAGGCGGGTCGCGTCCTGAAAGAACAGAGTTATGCCTTCGACGTGGCCTTCACGTCGGTCCTGAAGAGGGCGATCCGGACACTCTGGATAGTGCTCGATGAGATGGACCTTATGTGGATCCCCGTGGTGCGGGATTGGAGGCTGAACGAGCGCCATTACGGCGCCCTTCAGGGACTCAACAAGTCCGAGACTGCCGCGAAATACGGAGAGCAACAGGTGAAGATATGGAGGCGGAGTTATGATATGAGGCCGCCGACCCTTGAAGAAGAGGACCCCCGAAACCCGGCAAAGGACCGGAGATACAAAGACCTGCGCAGGGAAGAGATACCTCTTGCGGAGTGTCTGAAAGACACGGTGGAGCGCTTTCTCCCCTGCTGGCATGACATGATCTCACCTGCCGTGCGGGCCGGCAAGAGGGTCGTGATCGCTGCGCACGGCAACAGTCTTCGTGCCCTTGTAAAATATCTGGATGGTATTTCAGATGAGGCGATCACCGAGCTCAACATCCCGACCGGGATGCCTCTTGTTTATGAACTGGACGAAGGACTGAAGCCGATGAGAAGCTACTACCTCGGGGACCCGGAAAAGGTAAAAAAGGCGATGGAGGCTGTAGCGAGTCAGGGCAAGGCAAAGAAATGAGGGGGTAAATATGGAAAAGATATATCCCGATTTCACTGTGGAGACGCTTGGCGAGTGCGCCATTCCCTCTCCCGTGACGGATGTGCCCTTCATCGAAGACGGCCACGTTCTCTACTATGCCCATATAGGCAAAATCAGGGAATGCCTTGACGCAGGCTTCGAACCTCCGCAAATGGAGATTGCCGGGCCAAGGGCAAAGATCTTTTTCCAACCTTCCGAACTCAGATGCGGCATTGTGACCTGCGGCGGTATATGTCCCGGAATCAACGATGTGATCCGCTCCATAGTGCTGTGTCTTCGCTACCATTACGGGGTGGAGCGGGTCTTCGGTTTCCGCTTCGGTTATGAAGGGCTTGTGCCGAAATACGGCCACGAGCCTCTTTCTCTCACGCCGGAGTCGGTCAAGGGGATACATCAGATAGGGGGATCGATCCTTGCGTCTTCGCGCGGGTCTCAGGATGTCGGTGAGATGGTCGACACCCTTGAGAGGATGAAGGTAGGAATCCTTTTTACCATCGGGGGAGACGGCACCCTTCGCGGCAGTCAGGCGATAGCCGAGGAGGCGAAGCGGCGGGGGGCGAAGATCGCCGTGATAGGTATCCCGAAGACTATAGATAATGATATCTCCTATGTGGAGGAGACCTTCGGTTTCGAGACCGCTGTGACAGAGACGAGGACGTCGCTCTATTCCGCTCATGTAGAGGCCACAGGGGCGCGGAACGGAGTCGGCCTCGTAAAGTTGATGGGACGCCAGTCCGGGTTCATCGCGGCGTACGCCACTCTTGCCAACAGCGAGGTGAACTTCTGCCTTGTGCCTGAGGTGCCCTTCACTCTTGAGGGCTTCATGAAGGCCCTTGAAGAAAGGCTCTCGAAAAAAGGTCATGCCCTTGTCGTGGTCGCCGAAGGAGCAGGGCAGGACCTCATGGAAGGGACCGGGGCCTGTGACGCCTCCGGTAATGTCAGACTCGGCGATATCGGCATCTTTCTCAGAGGCAGTATCAGAGAACATTTCAGGAAGAAGGGCGTCGAGATGAACCTTAAATATATCGATCCCAGTTATACAATCAGGAGCACGCCGGCCAACGCAAGGGATTCCGCCTTCTGCCTCCTTCTGGGTCAATATGCGGTCCATGCGGGAATGACCGGCAGGACGGGCATGATTGTTGGCGTATGGAGGGGGGAGTTCACGCATGTACCGATCTTGATGGCGATCTCCAGGCGCAAACAGGTCAACCCCGAAGGCTGGCTTTGGGCAGCGGTGCTTTCATCGACCGGCCAATCGAAGAGCATGTGATGTCAGGAGGTACCATGGACCTTCCGTTAAATAAGACAAGGATTGTTTGCACCATAGGCCCGGCTTCCGACTCTCCCGAGGTGCTGAAAGAGATGATCAGGGCGGGAATGAATGTTGCGCGCCTCAACTTCTCGCACGGCGCTTTCGAAGAACACAAAAAGGTTATCGATTCTATTCATGCAGTCGCCAAAGATGCAGGCAGGCGCGTGGCCATCCTGGCGGACCTGCCGGGTCCGAAGATACGCATCGGCAGACTTTCGAATGAGCCGGTCCCTCTCAGGCAGGGCGATTTAATCGGTCTGACTACTGAAGAGATCGTCGGGGATGAAAAGCGCGTCTTTGTCGCTTTCGATAAGCTTCCCCAGGTGGTCAGGCAAGGCGATATCCTTTTTTTGAGCGACGGCCTGATCCAGCTTGAAGTACTCTCGGTCAAGGACAGAGACGTCAAGTGCCGGGTCGTCGTAGGAGGAGAGTTACGGTCGAGAAAGGGCCTTAATCTGCCCGGCATCGATCTGGGCATCAGCGCCTTCACAGAGCGCGACCGCGAGTGTCTGCGTTTTGCGCTCGATGCCGGCGTGGACGCAGTCAGTCAATCGTTCGTCGAAAGCGCCCGCGACATTACCGCAGTTCGTGAGGCGGCGGCCTCCTTCGGATATAGTCCCTTTGTCCTGGCCAAGATCGAAAGGTCGAGGGCGCTTGACCATTTTGAGGAGATCCTCGAAGCCGCAGACGGCATCATGATAGCGCGCGGGGACCTGGGTGTCGAAATCCCGATCGAGCGGATCGCGGTTGTCCAGAAGAGGCTCATGCGCGAGGCCAACATGAAGGCAAAGCCTGTAATCACGGCCACGCAGATGCTTGAGTCTATGACCGACAACCGGCGGCCTACAAGGGCAGAGGCAACGGATGTTGCGAACGCGATCCTCGACGGGACGGACTGCGTAATGCTTTCCGAAGAGTCGGCCACCGGCAAATATCCCGTGGAAGCCGTATCGGTCCTTTCAAGGATCGCAGTAGCAACAGAGCCGTACCGGCCGCGCCGAAGCATAAAAGAGACAGCCCCTGACACCGGAGAAAAGGGGACGTCAGGCATCAAAGATCTTATTGCACTCAGCGTAGGAACTATCTTTGAGCATGCCCTCCCCGCTGCGGTATTCGTTCCGACAAGGAGCGGGGCCACTGCGAGGAGCATTTCGAGATTCAGGCTCCCGGTCTGGATCGTCGCTGTCAGCTCCTCGGATACGACCTGTCAGAGACTGCAGTTCACCTATGGGGTTCAAGCGGTTTGCGAGCCTGTTCATCCCGAAGACTGGCGCGCTTACGTGAAGGACTGGCTTTTGTCGCAGAAGATCGAAGGCGGCTTCGTCGTTCTTACAGAAGGGCCCTCGTCAAAGCACCCCGAGGCCAACCGCAGGGTCGAGATCATAGAAATCGAAAGGCCATAAGAACGGTTTAGAGCCTACAGCGCCTATCACTCATCTCGCTCATCTGATACACTCAAGAAAACTGTATGTGCCGAAGCCGTCAATTCGATTGCCCCGTGTCTGTCTTTAGGACTATACTTATGCGTGTGTCTCGGGTCAAAGGCGGAAGAGCATCATGGATAAAGAACCGCTCATAAGCATATTGTCATCCGTATATAACGAACGTCCATACATTGAGAGGACGATCGACAGCGTATTGAGGCAGACATACGAACATTGGGAATGGATAATTGTGGACGATGGATCTACTGACGGCACGGGAGATATCCTCGCGGGTATTGGTGATAAAAGAGTAAAGTACTTTTTTCAAGAAAGAAGCGGTTCGTTGGCCGGGAACATGAACAGGGGCCTCTCAATATGCAACGGCGACTTGATTGCCGGACTGGATGGAGATGATTATTGGCCGGATAGCAAGATCGAGGTCCAGATCAAGAGTTTTGAAGATCGTGACGTCGTCCTTAGCTATGGCGAGTGCGCCATAATAAACGACAAGGGTGAAAATATAGGATATGTTGGACTCCCGCCGGATTCAAGAATAGCACATAATGAACCGAGGGGCTCCGCTCTAATGAGCTTGGTGATAGATGTCGACTGCTTCATTTGCAATGCTACGGTAATGTATAGAAGAAGCAGTTTGCTGGAAGTCGGCGGTTTTGTGGAAAAATATGGCTTGCCTCCGGATTTTTCAACGTGGGTCAGGCTCTCATTAGCCGGTAAATTCTCTCCCATACCGTCCTGTCTCGGCTATTATCGGAAACACTTAAAGTCGATGTCATTCACGATAGATCATGTCTCTACTTTCGAGAAACAAGTTCAGTTCCTCAGGGAATTCTTGATCGAGAACTTCTACACCCTTCGCGATCTCGGTTTTGAGATAAAGACGGGCTCCCTTGAAAGCGGCTGGAGGAAGATAAAGACGAAGACGTACATCGTCCAAAAGCTGATGAGGTTCTCTTCATTCATTGGCGTAGATTTAGTCAATCCGCCTATACTTTTTCTAAACAGGCACGCTCCTATAAAAAGAATGATAAGGAGAATCATATATCCGTGAACATCTCTATGCTTCGGGTTCCCTTCGATAGTCCCCGATGCTTATTGGCCGGAGGTGGTTGAAGCAGAATTCAAATTCTTTGAGGCGATAGCGGAGCAGGGTCGGTCGTATCAGTGTGATATTATATATGATGCTCGATTGGATAAGGCAGCTGGATGCGTCTTTATTCCTGTTCCTGAACAGTGACTGCCGCAACAGAGTGTTCGACGTCGTTATGCCCTTTGTTACCCACAGGATGCCGGCCATGGTCGCGCCGTTCGTCATCCTGCTCCTGATAAAAGAAAGGAAGAAGGCCCTTGCGGTCTTTTCGGTTGCTTTTTTCTCGCTCCTCCTTTCCGACGCCTCCTCGATGGCGCTCAAGGGAGTAGTGGGAAGGATAAGACCGTGCAATGCCCTGGAGAATGTCCATCTCCTAGTAGGCTGCACAAAGTCTTTTTCTCTGCCTTCGGGCCACTCGACTAACGCCTTTGCCTTTGCCGTTCCCTTTCTCTTTATGACACAGAGCCGTCTGCGCTATGTCTTCGTTTTCCTTGCGACCGTCGTAGGCCTTTCAAGGATATTTGTCGGCGTGCATTATCCCCTCGATGTCGCTTCCGGAGCAGTGCTTGGATCACTCTGCGCGGGGATTGTCGTATATCTCTACAGGTGGGCGGAAGGACGGTTCCGCGAGAGACCCTATACCACCGTCATGTATGTCTTCCTCCTTGTTCTCAGCATCTTCAGGATCTACTTCATCCGTTACGGCCCTCTTGACCTCAGTCCGGATGAGGCCCACTACTGGGAATGGTCGAGGAGACTCGCTCTCAGTTATTATTCCAAAGGGCCTGCGATCGCGTATCTGATAGCCGCCGGGACAGCGATATTCGGCGACAACGTGTTCGGTGTCCGCTTTTTTGCGGTCGTGTTTTCCGTTCTAAGCAGTCTGACGCTTTACAAACTCGGAAAGGATACCTTTGATGAGAAGGTCGGCGCATGGTCGGCCATACTCTTTCAGTTAATCCCTCTCTTTTCAGTCTTCGGAGTGATCTTCACGGTCGATTCGCCGTTCATATTCTTCTGGATATTGTCCCTCTACTTGTTCTGGAAGGCGGTAACAAGTAACGAGTCACGAGTTACAAGTGAGAAGTCGGGCGCTAACCCGCAGGAAGTTTCTCGTTACTCGTCGCCTGTTGCATTTTATTGGCTATTACTCGGCATTACGGTGGGCGTTGGCCTGCTCACAAAATACACTATGGCTTTCTTCTATGTCTGTTCCCTGTTCTTTTTATTGTCGTATCCGGCGGGAAGAAGGACCCTGAAAGCGCCGGCCCCCTATATTTCCCTGATAATAAGTCTGATTGTTTTTGCCCCGGTGATCATCTGGAATGCCTCGCACTACTGGGTCACCCTCAGGCATACCGCGGGGCAGGCACATCTCGAGGACGGACTTCGCATTTCATTAGGCAGCCTTCGTGATTTTATCGGCTCACAACTGGCCGTTGTTACCCCGATCATCCTCGGCCTGATTATCGCTTCCGTCCTGCGGACGAAGAGAAGAGAAATCGTTCCGGAAGACAGGGGAAATTTTATCTTCTGGTTTTCCGTTCCCGTCATCTTTTTCTTCTTTCTAAAAAGCATACAGGGAAAGGTCGAGGCCAACTGGGCCATGATGGGCTATATTACAGGCATTATCGGATTGTCATCTGTATTTATAGACGGCTGGAAAAGGCACAGACTCTATCTGAAAGGTATTATCGTCGCCGGTATCATTCTTTCTTCGATCGTGACAGCGGCAGCCTATTATCCCTCAAAGTTTCATGTCCCTCTCCGGCTCGATCCCTCTTCGAGGCTAAGAGGATGGAAGGAGCTCGGCAAGGAGGCGGACGTCCTTTATCACGGTCTCGGTGCAAACGCCTTTGTCTTTTCGGACAATTACCAGATCGCAAGCGAACTCGCCTTTTACATGGAGGGCCATCCTGTTACGTATTGCGTAAACATCGGGAGAAGGATGAACCAGTATGACCTCTGGCCCAAACTGAACGGCCTTATGCATTCCGACTCGGTTTTTGTTACAATAGCCGATGCCCGGCTGTCGCCTGTAATAAGTGACGCTTTCGGTGAGTGCAGGAAGAACCTCTTCCCGGTTTATGAGAAGGGCAGGCTGCTGAGGCAGTATTCATTGTTCGTCTGCCGCGACTTCAGGGGGATTGAAGAGAAGGCGATAAGGAGTTATTGATGACCGTATCCGTAGTCATTCCGGTGTTTAACGAAGAGGACAATGTGGAGACCCTCCACGAGCGTCTGAAGGAGGCGCTCGATCGCCTCGGCGCGGAATACGAGATAATCTATGTGGACGACGGCAGCAACGACCGGACCCTCTCACTTCTTGAGCTTCTCCAGGGAAGGGACCCCTCGGTGATAGTCCTCAGCCTCAGGAGAAACTTCGGACAGACCGCCGCCTTTGCGGCCGGGTTCGATTTCGCGAGGGGGGACGTTGTAGTGACCATGGACGGTGATCTGCAAAACGATCCGAACGATATCCCTAAACTGCTTGAACTGATAAAAGACAACGACCTTGTGAGCGGCTGGAGGCGGAAGAGAAAGGACCCCTTCTTCAGTCGAAGACTTCCTTCCATTGCCGCCAACTGGCTTATCAGCAAGGTCACGGGGGTCAAGCTCCACGACTATGGGTGTTCCCTCAAGGCCTATAGGAGGGACGTTATCAAGAACCTCAAACTCTACGGCGAGATGCACAGGTTTATCCCTGCCGTGGCGAGCTGGTACGGCGTAAGGGTTGCGGAAGTCGAGACCATGCACCACCCGAGGCTCCGGGGAAAGTCCAAGTACGGCATCACAAGGACGATAAAGGTCGTCCTTGACCTTATAACGGTAAAGTTCCTTCAAAGTTTCTCCACGAAGCCTCTTCAGTTCTTCGGCACCATCGGGATGGCCGGGGGATTCATCGGCTTCCTGGTACTGCTTTATTTGAGCGTGGAAAAGATCATCCTCGGCAGCCCGATCGGGGGAAGGCCGCTTCTCCTCCTCGGCGCCCTTCTTTTGATAGTGGGTATCCAGTTTATCGGGATGGGTCTTCTCGGCGAGATGATCGTAAGGGTCTACCACGAGACCCAGCGCAAACCTATTTATGTCATAAAAAAGGTCCTTGGCCAGTCCAAATAAGACAATAATCCTCCTGGCCAAGGTATTGGTAAGCGGGGTTTTTCTTTATGTAGTCGTCTCCAAGACAGGCTTAGGGAAGATAGTCTCTTCCCTAAGAGACATCAGCCCGTTCTCTTTCTTCCTCGCCGTCTTGATATACATATTCTCTCTTCTTATAAGCGCCCTGAGATGGCAGCTGCTTCTTCATGAGCGCTTCAGCTTCAGGAGACTCTTGTCCTTCTACATGATAGGCTCTTTTTTCAACCATATACTGCCGGGCATAATCGGCGGCGACGCGGTGAAGGCGTATTATCTTTACAGGGACACGGGCAAGGGCGGGCCGGCCGTAGCTTCAGTATTCATGGACAGGTACATAGGGTTTACGGCGCTTATGTTTGTGGGGATTATCGCTTTTCCATTAGGGCTGGAATACTTCAGAGGGTCTTACATAGAATGGATTCTGCCTCTCATAGTCCTGCTCTTTGTGGCCGGGAGCCTTGTTGTCTTCGGCCTGAAACTGGGCAAGGGCATAAAGTATCTGTCAGGCTTTTACGGATATTTTGAACTTTATAAAGGCAAGCTAAGGACGATCATGAAGACGTTCGGCATATCTCTTGTCATACAGGTGGTGATCATATTTGCGATCTATATCCTGAGCAGGGGTCTGAAGATGGACACGCCGCTTCTGCCTTTCTTTATGTTCATTCCGATCATCACCACGATCTCCTCGATACCCGTCTCCATTGCCGGCATTGGGGTGAGGGAGGCCTCGTTTGTCCTTCTTTTCGGCTCTCTCGGAGTGAGTCCGACCCACGCGACTGCGATGTCATTTGCCTGGTTCTTGTCGATCCTGACCGGCAGTTTACCCGGGCTCGTCGAGTATATAAGATATAGGAAGACGATGGCCGGCTGAGCGGAAGAGGCCTGTGGGCCGTCGAGATTAGTGTTGTCAGAGGCGTCTGACATGGTGTACAATTCAGCCAGATGGTCTTCGAAAGCAAAATAGTGAAAAAATATTTTGCCTGGGCGTTGGACGACGCCAAAGAACCCAGCCTTCGTGTGCTTGCTGAAGTCCCCCTTTTTAAGGGCATGGGCAAGGGCCTGCTAAGGAAGCTCCTCACAGACCTGATAGAGAAGAAGTATGTCTCCGGCGACATCATCTTCCACGAAGGGGACAGCGGTAAAGCCCTCTATGTGGTCCTCGACGGGTCGGTCAGGATATCCAAGCGGTCTAATTCGGGAGACAAGACTCTTGCCGTTTTGGGGCCGGGCTCTCACTTCGGCGAGTTGGCCCTGGTCAACCAGTATGCCCGTTTCGCAACCGTAACGGCGGAAGAAGACGCCGTTCTTTTGATTATGTACAAGTCATATTTCGACGACCTTATCAGGGGGAACAGCGCTGTTTCCTCCAGGATCCTTTTGAACCTGGCCTCAATCCTGTCCGATTACATCCACTGCGAGCGGCCCGAGGAGAAGGCCGAGAAGGAATCGGCGTGACCGGCGGAAGGCGTAAGGAAGGCGTCTCGATCAGCGATCTGCGCCGGCTGCACCACCAGATGCCGAGATGGGTCATCGTCCTCCTGATCCTCGGTCTCTCCGCAGTTGTGGCTTCCCGTATTCCGCATCTTCTTATGATGTTGATGGCGGCCTCGTTCGTCTCCTACATATTCAGCTCTATCATACGCGCTCTCGAAAGGAGAGGAGTAAAGAGGAGCATCGCGGTTGTTCAGATTTTTGTTATCTTTGCCATCATCGTTGTCTCGGTGGACCTCTTTTTCGCCCCGAGCCTTAAACAGGAAATGGTGACTGCCTACAAGAAGCTCCCCGAATTTTCGCGGATAGAAGGCACTATCCTGGCGAGCGTTCAAAAAAGTGTGGCCGATTATCCCGTGGTCGAATCAAATATAAGAAAGTTTCTGGATAACATGTTCGGCCCCGGGGGGTTCCTCGAAAGGAACCTCAATGTCCCGGAGATCCTCGGACAGTTGACACCCTTTCTCATGGGGATAATCCTGGTCCCTTTTTTTGTCTTCTTCCTGCTTAAGGACTGGCCGAAGATCCTCAGGAAAGTGATGGACTGGGTCCCGCCTTCTTACGTAGAGACGACCATTTCGGTAATTACCGAGATAGATATACTTGTCGGCAAGTATCTTCGGGGACTTGCAGCGGACTGTTTTTTCGTCGGCGTATTAGCTTCTCTCGGACTGGCGCTGATCGGGATCAACTACCCCATAATACTGGGCATAGTAAGCGGGGTGGCCAACATAGTGCCTTATCTCGGTCCGATCACCGGATGCCTCGCGTCCTGCCTCGTCGCGCTGATGCAGTTCAACAGTTTTGATAATGTTTTGAATGTCCTGCTCCTCTACCTTGCCATAAAGCTTACGGATGACCTCGTTATACAGCCTCTGATGATCGGCAAGAGCGTGGAACTCCACCCTATGCTGCTCGTTATCACTATAATTGTGGGTGAGAAGTTGTTCGGCATAAGCGGGATGATATTGGGCGTTCCTGTGGTCACCGCCACACAGAAGACCATCGGCATCCTCCTCGAACACCGCCGCGAAATGCTGAGGAGGGAGAGGCCGGGAATACTCATAAGGTCCCATCCTGATAAGTTGCCGGTCAGGCCGATTTAGTATTTTATTGAGACCCTCTTTTCTTGACGTACTTCCTTCCCCTGATAAAATTACATATATTGAAAGTCATCACTCCGCAGTCCTAACCCGACTGGCAGGCGCGACTTAAGTCTTTTTTGAAGTCGGCGAGGTTATCAGGCCAAGCCCGACTCTCCTCGGCTTCGACTAAAAAGACTTGACAAAGATCGAAGCAAGACTTATTATATGAATTAAAGAAAGGTTTCGAATGGCGGCAGGCGTAAAGGATTATTATGAGACTTTGGGAGTTTCGAAAGGGGCCTCTGAAGACGAGATCAAGAGGGCCTTCAGGAAACTCGCGCGCAAATACCATCCTGATCTGAACCCCGGTGATAAGTCTGCGGAAGAGAAGTTCAAGGAGATAAATGAGGCCTATGCAGTCCTGAGCGATCCGAAAAAGAGGGAGGAGTACGACCGTTTCGGTAAGGCGCATTTTGAGGGAGGAGGCGGTCCATGGTACGAGGGTGCGGGCGCGGGGACACCTGGATATGAAGACATCTTTGAATTCGGGCTGGGCGACGTGTTCGGCAATATCTTCGGCGGACCTTCCCGGACCGAGCGTCATGCAAGAGGCGCTGATCTTCTTATGGAGCTTACCCTTTCCCTTGAGGAGGCGTTTTCCGGAACCCAGAAAACTATAAACATAAGCCGCGAGGCGGCATGTCGCTCATGCGGAGGCAGCGGGGCCGAGACATACGAGACCTGCAGGAAGTGCAAGGGGAGCGGCGCTGTTCAGATGGCAAGGGGCTTTTTCAGGATGCAGCAGCCCTGCCCCGAGTGCGGAGGCACCGGTAAAAAAATAACCAAGGCCTGCAAGTCGTGCGGCGGCAGGGGGACAATAGTCTCCCCAGAGTCTGTTAAAGTCAAAATACCGGCGGGAGCGGACAATGGATCGAGAGTGAAACTGAAAGGGATGGGCAATGCCGGTCCGGCGGGCGGTCCGCCCGGCGATCTTTTTATTGAAATTACCGTAAAGCCGCATCCGTTCTTCAAGAGAGAAGGCAACGATCTGTATGTAGATATACCGGTGACCTTTGGCGAGGCGGCGCTGGGTGCAAAGGTAGAGGTCCCGACTATCGACGGAGTGGCTGTTATGACCATACCGCCCGGGACCCAGAGCGGGCAAAAATTCAAACTGACCGGAAAGGGTTTTCCTTCTCCCAAGACGGGACAAAGGGGCAGCCAATTCGTGAATATAAAGATCGTCGTACCGAAGGAAATGGGCGGGCGAGCCAGGGAGGCGGTCAGGGAAATCGAGAGTCTGTACAAGGAAAATCCCCGGAAAGGGCTATTCGGACGATAGCCTGCGGAGCTGACGATGGAACCAAGAGACAGGAAGCAGCCATTGTTTATGATAAGCGTAGTTTCGAGGATGTTGGGCGTTCATCCCCAGACACTTCGACTATATGAAAGGGAAGGGCTTGTGACCCCGCAGAGGACGAAGAGGACGCGGCTCTATTCACAGGAGGATGTGGAAAGACTGGCCATGATCGTGAGGCTCACGAGGGAGCTGGGCGTCAACAGGGCAGGTGTAGATATTATCCTCAGACTAAGGCACAGGCTGGAGGTCATGCAGCAGGAAGTGGACGAGATGATGCAGTTCCTCGAAGAAGATCTGAGGCATGATTTCATGGAGAGGTTCAAAAGGCTATTTTTTGAGGAATGATGAAAGATAGAGATTTAGCCACAGAGATCACAGAGGGCACAGAGGAAGAAAATGGATTCTTTTTTTAGGTTATTTGGTCTTTCTCGGTGCGCTCTGTGGCCTCTGCGGCAAGAATGTTTTTTAGGAGGTAATTTATGAGAATGGACAAGCTGACGATAAAGAGCCAGGAGGCGTTCCAGGAAGCCCAGAGAATTGCCGAGTCGAAGGGCAATCAGGAGCTGCAGCCGGAACACCTCCTCCTGGCGTTGATCTCTGATGAAGAAGGCATTTCGTACCAGATTCTTAGAAAGCTGAACGTGGACATACAATCGCTTCATTCGGGCATGGAAAAGGAAATAGACCGCCTTCCGAAGGTTGCGGGCGCTTCGCCTCTCGGCCAGCTGTATGTGTCCGCGAGACTTAAGGAGGCGATGGAGAAAGCGTTTAAGGAAGCGCTGCACCTTAATGACGAATATGTGAGCGTCGAACATCTCCTCCTCGCCTTAATATCCGTCGGAGGTCCGTGCAGCGAACTTCTTCAGAGATACGGCGTAGACGCAGACAAGGCGAGGTCCGCGATGCAGGAGATACGCGGGACCCAGCGTGTCACGGACCCTAATCCAGAGGACAAATATCAGGCCCTCACGAGATACAGCAGAGACCTTACGGCCCTTGCAAGAAAGGGCAAGCTGGACCCTGTCATAGGAAGGGACGACGAGATCAGGAGAATTATCCAGGTTCTTTCGAGAAGGACGAAGAACAACCCGGTAATTATAGGAGAACCCGGTGTCGGCAAGACCGCAATGGCTGAGGGCCTTGCCCAGAGGATAGTGGCCGGAGATGTGCCCGAGACCCTGAAGGACAAGCGGGTTGTGTCCCTCGATATGGGTGCGCTCGTTGCAGGGTCCAAGTTCAGAGGAGAATTTGAAGAGAGACTGAAGGCGGTCCTCAAGGAGATCGAGCAGGCCGAGGGCAAAGTCATTCTCTTTATCGATGAGCTTCACACAGTTGTGGGGGCCGGCGCGGCTGAAGGAGCTATAGACGCCTCGAACATGCTTAAGCCGGCCCTTGCAAGGGGAGATCTGAGGTGCGTGGGGGCCACGACCCTGGACGAATACAGGAAGTACATAGAAAAGGACCCGGCCCTCGAAAGAAGGTTCCAGCCGATTTATATAAAAGAACCCACTGTCGAGGACACTATCTCGATCCTCCGCGGGCTGAAGGAAAAGTATGAGGTCCACCACGGCGTGAAGATAAAGGACTCGGCCCTTATAGCCGCTGCGGTCTTATCGAACAGATACATTACGGAGAGGTTCCTCCCCGACAAGGCGATAGACCTCATAGACGAAGCCGCTTCAAAGCTCAGGATGGAGATAGATTCCATGCCTGTGGAGCTCGATGAGATAGAGAGAAAACTGAGGCAGTACGAAATCGAGAAACAGGCCTTGCTGAAAGACGATTCCAGGGACGCCAAGGAAAAGCTCAGGAAGATAGGGAAGGAAATAGCGGAGTTGCAGGAGAAGAGGAACGAGCTCAGGGCGCAATGGCTGAGCGAGAAGGAGATCATTGCCAGGATTAGAGAGATAAAGGAAGAGATTGAAAGAACCAGGATTGAATCCGAGAAGGCGGAGCGTGAGGGAGACCTTTCGAAGGCCGCAGAGCTCAGGTACGGAAAGCTGCTTGACCTTCAGAAGGGCCTTGACGCGGAAAGCAGGAGGCTTGTCGAAGTGCAATCCCGGAGGAAGATGCTCAAGGAAGAGGTGGACGAAGAGGACGTGGCGGAGGTCGTCTCCAAATGGACCGGCATTCCGGTATCGAGGATGATGGAGGGAGAGGTCCAGAAACTCCTTCATATGGAAGAGAGGTTGCGGTGCAGGGTCGTGGGGCAAGACGAGGCAGTGATCGCTGTGGCAAACGCGGTGCGGCGCTCCAGGGCAGGCATCCAGGACATCAACAGACCGATCGGCTCTTTTATTTTTCTCGGACCGACCGGGGTAGGAAAGACAGAACTCGCAAAGGCTTTGGCGGAGTTTCTGTTCGATGATGAAAATGCGATGATCAGGATCGATATGTCGGAGTATCAGGAAAGGCACACTGTATCGAGGCTTATAGGCGCCCCGCCGGGATACGTCGGTTATGAAGAAGGAGGCCAGCTCACCGAGGCCATCAGGAGAAGGCCATACTCGGTGATCCTCTTCGACGAGGTTGAAAAGGCCCACCCCGAGGTCTTCAGTCTCCTTCTTCAGCTTCTTGACGACGGCAGACTGACGGACGGCCACGGGCGGACCGTGGACTTCAGAAATACCGTTGTGATCATGACTTCGAATATCGGGAGCGCCCATATCCAGGAGATCCTGACGGAACGCGAGAAACGCCCTATGGCATACTGGGGAAGGACCAATGAAGAGGACCTTAAAGAGGGCGTGATGAACGAGCTGAAAGAGTTCTTCAAGCCGGAATTCCTTAACAGGGTCGATGAGATCGTTATCTTCAATCCGCTTTCGAGGGAACTCCTGAAGCAGATCGTAGAGATACAGGTGAACAGGATGAAGAAGTATCTCAAAGACAAAGGGGTCGATATCGTTCTCACGGATGCCGCAAAGGGAAGACTCGGTGAAATCGGCTATGATCCTGTATACGGAGCGCGACCGTTGAAGCGGGCGATACAGAGGGAGGTGCTGAACCCCCTGGCCGTCAAGCTGCTGGACCGGACTTTTGGGGAGGGCGATGTAGTAGAGGTGGATGCCGACGGCGACAGGCTGACCTTCAGGAAGCGGGTCGAGGCTGAGGCAGTGGCATAGTCTAGCTTGTGTATGGTATCAGGCGGACATGCCTCAAGACCTTGGACTTACGGGACCGGCGAGAAGGATTCGGCATGGTCCTCGATAAACCGCCTGACCTCTTCCGGCATTGCGCCGCGGACGGACCTGATTTGAGAGCCGAGGTATGAATGCTCCATAAGGAGCTTCATGACCGCTATCATATAATCCTTCTTGAAGGAGCTCATGTGCTTCAGCCTTGAGAATTTATCCATATAGAAGAGCCTTGTGGCTTTGTTGAACTCGTCCCTCAATTCCTCGGGCGTCATTTTCTCGGGTTTTACGACCGGCTCAATGAGGTTATATTTGCTGTAATCCTTTGTGACGATATACTGCTCAAGCTCCCGGTAGATCTCGGAATAGGGCCATGGGGTAATGGCCAAAAAGAAGGCCATGTCGGGGTTGTAGAATTTGGCCAGCTCAAGGGTATTCGCCACAGAGTCCCTTGTCTCGTAGGGCATTCCAAGGACAAAAGAGGTCTCGGATATGATGTCCTCATTATTGATCAGTTCTATCGCCCGCCTCGACTCTTCAACGCTCACATCCTTGGCGTATCGCGCAAGGGTTTCGGGGTTTGTGGATTCAACGCCCACGTAAATGTGCACTATGCCGGCCTTTCTGTATTTCCAGAGGATGCCCTCGTCCCTGACGATGTCCTTTACCCTTGTCTCCATGAAGAGCTCGAAATCCATTCCCCTGTCGATCAGCAGGTCGAGGGTCCGCTCCCACCTCCACCTGTCGAGGGTCGGCGTCTCGTCGGCAATCATGGCGCAATTCACGCCGTATTCGGTATGGATATGCTCGAGCTCGGACACGAATTTCTCGGGCGACTTGGCCCTCCATCTTCTGTTCCAGAAGAGTTGCTGCGAGCAGAAACTGCAATGCTGGTTGCAGCCCCTCGAAGAGTTCACGATGGCGAGGACAGAGCCCTGCTTGGGGCGATAGGTGTAGGCCTTCCAATCCACCAGGTCCCATGCGCCTTCAAGGGAATCGAGGTCCCTTATATATTCCCGAGGCTCTGTCGCGACCGCCCTTTGGCCGTCCCAAAAAGCGACCCCCCTCACCTTAGCAGGGTCTCCTTTGGAAAAGTGACAGTCCAGGAGCTCAGGCAAGGTCATTTCCCCTTCGCCGCGCACAATATAATCAATGCTCTGACGGTTTTCCCTCAGCATCTCTTCCCAGCAAAAAGTGGGATGAACGTTGCCGAGGACAGTGACTATTTCAGGATTGATCTGCTTCGCCAAACCGCTCACCTTCAGACAATCGTTTACGGAGGCGGTAATCGCCGTTGTTGCCACAACATCCGGCCTGCAAGTCTCGATCTTCCCGGCTATTGCAGCGTAGCCGTGGAAATATGACATGGCATCGTAGATTTCGACGTCGTATCCGGACTTTCTAAGGGCCCCGGCGATATAGACGAACCCCAGGTTGAGCCATGTCCCCGCAGCTTCTACAACACCCGAGTGGTAGGGGGGCGTTATGAGCAGCACTTTCTTGCGTCTCTGCATGAGAAACTTCTTCTCCTTATAAGCAATTCCAGGAAAATATCTCGATATTATTATAGCAAAAAACGAGCCACCTTATGCGTTTCTTTGCACTTCTCCAGGGGGCTTAGCGATTTTCCATTTCTCATAGGCCTTCCTGAATCCTTTTCTCATAGCTATCTGCTTCATAAAGGCGATCATGTGCGCAACAGGAAATCCCCTGTAGTTGATGTGAAAGGTCCTCCTAAGGATCCTCTTGAACGTGAATAGGTCTCTATTTAACCTCAGAAGTCTTTCCTCCCGGTTCTCCACAGACATAGAAGGGTCGTCGTGCTCAAAAACCGCGTGGACGCCGTCATAGAATCTCCAGGAGACATCCTGTCTCATATACTGCTTATACTCGTCATATATTTCGGTGCCGGGATATGGAGTGAGGAGGACCGGGTGTATTGTGATTTTCATCCTGTCGGACAGCTCAAGGGCGTTGTCAAAGTCTTCCACACCGTCGTTTCTTCCTCCTAATATGAGAAAGAAGACGACTTCGATGCCGGCATCCATGATCTTCTTAACAGCCTCTCTGCGGTCGCTTCCCTGTTTTGATGCGGCCCGATAATAGTTAAGATTGGCATCCTTCTCGGATTCGTATCCAACCCATACAGAGCGCAGGCCCGACCGGTACGCCCACTTCAGCATCTCTTCGCCCCTTGGTTTCTGGACTGTCACGAGGTCGCCCTGCCCGAACCACCACTTTCTTGAACCCATCGAAAGTTCCTTGAATAGATCAATGGAGCGCTCGATGTTCGAGCCCCAGATATTGTCATCTCCGTTGTAGTAAATACGCCCGACGGATTCTTCAACGTCCCTCGCCACTTCATCGACGGGACGGAACCTCACTGTGTCGCCGAAGAAAGCCCTCACACTGCAAAACGAGCATTTATGGATGCATCCCCTGGCAGTGAAGACGGCTCTGAAGGGATAGTGCCCTTTCAAAGCTCCCTTGAGCGGAGCCGGGAGTCCGTTAAGTGGTATTCTTCCGCCTCTATAAAGCGATTGCAACCGTCCTCTCCCGGTGTCCTCAAGGATATCTTTCCAGACTGACTCGGCTTCACCGATAACAACGGCATCTGAGTGTTTTATCGCCTCATTCGGCAGGGCACTTGGGTGTATTCCACCCATGACAACCTTGATGCCTCTTCCCCTCAACCGATCCGCAAAATTGTATGACCAGTCCGCGGTCGGGGTCATGATGCTTATACCAACGAGATCTGCGTCAATTCCCGATGCCGAGATCATTTCCCTGTTGGCGTCGATGAGCTGAAGCTCAACATCGGGTTTACATTTTAGAGTCAGCGCTCCGAGGTACTCCAGAATCGGTGGGGCAAGAGGAAAACCGCCCTTGTTCGGGAACTCGGGAGAGATAATAGTTATCTTCATTTAGGCGTAGTCTTCTCTTCAGGGACCGAAGTAACCTTTGCCACAAGCCACTTATCATCCTTCTTAACTAACTCATAAACGAGATTATAAATAAACCCCTTTTCGTCCAACTGAATTTTCTGCGTGATATAATTTACATGCTTGAAGTCCCATGTTTCTTCGGTTCGGACAAGAGCGCTCCCGGCATTAATGAGTTTAACATCCTGGAATTCTATTCTCTTGAGTTCAGACTCAAGCCTGACCTTAGCCTCTCCCAGCGCGGCCATGTGGAAATACAGTCTTGCAACCTCCTCTTTGGTGGCGACTTCATTCATAGACGTCATATTCATTTCCCGATAGCCTTCAGCAAGCAACTGGTCATATTTCAAAACCGCGTCTTTAATCTGTCCGATCTCCTGTGATCGACTGCAGGCTGGAGCTAATATAACAAGCCATAATAAAATAAATATTATTATCGGCCGTAGCTTGCGATAAACGGTCATCATACTATCCAACTTTTCAGGTTTCTTTTCTCACGGTTTATCTGAAATACTCCGAATGGATTGACGAGTTAATGAGAGGGGTAAAAAATATTGCAACCAGCGAGATAATAAAGCAGGCGATGAAGAAATAGGCCGCGCTCTCACCACGCAAGCCCAAGAAACGACGCAGATGAAGATAGATGCCGAATGCGACCCACGTTATCAGTGACCACGTCTCAACCGGGTCCCACGCCCAGAAACGGCCCCACGATTGGTAGGCCCAAATGGAGCCTGCAAGCATTGCTATTGCCCAAAAAGTGAAACCAAAACCGGCAAAACGATATGCGAAAAGATCTATTGCCTCAATATCCGGCAGTTTGTTCAGCCACCTGATCCTTGTCCGTTTTTTCAGAATATAGAAGACCGAAAAGGCCACCGCTATCAGGATTGTTCCAAGTGCGATCTTATAGAAGAGAACGTGAAAAACAAGCCATATGCTCCGCAAGCTCGGAGGAAGTTTTCGCACCTGGGGATTATAGAAAAGCCCCAGCGCTACGAGCAGGAAAGCGGCAGGAAAGATGATGATGCTCGCAGCCGCAATGCGGGGGAAAAACCTTTTGAATATCACAAACATCAAAAGGACCATCCAGGCGTTGGATGAAAGGACCTCATATCGGGCCATATAAGGGCCGTGACCAACCACATGCCACCAGTAGACGAGGGCCCCCCCGTGTATGATAAGACCAACGGTGACTAAGCGATAACTGATATACTCGGCTTTCTCTTTCTGGAAGATCAACCCGTAGGTATTGAACAGAGTAGCAAGAACATAAAAGATAACCGCTATCCAATTTATTCCTACGGCAATGGCGATTGAATTGTCCATATCAAACTTTCTCCCTAATAAGCATTGTCGCCGGGGCAGATATCCAAACCTATATCCGCGGCTTCCCGATTTTTGTTGTCACGTCTTCTTGAAAGCCGATTCGAGTCTTTCATATTCGTCCACATAGAATCTTGTGAACCTCGTTCCTCTCCACGATACAAGAATCCGGCCTTCACTCTTTATAATAATAAAGTCTCTGGGCGGAGTAAAATAGTGTAATACTCCACCTAAAACTATAACAAAAAAAGAGAGGTAGATTCCCGACATTCCGGAAACAGCCACAAATATAAGCGACACCCACTTTGATGCTGAAACGAGGTTGGCTGTATAGTGCCCTATTTTTCCGCTTTCACCGACCCTGAGCTGGGTTTCACCGACCACCCTGCCGCTTTTCAGAAATCTCAGAACCAGCAGAGGGTCTAAGCTGTCCATTGACTTCTTGCGGGCATCGGCAAAATATTTGGTTTCGATTTTAAAAGGAACACTCGTCACGGTAAAATCCCTGTAGCTCGCCTGGTCTCTCCGGGAAGGCACTGGGATTAGTAAGATGGAACGGGTTACCGTTCCATCTTTATCAATAAACGTCACATAGAGTGCGGGACCGAAATCCTTCTGGTACAACCGTATCCCTTTGTAGTTGACCACTTTGTTGATCGAAATCTTAAAAGACCCCGCATCCGAGTGAGAGTCTATGAAGCTGAATTCGGTCGTCAACTGTTTCAGGTCATCTGTTTCCCAGAACTCAGGAATCACCTTATCGATCCTCAGGGTTGCGGGCAGAACCAATTCCTTGGCCAAGATTCCATGGGTCTCAAGGGTCCAGTCGCTTCCCGGAGCAAAACTCTCTCCTTCAACAAGGCTGACAACGCCTCTTTGCTGAGTCAAAACAATAAGCAGCGATGAGGCGATTGCGATCACGATACCGAAGTGCAAAAGCACATTGCCCCAATGGCCCCACGGGTATTTGGTGAACCTGGTCCAATTGTAACCTTCCGCAAACTGGAAATATCCCTCTTTTTTTATAGCTTTTGTCAATACCTCTTCGCTCCGGGCGCTTTCAAACGACCCGCCTTTTCCCTCCGTGATAAAGCTCTCTGGAAAAAATAGCGGGATACTCTTTCCATATGTCTTTCTTATCGATGTCTTTGTCTGCTCTATTAAAGAGGTTATCAAGGAGAGCAGGAATACAAGCAAAAGTATGGCAAACCATGGCGTGGTATATACATGATCGAGACCTATCCGCCTGACCCAGGGCGCCCAGAAGGGGTGCGTCTCTTTCCACTTCCAAAGATCAGCCGGTGAAGTAGAAAAACGCTGTGGAAAAACGTAGCCGGTGATTATGGCGGTGAAAATCAGGATGATAAGAGCAATGATAGTTTTTTTTGATAGGAGGAACTTTCTTAGGGCTTTGAATTGTCTATTTGCCGGCATTTTGTATCGCCTCTAACTCTTCCTTTGCCCTGGCAATCCAGCGGTCTCCGGATTTTGCGAGTCGAATGCTATTCCGATAGGAGGCCTCCGCCTCCGAAAACCTGCCGGTCTTTTTAAGAACTACTCCAAGTCCGTATTGTGCCTCGGCCGAGTATGCGTCGCTGGCAATCGCCCTGCTGAAGGCGTTTCCGGCGGCCTTTAGATTTTTCACGGTCAGTGCGGCAAAACCTCTGGCCACTTCTCTTCTTGCAGCCCATTTCGGTTGTTCCGCCTGTCCTTTGCACGCCTGCCCGTACAGTTCGGCGGCACGACTAAAATTGCCTAGATGGTCTTCCGCATAAGCCAGAAGTCTGATGAGTCTGCCGGAATGCGGCAGTCGCTGCAAAGCCTTTTGGACTGTCTGTTTCGCGTCAAGGAAACGTCGTTCCCTGAAGTATCCCCAAGCGAGCCTCTCAATATCATCAAGTGTCTCCTCGCCTTTTTTCATCCGGCCATATTCGCCGGTCAGGTCGGCAGGGGGCTCATCTCCATAAAGATTCTGCAAGAGCTGATGGCCGGCCCGGAAGGACGAGACCCGATCAATCATCTCAGCAAGTGCCTGCTTTGCTCTTTCAACCTCCCCTTGCGATGAAAGAGCAACCGCATAGTCCAGCGCTCCTTCCTGAAAATTAGGGTTCAACTTAAGGGCTTCGCCATAAAATTTATATGCGTCATCTGTCTTGCCGGATCTCCAAAGGCTGTTTGCGAGGTTCAGCGCCGACCAGAAACTGTTGTCCTCAATATTCACCGGCATGTATGCGAATGCCCCGAGCGCGAGAAGGGAAAGAACTGAAAGAAAAATATTCCGTAGTTTCCCGTTCTGCCACCAATCTTTGAGAACCGGGACTAACGAAGAGCCGAAAAAGATAAGCATCACCGCGGCCAGATACCGATGGCGGGAATATACGAGGATTATTATTTGAGACAGCGCGACAATCAGTAGAATCGAATAGGGAAGAACGAGTTCTCTGAAGCGTCTTCTCTGCAGAACCATGCCGATGATTCCGAAGGGCATTACAAAACCAAACCCGGGCCATGGAAGGCCCAGCCAGGGGATATGTCTCTTAAAATAGCCGAAATCAAAGTTGTCTCCGCTTTCATAGTTATTAAACAGAAGCGCGACCTTTTTTATTGTGATGAGGAGAGCGGCCTTCGGTTCGTCTTTCCAGAATTTCAGCCCTCTTCCGAGCCAGAAGTCTGACGCTTCCGACCACTTAACAGGATGACCGAGTTCGCGGGAGGGGAAGACAAGGGTTGACCGGGCATATTTTAGGGGATCATTATTAATTCCAAGACCTTCCGGGACATAAAACACGCCTGAAGCGTCGGAGTTGTTTCCAATATAAAAAACCCAGCCTCCACCTGCGCTGGTAAGGACCCACTCACCACCTACAACCTTGTTTCTTTCAGCAACGGGGACCAAAACAAACAATACTCCAAGCAGGGCAAGTACCGATGGTTTCACTTTCTCAAATAATCTCTCACCTCTGTCCTGCCTCGGGGGAGCAATAAATAGCACAGGGACGAGCAGGAGGAGATATGGCCTTGTTACAAACGCTGTCCCCAGCAAAATCCCGGACGCAAGAGATAAAGCGGACCGTCTTGTATCTTGAGAGCGATAATAAAGCGCCAGCCCGGCAAGAAGCGAAAACAGTATCGGCAGATCTATAAGGGGTTGCGCACTCCCGGCAATAAAAGGACCGTATAATCCATATGCAATCCCGGCGATAACGCCCGCCTTATTCCCGAAAAAGCGTTTGGCGAGTATGAGCAAAAGCGCGGCCGAAAAAGAATCTAAGATTGCCTGTGCGATCTTTACCGGAAGCAGGGACGGCCCGAAGAACAGGCGGAATAAGGCAAGGAAATAAGGGTAGAGGAAACCGCTCTGGAAAAAGACCTCGTTCCCCTGCCAGTTTCCTTGCAGAATATGATTTGCCTGGGAGATGTAAAAGTCAGTATCCATGCTGCTGAGAGCTGAAAGAGGGGAATTTTCGAGAAACAAGATATACAGCAAGCGGACCAAAAGCGCAAGGGTAATAACCAGGAAGAAGGGCAGCATTTTCCCCTTCGGGAGGAATCTATTCCTGAGAGACGGCAGAGGATAACCGCGTTGGCGGATGCTGTCTAAAGACATGTCTTAATTCTATAACAGCACCCGCAGTGCGAATCAACCCGGATCATAAATGTGTAGTGCAAAGAAACTGCCCTCACATAGACAGCCGCGGGCAAGTAATATTCCTTATTTCTTACCAGTGTTCTTTTGTGTTCGTTTGGTAGCTCATGTGCTGGTTACAGGCGCTAACAGACGAACCGCAGTTTGAATCCGAATAGCCGGTGCCGCTGGAGGCCTTTGTGAAACCGTCTAAATATGGCGTCACACCTTGATATTGAGACGGAGCATTCGGCATGACAATAAGTCTTGAAATCTTTGATCCGTGAGGTATCCTCACATGACAGCCGACACATGGCGCACTTTGGTGCTCGGAGTGGGCTGTGTGAGGCCTGTTGGCGCTTATATTATGACAATTCAGGCAGAACAAGCCGTTCACCGTGCCGGAATTTGTAGAATTGGTGTTATAAGTCCATAACGTTGTACTCCCGTTCACACCCTGATACGGCCAGCTGCGGTTTGTGCCGGTCAGCATGAACTTCACAGCCGAGCCGTGCGGTCCCTGGGCCGCAGGAGAGGCCGAATCATTGCCATGACAATCAGTGCAGGTCATCGTCTGATTGCCCACATTTGTCCACGGAGCAACCATGTCTGTTGAAGCTAAAGGCCATTTTCCAGCATATCCCCACGGGTTCCCGAAGTTGTTGCTGTTCGTAACAACCGGATGTGACGAGGCGTTATTGGGGTTGAATTCAAGGGCCTGGTCCGTCTCCTGGAAGCCGCCCGACGGCGAAGTCGGCAGCGTCCCGTAATAAGCCGAATGACACTTAAAACACAGCGTTGCCTCAATATCGGTTCCCGCCGTGATAGTCGTCTTCGTAAAGTTCCCTGCTGCGGGCGCAGTCCAGTTGGCCGGGTACGAAGAGAGTTTCGCTCCCCATGCGCTCTGAAGCGCAGGCGCGGCAGCATTGCCGGTAAGGGTTCCGGCGCCTGAGTGCAATCCCTGCTTTGCGGAATGCTCATCATGGCAGTCGATACAGTTCGCATGGCGCGATACCCCACCAAGTGTGTTCCCGAATGCGGCATTATTGAATTCAGTTACACTGTTATGGACATTATCGCTATTGACGGGATGACCGTATCCGGTGGAAACCTTGGCAAATTCAGTCGCCAGATCTTTTCCGGAGTAGTTCGTTCCGATAGTACCGTTTCCGTGGCAGTTGTAACAGATGAAATTGGCCGGGGAGCTCGCCGTGGGCGTCGTTGTCGCATCGCCGGGGTTGGTGCTCCCCGCGAGCAGGGACTTCCAGTCGGAGAAGTGCACCGCTCCGAAAGGAGAACCGCTGTCATTGGGCATCGCATCGCCCCGGTCGGAATGGCACTTTGTGCAATTCCTGGCAAAAGTCGAGCCGTCATGCAACGTATAGGTCCATGCGCCGCCCGGCGTTGTAGAAGTCGAGTTGTGAGCCGAGGCCTGATAAGCGCTCTGACTCAACGCAGGATGGTTTGCGTCGACAGGGTTTGTATGACAAGAAAGGCACATGCCGCCCGATGTACTTTCGTAATCGGTAGTGTCCTTTGTCGCAACTGTTTTTGTGGTAGCGGCGCGGCTCGCCGACGAGCTCGAATTAACATAGACATCGTAATTGTGCGCGTTCGGATTGGCGGCGTCCGTGGCGTTATGTATATGGTCGTCGTGGCACATGTTCACGCAGGAGCGCGCAGCAGGCGCGTTGCCGGACAGGGGATTACCCCAGGAGATGCCGCTGTCCGTATAGGCGTCGTTTGTCCCCGCCACGTTTCCAAGGGTGTGCTTGGTCGTTTTTGCCACGGCTCCGGTCATGCCCTGCCAGGTAGAAACGTGGCAAGCACTGCAATAATACCCGCCTTTCGACTCCACCGGCGCAAATCCAGCCTTGTGGCTATGGCAACCTGTGCATTCCGCAGCATTATTATGGGTCGTCCCTCCGGTGTTGTTCGCGGTATTATAATTATGATATTTGTTCTGGCTATGGCAGACTTCGCAGACCCTCGTCGAGGTCGAATGGCCGTTCGTGTCGTCACCCATCAGTCCGGGCGTTGAACCGGCCGTTCCTGATTTGTTTTCGAAATCAACACTGACGCTGGATGTGCCTGTTGAGGCCCAATTTGTGCCGTCAGGGGTCGCTATGCTCTGATTTATCAAATAAATGTTCGTTGTATCGTGTGCCGTATGGCAAGTCGTGCAAACGAACTGGCCGTATTTCTGTCCCGAGATCCCCCAGCCTCCGGGCGCCCATCTTCCGGGCGTCCATGTGCCTCCTCCGCCCGTGCAGGAGGCATAGTCGGTATATAAACTATTGGAGCATGTCCCGTTCCAGTTGGAGCTATGAGACTTGATCGAATTAGCGTCGGCCGGCGCGTTTTGGTCTGTCTTATGGCAGGCGTTGCACGTCTCTTCCTTTGACCTCTTAAGGAGGTTGCCGTCGCCTGGAACTGCTTTAATTACAGTGCTCGTAACCGTGTTGCTCGTGACCGCAGAATGGTTTGCATCGGATGCGGCAACGTAAGTCTGGTATTGACCGCCTACCGTAGCGCCGGCGGTCGCCGCATGAGTGAAGGTCACTGTCGGACTGCTTGCCCC
>JAJYIF010000049.1 GCA_021790195.1 Nitrospirota bacterium
TTTTTCGCTTTATACCACCTGACGTAGAATAAAAAGCTTTTTGTTTCATTCCATACTATGAACGTTCAAGTTTCTCTGGAAAGACGCCGAAGTTTCGGATCTCGATAACTTTCTACTTCCCCTCCAATCTGAGAAGAACAGGAGCCCCTCTGTTTGTGTCTTTACGGACCAACATGCAATTATGGATCTGGTCGAGGGAAATCGGACCGATTGAAGTTGCACGCACAGACCTACACAAAAAAGGGCGAGTGCTATTGCCTCGCCCCTGATCTGAGAACGTTTATTTTATCTCTACGCCTTTCTCTGTCTCCTGAGATAATAAAACGCGCCAAGGCCCGCAAAGATCATAAAGATAATCATACCCCATTCGTTCATAGTCGGGACTGAAACGGGTGGACCACCTGGCCCCCCTTGGTCGACAATTACTCCGTCAAGGCCCGTGTCGTCTCCAAGTTGTCCGTCTGTAAGATGCAATGTGATTGTGTTTCCGTTTACGGTCACATTGTCGTATGTGTACCAATCAATGGTGCTGTTATCGCCGGGGGTAGTAGGGCCGCACTTCCTATAGGTCATACCCGAAATGTCTCCTGGAAAGGTGATCGCAACGTCGGCCTGCTGGCCGGGCGTCGGGCAGTGCAACTTGAAGTCCACAAGCCCATAGGGATAGTTATAGTTTAGTGGATCGGCCATATATGCCTGAGCAGTTGTCATTGCCTGCACATCCGTAAGCCAGCACCCGGCAGTCATCGGGGTTAAGGTTATACTCCCGCCGCCGACAGCCGCAGGAACAGTGACAGGTTGAATGAATTCATACGCCCCGATGTCGCAATGGCTGCCCTGGGGACGCGGCACACCCCGCTGGTCTGTAGCCGGACACGACGTGTCATCGCCGGCGTCTATAGCCAGACTTCCGGCAAGGAGCGCGCAAGTCTCGGTAGTTCCGGGCGCGTTGAGCGCCAGCGCGTTAAGTGTCGGATTGGTATTGATAAGATCAGCTACACCGAAATAGCACGAATTGCCGCTGTCGAGGTTGTGACCCAGTGTCGTAATATTGCCTGCTAATTTGTAACATGGACTGTTCGCCATGATTGTATTCTTCAGCGAGACGGTGTTGCCAAAGTTGAAGATGCCGCCCCCATACGCGGCTGAGTTATTGCTGAAGGTGACGTTGGTCAAAGTTGCTGGCGCTTGATTATAAAGGCCGCCGCCATAATGGAAGTAACCGCTTCCGCTGATTGAGTTTCCGCTGATAGTGACGTTTGTCATTGTTAGATTGTAAAATGCGTTGAAGATGCCGCCGCCGTTACCCATGCCGGGGATTGAGTTGTTGCTGACAGTTGAATTTGTCAGCGATAATATGCCGGCGTTGTAAATGCCGCCGCCAGAGGCGGGGGAGGTGCTGTTAAAAGCTGAGTTGTTGCTGACAGTGGTATCTGTCAGTGATAATAAGCCGGTGTTGTAAATACCCCCGCCGTTGCCATTGATATAGCCGTTGCTTATAGTGAGTCCTGAAATGCTCACAGTCCCGGACGAAATATTAAACACCCGGTAAGTATTATTGCCGCTGATAGTCAGGCTCGACGCCCCGGGGCCCGTTATAGTGAGACTCTTGTTGATGTCCAGTTCGCCGGAAGTCAGGGTTATTGTGGCGGGAATATAGGTGAGGTTGAAATCTATTGTCCCTCCGTTACAGATGTTGTCTATTGCATATCTCAATGAGCCCGGGTTATTGTCGTCATTGGTGTTGGTGACGGTTATGGGATCATAACACACGGTCGCCTCAATAAATGTTGGATTAAACGCAAGAAAAAACAATGCCGCCCCCGCCATTGTCGTGACCAGAAATCTTCTTCGTCTCTTCATAGCGCCCTCCTTCTTATTTCCCCGTTAAAAAATGACATCAATATTATTAAGTGTAGCGGACCTCACCCCAAAATATGCCGCTTCGTCACTGCGGCTTCACAAGTCTACATAAGCATACATAAAATCCTATTTGATGTAAAGAAGAAAGTATCTAAATTGCAACCCAGATCATTAGACTCGGAAAAACAGCGAGCCCGATTTTGCGTGATACTGGATGAACATTGAGATACATATTCCCAAACGAAAGTGATTTTCATGCTTTTTTGTTTCTTCCGGTCCGAACGATGCAACCCAAAACCGTGGAATGCCCCTCCTTATCCGCAGAATCATAGATCAAGAAATGCGAGAAATTCGGATAGAGAGATGATGTTCAGAAACCTTACGTTGTGGCGGAAAGATTCTTCGCTTTTCAATCTTCCCCGTCTTCTAGTTGGCTGCCAATCCTGAATCTGTATCCTACGCCTGGTTCATTGATCAGGAATCTCGGGCGCGCCGGATCGGCTTCCAGCTTATGGCGGAGCTGAGTCATATAGACCCTCAGATACTGGGTCTGTTGCTCGTAAGGTGCTCCCCATGCCTCTTTTAAGAGCTGCTTGTGGGTGACAACTTTCCCTGCATTCTGGATTAAGACGGCGAGCAATTTATACTCAATCGGCGTCAGATGCACTTCCTTCCCTCCAAGCAACACCTGACGCTTACCAAGATCCACCTTCAGATTATCCACGCTGAAAACTGACTGTCCAGCATTATCGAGGGTCTTATGACGCATCGCCACTCTGATTCGAGCGAGAAGCTCGCCGGCACCAAACGGCTTGGTCAGGTAGTCGTCAGCCCCGGCATCAAGTGCCTTCACCTTATCCATTTCCTGCTCCCTGGCCGATATCACAATGATCGGAGTCTTGCTCCATTCCCTTAACCTTTGGGTTACAATAAGACCATCGATATCGGGAAGACCAAGGTCGAGTAAAATCACATCGGGGTTTCGTACTGCCGCTTCGTTAAGGCCTGCTTCTCCTGTGACTGCCTCTGTGACCTTGTATCCATGTCCCTGCAGTATAACCCTCAGAAAACGACGCATCTGCGACTCGTCTTCGATCAGCAGGATCAGTCCCTTTTCATCAGCCATTTTATGCTTCCATTTCCTTTTCGAGATCGGGCATCGGGGACTGTTCTCCGAGAGGCAGAGTAAACCGGAAAATTGCGCCGCCGCCCGCCCTGTTTTCGGCCCAGATGCGGCCTCCGTGGGCATTGATGATAGCGCGGCAGATAGCGAGACCTAACCCCAGGCCACCGCCCGTAGAGATTCCGCGCACAAATTTTTCAAAAATCCTGTCTTCATCCCCTGCGACTATTCCCGGCCCGCGGTCAGCAACCTCAACTGAAACCGAGCCCTGCACCACCCCGGCCCTTAAATCAATGGGCGTCTCAGCAGGAGTGTATTTCACTACATTGTCCAGCAGATTCATGAGCACCTGTTCGATAAGGAGAGGATCGAAGGGGACCAGTGGCAGGTCCTCCGGAACATTGACATTGACCGTCCTCGTTGCGATCTTGTCCGAGATGCGGTTCAATACAACTCCGACGATCTCTTCAATTGATTGCAACTCCTTCTTCACTTTCATACCCCTGGTCTCGAGACGCGTCATATCAAGGACATTGCGGATGATGTCGTTAAGATGAACCGCCTCCTCATGTATTGTCTTAACAAGCTCCTGTCTGTCCTGCTGGTCGAGAGAAATGTCTTTTTGGAGGAGTGCTGTCGCCGCGCCCGTTATTGCCGCAAGAGGAGTGCGGAGATCGTGAGACACGGAGCTGAGGAGTGTATTTCTGAGGGTCTCCGTCTCAGCCTTAAGAAGCGCCTGCTGGGCCTCCTGCCCCAAAAGCGCCCGGTCGATCGCCATAGCGATCTGGTCCGCAAAGCTTTCGAGGAGATGAATCTGTTCCGTATCGAGTAAGTCACTCGGCTGCCCCGGCATCACGCCGATCACGCCGACCATCTTCGCTGCGGCCGCAAGCGGCAGATACAAGGCATTTGCGCCAGAAAGGGTATCTGTTCCGTGTCCTGCCCTCTGTCGGTGATCAAAGGTCCACTGGGCTACCGCCATCTCTTTTGGGTCGAGCGCAAAAGTGACCGATCCAGTGACCGGAGAGGTTAACTGTCCCTTGTCATCAGGTACGAGAACGACGGCTCGGCTCGAAAAGACTTCAGCGACATGTTTTATAGCGATCTCGCTCAGATTTTCAATCCCCCGTTCGTGCACCAGCTTTCGACTCATGCCATATAATGCGGCCGTCCTCCGCTCCCCTTGAATCGCCGACCTTGCCTGCTCTCGCACCCTTAAAGTTAATCTGCTCATGAGAAAGGCAACGACAAACATGACCATGAATGTAAACAGGTATCTCACATCGCTTACGGCAAACGTATAGTAAGGCGGCACAAAGAAGAAATCGAAGGCCGCTACGCTTAGAACGGTAACCAGGAAAGAAGGTCCCTTTCCTGCGCGGCTGGAAACGAGCACAATACCGAGGAGGTATAACATAGCAAGATCCACAGTGGTAACGTAAGGCCTTGCGAGCGCGGAAATCCCGGTACAAACGGCGACACTCACAACACTAAACAGCCATTCTCCGGGACTTGATCTACGAAGAGTAGCCTTAGTTCCATGTGTGAGCACCGGTTCGCCTATGTCGCCGCTTATAACATAGACGTCGATTTCTCCACTTCCACGAACAAGTTCATCAAGCATTGAACCGAACAGTTTATCTTTCCACTGCGGGTGCGTCGGCTTGCCGATAATGATCTTTGTCACGTTTCGCTCGCGTGCGTAGGACAGCACGGCCTCGCTAACCTTAGGTCCCGAAAGCGTCACGGTCTCGGCTCCGAGACTCTCAGCCAAACGCATATGTTCTGCAAGCTGCCTGAGGTCGTTTTCCGATGGCCTTACCTTGTGGGGTGCCTCAACATATACGGCAAGCCACTCTGCCCTGAGACCTGCGGCCATGCGTTTTGCAGCTCTGATAAGCCGTATCGAACGCGGGTTCGGTCCAACACACACAAGTATACGCTCGCCGGCAGGCCACACTTCTTTGACTCCTTTTACCTCGCGATAAGTCTGCATCTGCTCGTCTACGCGCTCGGCGGTGCGTCGAAGTGCGAGTTCCCTAAGCGCTAGGAGATTGCCCTTTCTGAAAAAATTCTGCCTCGCTTGCGCCGCCAGCTCCCGCGTATAGACCTTGCCCTCTTTAAGTCGCTGCAAAAGATCATCGGGCGGCAGGTCCACAAGCTCAATTTCGTCGGCCCGGTCTAAAAGGAAATCCGGCACGGTTTCACGCATATTGATCCCGGTGATTTGAACCACTACGTCATTTAAGCTTTCAAGGTGTTGGACGTTCACCGTGGTGTAAACGGAAATTCCTGCACCGAGTAGCTCATATATATCCTGCCATCTCTTCTTGTGACGGGAGCCGGGAGCGTTGGTATGGGCGAGTTCGTCTACCAAGATAAGTGCCGGTTTACGGTTCAGCGCCGCATCTACATCAAATTCAGCGAGGGTCGTGCCGTGGTATTCAATGCTGCGCCTGGGGATTATTTCGTGGCCCGCAAGAAGCGCCTCTGTTTCCTTCCGCCCATGGGCTTCAATCAGTCCAATGGCGACATCTACGCCTTCAGCTCGCTTCTGGCGTGCAGCTTCGAGCATGGCATAGGTCTTTCCCACACCTGGGGCCGCGCCGAAAAAGATCTTAAGCTGTCCTTCGCGACTGCGCTCAGACTCTTGGCGCATGCGGCTCAAGATCAATTCGGGATCAGGTCTTTTTTCTTCCATTTCCTAACTCCATGTACAGTTGTATTCTCACATTTTTCGGTGATGTACGCAAACAGAGACCAGAGGAATGACAGACAATGACTAACGGAGATTGATAGGCGCTGATATGACTAGGCAAGAGACGTCTCCTTTTCTTGCTATGTCATTGGGCATAATCTCCCCTTCGATAACTACGCCCTTGAGATAGACTTCTCCCATATAGGAGAGCACCTTGATCTTTCCGACTATCTTCATCTCTGTGGAATGATTTGTCCTGTAAACTGTGAGTATGTCGGAATCCTGAATTGTTTTTCTTATATCGGCCGTACCGCTATAGAACAAGTAAATCGTTTCACCGGATCGAAAAGGACCTTCAAGTCTCTCTTGCTGGGGTGCGAGAGACTCCGGTAAGTAAGAAGTAGCGAGAACGACGGAAGAAGAGCAAATACCCGCGACGATCAACAGCAGTAAAACTGGCAGGATCGTTCGCAATATCCTCAATTTGAAACAAGACAAAATCGGGTGTTTGCGATTTCTCATGTCTCTAAATTAACAGGAAAAAGAATAAAGTTGGTGCTAAAAAGGAGCTTGAAAGTATAAAGATTTTATAAAGATGGCTCTTGTGGGGTTCGAAGTATTGTGCAGTAAGGGACCGGCGCTGTGTCGGTCCCTCTTGCATGCATTTCTATCCTGGAACTTACTAATCGGACTTACCAGGTATACATTACTCCCAACGCCAGAGTGTCCTGGCTTTTCTTCTTGTTTCCGCCTAAATTAAACACTTCCTTGTCCGACCAATCATGCCTGTATTCAGGTCGCACGAGCAAGTTCTTCACAACCCTGAACTCAGGTGTGAGAGTGATCTCTTTCACCTTCTGCGCCACGCCGGTCCTGAAGCCGTCGCTGTCGTTGAAGTATTCCGCCCGTATGGTAGAACTAAAGAGGTCCGAAAAGTCGTACTTCACGTAGCCTGCAACACCGTACCATTTTGCGTCCGAGCCGTCCGGTGCCGCGTGACTTTGTGTCGCATAATCGGGGTTTATCACAAAAGTTAGGTTCTTCATCGGCTTTACTGTAATTACCGTATCAGAAAGGAACCTGTTGGTACGTGTATCTGAGCCACTGGCGATAACCTCCCGTCCATTCATCAGGTTCTCGACAAAGGAGAACTGCTCTATAGGGGTGTAGGTGACACTTAAGCAAAGGGTCTTGCTGCTGCCTGTATCTTCGCTGAAGTTGTCCCAGCCGTTTACCACATAGAAATTGGCGGACAGTTTGTCGCTGAAGGGATAGCCAATCATCAGCCCCATATGCGTGAAGGGAATCGCCCAGTTGAAAAGAAGACCGCGTGAATAGTTGAAATTGTCCTTTGCCTCGATAACCTCGGCCCCATGCATAGTGACTAACTTGCCGAGCCGGAACTTGAGCCCTTTGCCGAGCGGCGCCACGTAATCGATATACGCCTCAGTCAGGTCAAATGCATCGTCGGTCTTGCCAAGACCCGCTGCGTGTATGAACTTTGCCGTCTCTCCAGCGGACAGCTTCAACCTGTAGCCGATTCCTCCCGTTTCGGCATCCTTATTGAATACGATCTGGGCGAGATCGAGGGTGAAGGCATTGGCCTTGTGATCAAAGATCCTCAGTTCGTTTTCCTTGGAGGCTGGGTCTCGCAAGTTTTGGGTATACCCTCCCTGCAGGTAAATGCTCAGCCCCAGGAGTTTCTTAATGTCATCCAGGGTCGTGCCTACCGGTTTTGCCGCAGCCGGCGCCTCATCTGCCAGTACAACTGCCGCGAATGGAAACATCATTAAGAACGAAATTACCATCGCCAACAAAACTTTTCTCATAAATATACGTTTTCCTCTTCCCTTTGTTTTATTGATGCTTGTACTTAAGATTGTAACAGCCGATTTGATATTTCCATGCTTCAAGAAAACAGCTCAATAAAATGCCCCGATGAGGGGGAGGATATAAATGCGGCAGTCTCCCTTCCCATCCCTCCCAGCAATCTTACTAATGATACCCACAACCTTGTCCGCAAGGTCATCCTCAACAATAAGCTCAACTTTCATCTTGCCGACAAAGTCAGCAACGTATTCTGTGCCCCGATAAAACAGGGTCTTCTCCTGATCACGTCCTTGGGGGAGGCTTACGAATATTTCCTCGACCCCTATCTCTCCGATTCCGATCTTCTGAAGGGCGGTCTTCACTTCGTCCATAGAGAATGCCCTGATGATGGCCTCTATCAGTTTCATGACATTTCTCCCCGTCTGTATTCCACGACCTTTGTCAGCCCGTATTTCTTGATCTTATACCCGATTATCCACTGGGTGATGCCAAGCTGCCGGGCGGCCCTTGTCATGATCCAGTTGCATGTTTTGAGTGCATCGAGGATCCTCTGCCTTTCCACTTCTTCCACTATCTCTTTCAGAGTGCTCATTTCCGTTCTCCAATTACTGCCACGGTTCAGTTCTTCAGCTCGTCCAGTGCAAGGTTCAGCCGAATTACGTTCACCGTCGGCTCTCCCAGGAAACCGAATTGCCGGCCCTCGGTGTATGAAGCCACGAGGGTTTTGATTTTTGCCTCATCGAGCCCTCTTGCCTTTGCTACACGTGCGACCTGATATTGGGCGGCAGCAGGGCTAATATGCGGATCAAGACCGCTACCCGATGATGTCACAAGATCTACCGGTATCTTTTCCTTATTCAAGGGATCAGCTTCCCTGAGCGCCTGGACGCGTGCCTGCACCGCCTTCATCAAATCCGGGTTGTTCGGACCGAGATTGGAGCCCGATGAAGAACCACCGTTATACGGATAAGGGGTTGTCGCTGAGAGTCTTCCCCAGAAATACTTCGGGTCTTCGAACTGCTGGCCGAGAAGCGAGGAGCCCAGGACCTTGCCGTCCTTTGTTATTATGCTTCCGTTTGCCTGGCGTGGGAAAATTGCCTGAGCGATGCCAGTCACGACCAATGGGTAAATGAACCCGGTTAGTATTGTGAACAGCGCCAGCGACATCAATGTATTTCGAATTATCTTAGTCATAGGTTCCTCCGTTTAAACAATTCCTATTGCCGTTATGAGCATATCAATAAGCTTGATGCCTATAAAAGGCACAATCAGGCCGCCCAAGCCGTAAATAAGCGCATTATTTCTCAGGACCACCTCCGCACCAAGGGGTTTGTATTTCACACCGCGCAGCGCCAGGGGGACAAGAAATATGATGATCAACGCGTTGAATATGACCGCAGACAACACAGCGCTCTCAGGAGTTGCCAGATGCATAATATTAAGTGCGCCCAGCGCCGGATAGATCGAAAGGAACGCCGCCGGCAGAATCGCAAAATACTTCGCCACGTCATTGGCGATACTGAAGGTTGTAAGCGTGCCTCGTGTCATCAGCAACTGCTTGCCGATCTCCACGATCTCGATCAACTTCGTCGGGTTTGAGTCGAGGTCCACAAGGTTGCCCGCCTCTTTTGCCGCTTGAGTACCGGTGTTCATCGCTACTGCAACATCGGCCTGTGCCAGTGCGGGCGCATCGTTGGTCCCATCCCCTGTCATTGCAACAAGCCTGCCTCCTGCCTGATGATCGCGGATCAGCTTCAGCTTTGTCTCGGGGGTCGCTTCCGCAAGGTAATCGTCTACTCCAGCTTCAGCAGCAATCGCGGAGGCGGTAAGGGGATTGTCTCCTGTAATCATGATCGTCTTAATTCCCATCTGTCTCATTTCGGAAAAGCGATCTTTGATTCCGCCCTTGACAATATCCTTCAGCTGGATAACGCCGAGCACTTTCGTCCCTTCGGCAACGACAAGGGGAGTTGCGCCCTGCTTAGCTATGTCGTCCACGATTGAGCGGGTATCGGAGGGAAACGTTCCGCCTTGCGATTGGACGAATTTCTCGATTGCATCTGCAGCTCCTTTACGGATTTGACGACCACCGAGATTGACGCCGCTCATCCTTGTCTGGGCGGAGAAAGGAACGAATTCAGCGCCGAGAGAATTAATGTCTGTTTCGCGAATGCCGTATTTTTCCTTTGCGAGGACGACGACGCTCCTACCCTCGGGTGTCTCGTCGGCCAGGGATGCAATCTGCGCGGCATCTGCGAGTGCCTTGGCATCAACTCCGGAAACAGGAATAAAAGCAGTCGCCTGCCTGTCTCCCAGGGTTATAGTTCCGGTCTTATCGAGGAGCAGTACGTCAACATCGCCGGCCGCTTCCACGGCCCGACCCGACATCGCAATTACGTTGGCCTGGATCATCCTGTCCATGCCGGCAATGCCTATAGCGGAGAGGAGGCCGCCTATAGTCGTTGGGATAAGACAGACCAGGAGCGCTACAAGGACGGTGATGGTCACCGGGCTCCCATGACCCGCTGCCTGGACGCTGAAGATAGAGTAGGGAAGAAGCGTAACTGTCACCAGCAAGAAAATGATCGTCAGGCCTGCAAGAAGGATGTCGAGAGCTATTTCGTTCGGCGTCTTCTGGCGCTTTGCACCTTCAACCATGCTGATCATTCTGTCAAGGAAAGTCTCGCCGGGATTAGTGGTTATCTTCACAACGAGCCAGTCCGAAAGAACCTTTGTTCCGCCGGTCACAGAGTTCAGGTCCCCGCCGCTTTCCCTGATGACCGGAGCGGACTCGCCGGTTATTGCGCTTTCATTCACAGAGGCAACACCCTCGATCACCTCGCCGTCCATGGGGATAATGTCACCGGCTTCGACAAGAACTATATCTCCCTTTCTGAGCTGAGACGAAGAAATAGCAGTGACCCCTGAGTTTCTGTCCGCGCTCGCGAGTTTCTTTGCCATAATCTCACGCCGGGTCTTGCGAAGGGACTCGGCCTGGGCCTTGCCTCTTCCCTCTGCCAATGACTCTGCAAAGTTGGCAAACAGAACTGTTATCCAGAGCCATATCGAAATCTGCAAAATGAAACTCGGAGATGCTTCACCCTTGCCGAAAAGCGCGTGGAAGAATAGAAGTGTCGTAAGAACACTCCCCACCTCGACCACGAACATCACCGGGTTTTTTATCTGGTAGCGCGGGTTCAGTTTTTTGAACGAATCCAACAGCGCCCGCTTTAGTATTGTCGGCTCAAAGAGAGACCTTTTTTCTTTCTTTCCGGTCATATTATTTCTCCTTACTTTCCTATCATCATCAAATGTTCGGCAATCGGGCCGAGAGCCAGCGCTGGCATAAACGAGAGCGCTCCCACTATCAATATGACGCCTATCAGGAATGAAACAAACAGGGGTGTATGCGTCGGAAGTGTGCCCAATCCCGCAGGTACCTTCTTCTTCGCGGCTAAAGAGCCCGCTATGGCCAGAACCGGAATGATCACCCAGAAACGGCCCAGGAACATCGCGATTCCGAGGGCAGTATTGTAGAAGACCGTATTAGCGCTGAGCCCGGCAAAGGCGCTACCGTTGTTATTTGATGCCGAGGAAAAGGCGTAAAGGATCTGGGAGAAGCCGTGAGGGCCGGGGTTTGATATGCCTGCAATTCCTGCTTTTGTCGAAACGCCAACGGCGGTTCCTATCTTGACTAGTGCATTGACGATCAAAACCGCAAGAATAGTCATCTTCATCTCAAACATCTCGATCTTCTTCCCCAAATATTCGGGCGTGCGTCCGACCATCAAGCCGGCCACAAAGACAGTGATAATGGCGAAGATCAACATTCCGTAAAGTCCTGAACCTACGCCCCCGAAAATGACCTCTCCGAGCTGTATGAGCCACATCGGAAGAAGGCCGCCTAAAGGCATGAAGGAGTCATGCATGGAATTGACCGAGCCGTTTGATGCGGCGGTCGTAGCTGTTGCCCATATCGTCGAATTTACGATGCCGAAACGTGCTTCCTTCCCTTCCATATTGCCTCCGGGCTGCAAGCTGCTTGCGCCCTGATCAATGCCTATCGATGCAAAATTCGGGTTGCCTTTCTGTTCGATCTGTGTGCAGAGCACCATGAGGATTGCGAGCACTATTACCATCGCTGCGAGCAGTGCCCGACCCTGCCTTTTATCCCCGACCATTTTTCCAAAGGTAATACACAGAGCGGCTGGTATCAGCAATATCGCAATGACCTCCAGGAAGTTGGAAAATGGGGTCGGGTTCTCGAAGGGATGTGCCGAATTTACATTGAAAAACCCGCCGCCGTTAGTGCCGAGCTGCTTGATTGCAATCTGAGAGGCCGCAGGGCCGAGAGGGATGCTCTGCTCTTTCATCTGCGCCTTCTCCGTAACGGGATTACCTTTTTCGTCCTTTATCACATTGCCCTGCGCATCATTTTTCGGATTGTCGTAAGTTATTATCTGGGTAAGCATCGCCGTTTTGTATTCACTAAACGTCTGCACTACGCCTTGTGACACAAGCAGGACAGACCAGATCAACGCAAGTGGAAGCAAGATGTAAAGCGTCGAACGCGTGAGATCGACCCAGAAGTTGCCAATAGTCTTTGATGAGTGTCTCTGAAACCCGCGAATCAGCGCAACGAGAACAGCCATACCAGTTGCGGCAGACAAGAAATTCTGCACGCCAAGAGCCGCCATCTGAGTCAGATAGCTCATGGTTGATTCACCACCATATCCCTGCCAGTTTGTGTTTGTGATGAAACTGACGGCCGTATTAAATGAAGAATCGGGCGAAACAGCACCGAACTTCTGAGGGTTCAAAGGAAGAACTCCCTGAAAGCGCTGGAGCAGATAAACAGCAAAAAACCCGCCTACATTGAACACCAGGACCGTAAGCGCGTACTTCTTCCAGTCCATTTCTTCGTCAGCATTGACGCCGCATACCCTGTAGAAGATACGCTCCACAGGTCCAAGTACCCTGTCCAGCACGAAGGGCTGGTTCTCGTAAACCCTTGCCATGTAATCTCCAAGCGGCTTCGCGAGAAGTAGAAGCACGCCGAAATACAGAACTATTTGGAATATGTCATTTCCGGTCATGAGAACACCTCCGGTTTCAAAAGGGCAACAAATAGGTATACAAGCAGCCCGATTGCCACAATACCTCCGATCAAGTAGAAAATCTCCATAATCTCCTCCTAAACCTGTACCTTCTCAGCCAGTTTCACAAATAACCAGCTGAGGACACACATTACAACTGTAATACCGATGTAGACAATGTCCATAACCTTTCTCCTTCTACCAAGAATTAGTCTGTCTTGTTTATCCGAATCATATTCCCTTATTCCAATGCTTAAACTTCTCAACGGAATCACCACCCAGAGAGAATGGAACTCGGATGGTTGAAACCCCAGCCATATTCTCAAAAGCCCTTTCTATCAATCTTGCCGACCGGTTATGCAGGAAGCGCTGCCACCATTCGAGACCGGCAAGCACGGGCAATAAGATGGTGACACTGTTTCCGTGATTGCGTTGACGCACTTTGCGGACAAAATCGTTGAGCGGCTCAATGATCGAGTCGTTAGGTGAATCAAGGACCAAAAGCGGAATATCGATATTGAGCTTCGCCCATCGGGTTACAATTACGTCTTTCCCGCAAGGACCAATAAGGATGTGCACAGCAAGAGTCTGCCCTCCGAGCTGTCTCGCGTAACCAAGCGCATTTAATGCGGGCTTATTCGCTTCGCCGATAAGGACCAGCACAATATGATCTCCCATCGACGACCGGCAAACAGCATCATTTGACAATGTATGTCTTGCAACTAGCACATAGGGAAGCTTTGTCGAGAGTAGCTCTGTGATCTGATCTCTTCTCAGTAATCCCTTGGCACTAACTTCAGTTTTCATTTTTCGCTTCTTTCTTCTGCTGATAACTTAACAGGAAAGGCAATAAAGTAGGTGCAAAAAAGGAGGATAAAAGTATAAAGATTTTATAAAGACAGCTGCTTGCTATGGTCTACTTAAACTCACTGCCGATTGTATGTCTGGTAGACTCTTGGGAAGGCAAATAGGTTGTGCCTTTCCGATAGAATTCCGCAAATCTTCTTGTGTACCGCATGAGCGGAATACTAGATGTTATCCGCCACAATTTAGAATTTCGATAACTATATGATTCGAGAGAAAGACGCGCTTAACGACAGCGGCAAAGAGCGTTACTTAGGGAGGAAGAGAAGCAACCTGCTATCGTCCCTGTGTATTTGGAAGGAAAGCCGATCTTGTCTTTTGGACGGCAAACGATAGTGTACGCAATGTTGGTGCCGAAGGCG
>JAJYIF010000022.1 GCA_021790195.1 Nitrospirota bacterium
CCTTGAAATCAAGTTTGCTAACCTTCTTCATGGCAAGTCCTCCTCTCGATTTGTTGAATCTGTCCCGATACAACATACTCGATCGGGGGACTTGTCTTCTACCTTTTAATCATAGGGTCTGGATGAACATCACATCCAATATCATTCCCGTCTGTGCGGAATTCTCCCGGCATTCGTAAGTGCAGCAATTCTTGCACACTGAGATGTCGGCGGTGTTATCCGCAAAATAGCTATGCGCTGTACAGGGTGAAAACAACGCCTAGTGGTGTCAATAATATGTTCTATTTCTCCTGCCATACCTGGCAGAATCTCAGCGGAATAGCTGGCAGGAATGAATCGGAATCGGTGGCAGATTTGCCGGAACAGGTGGCAGGTTTGTAGCGGAATGAGTGGCAGATTTCACCGGAATAAGCAGGTCTGCGGTCATGATCAAATCCAAGGATCCTTCCTGTGGGCTCACATTGCCCCGGGAGTCTTGAGTCTTCGCACTCATATAGCGGTGTCGGCCGGGCATGTCTCCTGATGAGGCACTTTGGGCATGGCACATACGCCGGAATCCTGTCGGCTGGGTACCAGAGGAACTTCAAAAAGTTATAGCCTCTCCCGGTCCAGGACTTATACATGGCGTGTCGTCGCCAGCGCGTAATGTAAAACTCTACACAGCAGGCGGGAATATTACTGTGAATACCACACCTCCGGTAAGCATCGTCTAACCTTTCCTCAAGGGGTTTCTTCAAGTAATCATGCAGTTTTTGTAATTCTCGCTTATACTCGTCCGATTCAAAATAAGGTACTTTTCTTTACGGTGTTCTTCTGATGCTTTGCAAAGAGATCTATGGCTTCTTGTATCTTCATGCTTAACCTCCATCTTGTTAAGGTTTGGCGTTTACAGGGGCCTGCATGATTTAAGTGTATGCCAAAATCAGAATGGCCACAGCGGCAGAAAAGAGTTCTAATGTGATGTGGGCTCCACCGACTACTCCTCGTGCTGCAGATTATTGCAACTGTGGAGATTTTCGAAAGAATTACGCAGAACAGATAGTTGATACGCCGGGGAAACCAGCTTTTGCGAAAACCTCAAGGGCTATTCCCGGTCGCCGTCGAGCCTGTTGTTATGAATCCTTTGGCTCTATTAATTATTTCCCGTTACCGTCTTGCCTTTTTTCCAGTGATCAGTAAATAGTCTATAAAGCCAGTGATAGAATAAGGCGCTGACATTTCCCAAAAAACCAAATAACGCCCATTCCACTTTATTCTTTTTTTCTTTCTTATGCAGATAGCGCGAGCAGAGTACGCTCGCAGCAAGCAGAAATATGGTCCCTAGTATGTCTTTGATTCCAATTGGACTTGACAACAGCGCGCCAAAGTAGCAACCATAGACGATGAGGATCAATATGATCAGTATGTATTTCATTTATTTTGATTTACAAGTGTCTTTTATTTTCTTCAATCCTTGCAGCATTATATTACCTCAAAATAGGGGTGTCAATCAGAAATGATTGCATCAGAAATGATTACACCTTGATCAGTAATTCACTGTTAATTATCTAGGGGACTACACGGTTCCGGGTGCAAGTCGTTCCGTGAGGTGTACAGGAAGGAACATGTCGTGCACGTTTTGCAACAAGCCCTTGCCGGTGATAGATTATTTATGCTGGAACTTGATGACCAGCCGGGTATCTAATGCCTTCGCTATCTTATTGAGAGTCTCGACAGTCGCTTTTTTAAAGCCGCCTCTTTCGAGCCTCGATAGGGCTGGCTGTTTGGTCCCTATTTTTTTTGCCAGTTGCTCTTGCGTGAGTCCCGCCTCTTCCCGTGCCTTTATCATGCTTTCCAGAAGTTCAAATTCGGCGTCGAGATCGTGCCATGCCTTCTTGAATTGAGGGTCTCTCATCTTCTCTCTAATATGCTCCTTCAACGTTCTTCCTCTCATTTTTTGCCTCCATATCTTTGAAGGAAATCGTTCATCCTTCTTTCTGCAATCTCAATTTCCTTTTCCGGTGTTTTATCTGACTTCTTAATGAAACCGTGCAAGAGAACAAATCGCCTGCCCGTGAATGTGAAATATAGGATCCTGACTGCTCCTCGGTTATCGCTAATCCTGATCTCCCGTATCTTATCCCTTATCTGTTTAGTATAGGGTTCCTTTAGCAGAACTCCATAATCTCCGAGTAAGTCGATTAATCTTAAAATCTTTGTCTGTGTTCCTATAGGAAGAGAATCAATAAAATCTGCGACAGGTTCTTTCCCGTTATGATCTTTATAATATTCTACGGACCAGTTCATCTGTTTGGAGTATAACCTATATGTTATATAACATTCAAGATATACCCGTCTTGACCGTTGGATACCAAGAATAACCGACGACGTCCGCTATCATGCTGGAAGTTCGAGAAGAAAAATGGCATAGATCTAACTAAAATTGGGTCGTGCGTGGTATGGGACGAAATCTTTGTCAGTTGCATCGCTTGAGATCTGTTGGCTCTCAGCATGGTGGAGACCGCAAAATGCCGAAAAGTAGTGCAGAAGAAAGTGGTAGCGATGGAATAAAAGGATTTATTGCTATTATAGGGTATGATTCACGTTGGGACATGCTCATGGACAGAGAAGACACTCGTTCAGAGCGGGGAGTTCTATCCTAAGGATGTTAGGACCGCAGAGTCTCGATTACAGTTTTATGCCAGCCGATTCGATACTGTGGAGGTCGATTCCACCTATTATGCCATTCCCACAAAGAGCAATGCGTACCTATGGGCTCAAAGGACACCGGCAAATTTCCTTTTTCATATCAAGGTCTATGGAGCACTGACGGGTCACGGGATAGATCCGCGAACTTTGCCTCCGGATATCCACAACGAGCTCCCTGAGAAGGACAAAGCACAGAAACAAATATTCGTAAAAGAACCTGCTCTCATCAGGATGATCGCGGATAAATTCATGGATGCTCTCTATACTCTTGCAAACGTCGATAAACTCGGCCTGATGGTGTTTCAGTTCCCACCCTGGTTTACTTACAAAACCGAAAACATTGATGTTATTCTTAAGTACAAGGCTATGATTGGAAGAAATCTCATGGCAGTTGAGTTTCGCCATGGCAGCTGGTACGTTGATACAGTGCGCGAGAAGGTGTTTCACTTCTTACTGAAGAATCATATAACTCACATTATAGCAGACGAACCGCAATACGGCACTCTTGCGACTGTTCCCTTTGTACCGCAGACGACGGCGGAAATCGCATACTATCGGCTACATGGCAGGAACAAGGACACTTGGCTGAAGAAAGGCATAGCAACTTCTCTGAGATACGCCTACTTGTACTCCGAAGAGGAACTGAAGGAATTTATCCCCCATGTCCAGACCTCGGCGAAGAGGACAAAGGAAACCTATGTGATGCTTAATAACTGTTATGGAGGGTTTGCGACGCGAAATGCAGGGAGAATAAAGGAACTGATAGAACCGGGGCAGTAGGCTATCTATTCTCAAATTGCACAATTCCGGGGCACGCCCCGTTTTTTTGTTCTTCGGCAAATGAGAAATCCCGGTGCAATGTTTCCGCAAATCATCATTCCCAGCGATACGCTGAGACTAAAGAGTATTAGTTCCCCACAACGTAAACTCCTCCGCGTATTTGTAACTACGAGGCTTCGATGGTAAGATATCACGAACAGCATTATAAGTCGTGTGCCGGAGTATAATGACAAGCAGCGCAGCAAGTCATCGAGACATTCTTAGAAAGATTGCCCGCCGAGCGATGATCGAGCGGGGGCTGCTCCCGGAGTATTCACCCAAGGTATTTGCTGAACTGGACAGAATCCATGTAGCTACAACCGAAGCTCAAGGCTCGGTCCGTGATCTAAGGCATCTTTCCTGGTGCTCTATCGACAATGATGATTCCCGTGATCTAGACCAACTTACCGTTGCAGAGTCTGTATCAACAGGCGAGGTAAAAATCTACGTCGCTATTGCTGATGTTGACGCTACTGTAAAAATAAATACCGCCATAGACGATCATGCAAGGCACAACACAACCTCGATCTATACTGCTGCCGAGATATTCCCTATGCTGCCAGAGAAATTATCGACTGACCTTACCTCCCTAAACTACAATGCAGATCGTCTTTCTCTTGTCATGGAAATGGTGATCGGAAGGGATGGATCATTACAGGATTCATACATGTATAGAGCACTTGTTCACAATCAGGCGAAGCTTGCATACAACAGCGTTGCTGCATGGTTGGATGGTCAGGGTGAGGCGCCTGCAGGAGTCGGCGCGGTAGAAGGACTGGCAGAAAATCTGCGGATTCAGGATAAGGTCGCCCGGACTATGAAAACGTTTCGGCATATACATGGAGCACTGACGCTCGAAACAATAGAGTCGCGTCCTGTATTTGAAGAGGACAACCTTATGGATCTCGAAAGGGAAAAGAAAAACCGTGCGAAGGATATCATAGAAGACTTCATGATCGCAGCCAATGGAATAACGGCGAGATATCTGAACTCAAAGATGTTTCCATCTTTGCGGCGTGTTGTCCACATACCCAAACGATGGGACCGAATCGTCGAAATCGCTGCCGAAACTGGGTTCACATTGCCGGCAGCTCCGGATCCCATAGCGCTGGAACAATTTCTTACCAAACAAAAGGATATCGATCCCCTTGGCTTCCCGGATTTGTCCCTTAGTGTTATAAAACTGCTCGGTCCAGGGGAATACCTGGCAGAATTCCCTGGTGAAACTGATAAAGGGCACTTCGGTCTGGCAGTCAAGGATTATACCCACTCCACTGCTCCGAATCGCCGATATCCTGACCTCATAACGCAACGTTTGCTCAAGGCTGCGCTTGCAGGAGACCCAGTGCCCTATGAGAAGGATGAGTTGACGGCATTGGCCACACATTGTACTGATGAAGAGGACGCAGTGAAAAAAGTTGAGCGGCAGGTCGAAAAATCTGCAGCAGCCATGCTTTTAGAGTCGAGAATCGGGGAGCAATTCGACGGCATTATTACGGGTGCGGCATCCAAAGGCACATGGGTACGCCTTCTCCATCCGCCTATTGAGGGGAAACTGGTCCAAGGCTTTGGAGGAGCTGATGTTGGCCACAGAATCCGGGTGCAGCTCGTTCATACAGATGTCGAACGAGGATTCATCGACTTCAAAAGAGTCCGTTAAATCAAGAAGCTGATACATAGAGATTGAAGGAAGTCGCAGTTCCGCAACAGCTGGCAACATGTGTAAATCGGCATACAATTTTGACCCATCATCGGCGTCGAATGCTGAACCGCCCATGCCATTAACTATGCGACTTAGCGAGGTCTTGGTGGGTCAACCAGATGCCGACGCAGGGTTAAACTTGCAAGTCGGTCAACAATCTACTTTTTCGTCTTTCTCACCTTCCCGGAAACCGAAGGAGTTGCATCATAGGTGGAAAGACCCAAGGCCCTCCTATTTTCAGCTTGTCTATTGTTCTAATGGTGAATGGTCGGCTATTTCTGCAGCTGTGGCACGGCAGGTATCCGAGTTAACCAGAAAACTAGCCCTGGAAGGGCAGTGTCTGGATCCCGCCCCTGATGCCGATCCAGGTAAGTCTCCGAAACCCTTTCAAACGTAAAAACCCCTGCAAAGGCTTTGCTAACCCACGATATTTGCCGTTGTCTTTCGGCCAGATCGCCAAATGGTTGACCGTTTCGAAAAGCCTTGACGAACAGCAACATTCTTGCACTCGGTCCAGCAACTTGCGCAACGTTTCGAACGTAATTTGGAATTTCCTCGCGAGGGATCTGATGCAGGCAGCCGCGATCGATAAGAATGCCGTATTGTCTGTCAGGTGGTCGCGCCGCGCAGATGTCCAACACAATTAACTCAGGTGGAGAAGACAAGTGCTTGTGCTTCATGCGACCCTTGCGAACAGCCGACTTGGAGATATCAATGGCTACAGTCGTATAGGCGCGCTCCGAAAACCAGGCGGCAACCTCGCCCAGCCCGCAGCCAATGTCGAGGACTGCGCCGTGTGCCGGTAACCAACCTGTTTCCATCGCTTCCACAATTTCCGGAGACACACCGCGATTACTCCATTTTGGTGCGAAATTGCTGCGACGCCAAGAAACTTCCCAGCATAGCCCCCTCAGGTGCTGCATAGCGGATGGAAACAAAAATCGCAAAAGTCGGCTACATAAATCTCTCAAATGACTCATAAGTTAATGTATCTTTTCCGGACTATTCTTATAGTACATGGGCATGCACTTAAAATACAAAGATTCAGCCGAGCAATCCTATTCCCCTGCTTTAGCAGGCCGCTAAAAAGCTTGCCTCTAATACGGCTCAGCCCGCATGCCTAATGTTGGCTTGTTAAGGCCACCGGGTCAAGCTGCTGGGGTCCGAACTAAGGACAGACAGTCAGAAGGCACGTCAGCAAATACGCCGCATAAAGTGGCGGTACAAGATAAAGACTGAAAGTTTAGAGGCTGACGAGGGATATGCAACCGGTGAGTTTATACACAATCCTTCACCTCTTCTTCTCCCGTAACCTCGGTACGCTGAGCAAGAAAATGCCAAAGAACAATGGGTAACGTACTCGTGATACTACAGCGGCTTCAAAGATGTCGACTGTCACCATCCAGACTACGAACCCACGACTTCAAACACATGATTAAGGTGATAGCGCCTTCATTGATGAAGGCTGTCTGCTCATAGAAGTTTGGGTTTTATTTCGGCCCTACGATCTGTCGTGTTTTTAGTGGCAGCCTTGCGATTGCGGCTAATTGTTGGGAAGCAGGGAGCTTCCAGTCTTTCTTGCGATGAGTAATGCCTCAGGCTTATCAAAAAAAACCACGACTACGTTTGTTATAATGTCAAAGGCAATCGAAATTATTCCCGGTTATTCAACATGCTTATAGGCGTCGTAGTTGGCGATGAGCTCCAAATCCTTGAAAAGGAACAATAAGCGGAAATGAACACTCATAGGATTAAGTATGGTTTGCGAGAGGTTGAGTTCTCTATGCAACCGGGGAGACTCATTTCTTGTTTGAAGCCGGACATACACTCTCCTTTCTCTGCCGAAGAACTCATTTATAACAGTCTCAGACAACCCCTTGGGTCGAGTTCTTTAATGGAGATTGCTTCAGGGAAACACTCGGCTGCAATATTAATACCGGGGAAGGCCCGTCTAGCCGGAACTCGTGATTATGTCCCGATGCTGCTTGCCGAGTTGAATGAGGCCGGCATGTCCGACGATGAAGTGGAAATCTTTCTGGCCGATGGAACACATGAGCAACATCTAAAGAGCGATGTCGAGCACTTGCTCGGGGAAGAAGTTGCAGCACGGATTCGTTGTCTTGGGCACGACTGTCACGCGCAGGATCATCTGGTAAACTTAGGCACTACAAAGTTCGGAACGCCGGTACTCCTCAATCGCAGAGTCTTTGAGGCTGAGGTGAAGATACTGACCGGCAGGATCGTGCCTCACTATTTTGCCGGCTTCAGCGGCGGAAGAAAAGCACTGATACCAGGCGTTGCGGGATTTCCGACTATCATTGCCAACCACCGACTGACCCTTGCGGGGCATCGTGGAATTCATTCCGGGGCGCGAACGTGTTCCCTTACGACAAATCCCGTTCACCTGGATATGCTCGAGGGCGCCCGGATGGTCAAGCCGGATTTTCTGCTTAATACTTTGCTGAATACGGATCACCAGATAGTAAGCGTAGTGGCGGGGGACTTTGAAGCCGCCCATGATGAAGGCTGCCGAAGAGCCGCACAATTTTTTCGTATGACAATCGATGAGCCTGTAGATGTGGTCATTACAAGCGCAGGCGGCTATCCCTATGACACTAACTTCATGCAATCTCTTAAGGCGGTGTTCAACGTCCAGGAGATCGTTCGTCCTGGCGGCTTGATCTTATGGGTCGCTGAATGCGCATCCGGAATTCATCAGGGATTTCTGAAATGGGCGGAGATAACGTCAGATGAACAGTTGAACAAGAGTGTTCGTGCCCGATATGATCTCACCGGTCATAATTCAATAATGCTGCGTAATCTCGTGAGGAAAGCAGAGGTCATTCTTTTCAGTGCGCTCCCTTCAGATAATGTCCGCGCTCTGGGATTGCACCCGGTTGCTTCTCTTGCTGAGGGTTTGCTACGGATACATGAAAGATTTCCCTTTGAATTCACGTATGCCGTAGTGCCTTACGCAAATGTGATGTGCGCCGGGACGAAACGAACGGGTTCTGCCCCGGGCACTGAATGAGGCGTGGCAGGAGAGTGTAATGTACGGAAAATCCAAAGTACGCCATGAATGTGTGAAATGCGGAAAGGTCTTTCCCCATTCCTTCATAACGTTCTGTGACGTATGTAACGCAATGATCGATGTCCAGTATGATCTCAGGAAGGTAGTCCTTAACAATTCTGAAAATACCTTGGAGCGCTTTTTCGATCTCCTGCCTGTCGAGGACTCAGCGCTGCTCCTTAAACAGAAAATGAGCTACACCCCCTGCATCCATGCGAAGAAGCTCGGAACTCTCTTGGGAATGCCGAAGCTCTATTTCAAGGATGAGAGTGTTCTTCCGACGGGCACTACAAAGGACAGAATGGCTGTTGTTTCGCTCGCTTTCCTGGCCGAGTGCGGGGTCAGCGCGTTCTGCACTTCATCAACGGGCAACAGTTCTTCGGCCTATGCCCGGGCAATTCAGGGATATCCGGCGCTGAGGATGTATCTCTTTACAGCTGAAGATTTCCTGGACAGAGTGCAATTTCAAGCAAGTGACCAGATAGTCCCCTTTGTGTTGAGGGATGCAAGTTTTGTGGAGGCCTTCAGCTGCGCTGGGATGTTTGCAAAACGTCATCAGTTTGTCTCTGAACGCGGCTTCTTTAATCCGGGCCGACGTGAGGGCCTGAAGCTGACCTTTCTGGAATCGGTAGAGCAAATACCCGGACAGATCGACTGGTATGTCCAGGCGGTTTCGAGTGCGATGGGGGTGTACGGTGTTTATAAGGGAGCCCGTGAACTCCTTCTTTTGCGTCGCTTATCCAGCTTGCCTCATCTTTTGTGTGTGCAGCAGGATACCTGCGCACCTATGGTTCGGGCGTTCCACGATGAATCCGAGGTAATTCGAAGGGAGGATATCGTCCAGAAGCCGTCCGGCATTGCGAAGGCGATCCTGCGCGGCGATCCCTCCAGGGTTTACCCATACATACGTAAGATTGTCATCGAAAGCAACGGGACTTTTGTGGTTGTGAGCGAATCGGAGATACGGGATGCGCGGCGAATGCTGGAAGAGTACGAAGGGCTGTCTCCAAGTTTCTCGGCTTCCGCCGCCTTTGCGGGCCTTTTGCAGAAGGTCAAAACAGGGACCTTTCCCCGCAGCGATACCGTGCTCGTCAATCTCACCGGAGGGAATCGGCAGCCGTTTGACGCTGCACTGAATGTGCACTGGCTGCGTCGGTCAGGCGACAGTTGGGAGCCCGAGGATCTTCACGACCTTGTGGCGCAGCAACTGTGGAAAGAACATTGAGGAAAAGGCGGAAATGACCTCGAACGGCTTTAAGGATCCGCGGCAAGAGATGCCCGATGATTGGCGCATCCGCACCGCAATCGCCTCAGACTTATTCGCAGAAGAGGACATTGAACAGTCTATTTCGTCTCGTTTTGAGAAAATAGCAGACACATATTCCGGCCGCACTGCAGCCTTCAGCGCGCATGGTGAAATGAGCTACGATGCCCTTAATAGTCTGGCGAACCGGATTGCGTGGGCAGTAATTTCACAGTCTACCCAAGAGGCCAACCGGGTCGCGCTGCTCTTTAAACATGATATCACTTCTCTATCGGCGATGATTGGAGTACTGAAGTCCGGCAATGCCTATGTCCCGATAGACCCTTCCTATCCCGCGCAAAGGATACGCTACATCCTGGAAGATTCTCAGGCGACATTAATTCTTAGCCAGGGAAATACCCTTGCGCTTGCTGAAAGTCTTGCTGCGGGGAGCTGTAGGGTTCTAAATGTCGACGCTTTGTGCAGCACTCTGTCAGATAGAAACCCTTGCCAGCATGTCTCTCCTGATTCTATCGCCTACATTATTTATACGTCAGGCTCAACCGGCAAGCCCAAAGGGGTGATCCAGACTCATCGCAACCTGCTCCACTTTATCAGCAGTTACAGCAACAGCATCGGCATCACCCCGGCTGACCGTCTATCTCTTTTGCCTTCGCTGAGCTTCAGCGCATCCCTAATGGACATCTATGGAACCCTGCTGAACGGTGCAAGTGTTCATCCATACAACGTCAAAGAAGAAGGCTTGGCAGGACTTGCCCATTGGCTCGCGAAGGAAAAGATCACAGTTTACCATTCGGTTCCGACGCTGTTCCGCCATTTCACGGACACTCTGAGTCGTGATCAACTTTTTCCGAATCTCCGGCTGATCGATTTAGGAGGCGAGCCCGTTTCCAAGAAGGACGTGGACCGCTTCAAGAAGCATTTTTTCAGGGATTGCGTTCTTGTCAACCATATGGCGTTCACTGAGGCGAGTGTTGCAGCCCAGTACTTTATTGATCACCGATCTGAAATATCCGGTGCCATAGTGCCAGCGGGATACCCGGCCAAAGGAATAGAGCTATCTTTGATCGACGAAACAGGCCGGAAGATCGGAATCGGTGAAGTCGGTGAGATTACGGTCAAGAGCAAATACGTAAGCCCCGGGTACTGGCGAAATCCGGAGCTGACTTCGAAATGCTTTCACCAGGACCCTGACGGGACAGGGGAGCGTGTATACCTGACCGGGGACCTGGGTAGGAAGAATAAGGGCGGCCTTCTCAAACATGCCGGACGGAAAGACCATCGCATCAAGATGCGGGGACATAGCATAGAACCCCTCGAAGTTGAGGCGGTGATTTCAGAGATCGCTTCTGTGAAGGAAACAGTCGTGGTAAGTCAGCCCGGTCGTCACGACGGTTCTCTCTTGATTGCATATGTCGTCTTGTTCCCAGAGGAGACAGCGTCAGCGAATGAGCTTCGAGCCCATCTTAAAGAGAACCTCCCTGATTACATGATTCCCTCGCGGTTTATTTTCCTCGGCGCCATGCCGACCACGCCGAGCGGTAAAATCGACAGAAGTGCTTTACCGGCGCCAGAGCATGAACTGCCGGAATCAGGAGAGGTGTTGACACTGCCGAGGAGTCCACTAGAAATCAGACTTGCAGAAATGTGGACCGATGTCCTGGGGGTGAAGTGTTCCGGCGTCAAGGATGACTTTTTCGATTTAGGTGGGGATTCGCTGGCAGCGACCATCCTTTGCATAATGATCGAGGAGGAATACGGACAAAGACTCTCGCCTGCAATTCTTTATCAGTCGCCTACCATCGAACAGCTTGCAGCTGTCATTGCAGGAGGCAGCGAGTCAGGATCCGGTACCGGTGTAATCCCCCTCAGGCGAGGAGGCCATAGGCCCCCCCTATTCCTTCTTTCGAGTGTCGAAGGTGATTCCATCATGTTCAGGCATCTTGTAAGGTACATAGACTCAGAACAACCCATTTATGGAGTTAATATTTCGGCAGATGACTTTCACGCGACAATGGACGATGTGGTATCGCGTTATATGGGCGAGATCTGTAGAATCTCACCGGCTGGCCCTTTCTTTCTTAGTGGTTTTTCATCTGGAGGGGTTGTTGCTTTTGAAATTGCCCGACGGCTTCGCGCACAGCATTATGAGGTAAGATTCCTGTCGATGCTAGATACAGTCTGCCCAACATATTCTAAAAGACTGCATCCTTTGTGGAATATCATTACGGTAAGCAACTTTCTTACAAATCTGCCGTTCTGGTTCTATTACAGGTTGATCGCAACTGGCGAAAAGAAGCTGAAAATGCGGCGTCTCTTTAAAGACTTTATCGCCCGCAGACCCGGAATTAGCAACGAGTCCTGCAATGCGTCGCGCAATGTAGTTCAGGAAAGTATTAGGTGGCTGCGAGATTATATTATTGCGCCCTATGACGGACGCATTGTATTCTATCGGGCGAGGGCAAGACTGTTAACGGTAGTCTCAGATCTTGACAGAGAGTGGGAAAAGTATTCACAAGGGGTGGATGTCCATACTGTTCCGGGGTCTCATCTTGACATATTAAGAGAGCCCTATGTCAGGGTGCTCGCTGAGAAAATCAATGCAGAACTTCAAAGGTTTTTTGAAAATCACAGACAGTGATATGGCAACACACTTTACTTGATATTACATCAATATTGATGTTTAAGGATTTCCAGGGCCGAATCGATTATCTTCGGCGCGAGATCCCTCTTTATTTCCTTCAGGGTATCGTAATAGAATTCCTTGTCGTACATAAAGGGGATCCAATACAGGGCATGAAATATGGAGATTTCATCTTCCAAAGACAGATTCAGGCGTGTCAGGAAAGCAGCCGCCCTCGTTGAGTATTCGGAACCGTCGGTTGCGAGCAATATCTTCATTTGTGTCGCCGCAAGAAAAAATGTGACCCCGCCGCCCGTCTAATGTCCAAGGGTCTCTTAATTAAAGATTACTATAAGCTAGGCAAGATGTCGACAGGGTCGTAAGATAATAGTACCAACGCAAACTTATTCGTTCACGGAAGCGCTCGCGGGATAACTTGTCACTCCATATTTTTCGATATATGATGAGGATGACGGCAATCGACAAAGAATTTTAGCCGAAAAGGAGATGCATATGTCGGCAGAGCTGGAAATTGTACTTCGGGATGTAGAACCTTACGAAGAGCCGGTCAGGGCCGCTATAAACGAGAAGTTTGCGAAGCTCGAAAGATTCAGCGGCGATATTATGGGATGCCGTGTCGTAGTGGAGGCCCCGCACCGGCACCGCCGGGAGGGCAGGCTCTTCCATGTAAGGATAGACCTGACGCTGCCCGGCAAGGTGGTCGTAGTGGACCGGGAGCCCCATGCGCATGTCGCCCATGAAGATATCCATGTGGCTGTCAGGGACGCCTTTCGCGCTGCGCGGCGCAAACTCGAGGACAGGGTGCGCCTCCTGCGCAGGGAGGTCAAACTGCACGAGACGCCTCCGCAGGGCTTTGTTTCCAAGATCTTCCCGAAAGACGGCTACGGCTTCATCGGGACGCCGGACGGGAGAGAGATCTACTTTCACAAGAACAGCGTCCTCGATGACGCATTTGCAAGGCTCGCAGCGGGACGCAAGGTCTCTTTCTTCGAGGAGGAAGGCGAGAAGGGGCCCCAGGCCAGCACGGTCAGGCTGCTTAAGAGGGGCCGCTCCAGGAAAGTTACAGAGCAAACCTGAAGAGAACTGCAGATCGCGTTAGGGTGAACTGTCTTCTTAATAATTCATCCTCGTACACACCGCGGGTCAGGGGCGTCGAGGTCTCCACTGACCAGGAGGCTCACCGCGGGACATCCCCCCCGGCAGAAGGAATGTAGACGACATCTGGCGACCGGGCAGTTGTTCTTCCGGAATTCCCTGAAATAACTCAGGACCGGACTTCTCATGATTGTCCCGAAATCTTCTGTGAGGATATTTCCGAGCATGAATTCCCTGTTCCGGATGAACAGATAGCAGGGATAGACGGAGCCGTCAGGGAGTATCGAAACCTTGGTTGCACCGGCAGGACATCTCGCATGTTCAGGAAGCGGCCGGTCTTCTCCGGAGATGAAGCCCTGACAATATACGCCATCCAGGTTCGGGTATCTGTTCTTCAGGGTCTGAAGCCGCATGAAGAATTCGTGGAACGGGACCGTGGTGATGAGATCGCTGCGAAAGACCGCGTCCCGGTATAAGAGGCGGTACTCCATACCCGATTCGACATACTCCCTGGCGGTCCCGGGGACATTTACGTTTTCGGTGCATACACTCTTCAGGAGCGGACGACAGCTTGTGATAAATTCGTGAAGCGCCCGCGGGACCTCTCCATGGAGGGATACGCCGATCACAAGGACTTCGGTCCCGTATGATCTTGCAAGATGTGTCAACAACCCGGTGTTCGAACCGTTCGAGCTGAGAAAGACCTTGATGCCGCGCCCTGTAGCGAGTCCGATTAGGCGGGTGAGATCGGGGTGGAGGGTCGGCTCTCCTCCGAGGATATCGAGCTCGCGGACCCCCGCGCCCGCAATCGCTTCGATGAGTCTTTGGTAATTGGAGACGGATATGTCAGGATCGGACCGATATCCCCTGTTGAAACAGAAATCACAAGACCTGTTGCACTCTGTAGTGGGAAGAAGCTGCACGAACTTTGGATAGTCAAAAGACTCTGTCAAGAACATCTCTGATCTCATCCATAGTGACCGTCTCTGTGCGTAGAAGGGCGCTCAGCGCAAGGAAGCCGCCGCAGGGCGGGGCGTCGCCCTCTTTGAGGATATAGTCGCAATCCCCCGGATGGAAAGGGCAGCGCAGGCACACCGTCTCCACAAGCAGCTCCTCATCATCAGCCGCCCTTCCAGCGCCTTGTGAAAATACCGGATAGCCGCGCTTGGCGAACAATGCTTCAGCTACGAGAAATCCCAGGCATGAGAGGTCTTCGTTCTTCCCCGGCTTGTAATAGACGCAAAACTTTCGGCAGAGTTCCCTTGACCGAGCTCCCTTGTCTCCCATACTCAATTATACCAGCGAAGGCGATGACTTATAATAAGAGATGATCTATTTCCTTTCTGAGAAGTCGGTCCTCAGGCGGATCGAGAGCCCGTCTGTGTACCATATAAAAAAAGACGAGCTTTACGAGCTCGACGAAGAGGGCCTTTCGTTTTTGAGCAGATGCGCCTCCCCTTCCGGCTGCAGTTCAGAAAGAAATGAATTCATCGACTACTGCCTCTCGGAGGGGATATTGACTACAGAGCCGGTCTTGGCGCGGCGTCCCCCTCTCATGCAGTCTTTATTCCCTTCACTCAGATATCTAGAGCTCCAGATCACGGATAAGTGCAACCTCAGTTGCCGGCACTGTTATATCGGCGGCAGAGGGAAGTCGGAGCTCCCGGCTGCGCAGATAGGAAAGGCGCTTGCGGAATTCGAAGAGATGCAGGGGCTGAGGGTCCTGATCACAGGCGGTGAGCCCCTTTTGCACAGCAGGTTCCGCGAGATCAATGAGCTTCTGAGCGGCTTCTGTGTGAGGAAGGTCCTTTTTACAAACGGGACGATGCCGGACAAAAGGGTCATTCGCGACCTTCACGTGGACGAGGTCCAGGTCAGTATCGACGGCCTCGAAAGGGCCCATGAGGCGTTGAGGGGCAGAGGGACCTTCGGGGCCGCAATCGAATCACTGAGACTCGCGCGGGATTCGGGGTTGGAGGTTTCGGTCTCCACGATGGTCCATCCCGGCAACCTTCAGGACTTTGACGGGATGGAGGAGCTCTTTCAAGAACTGGGGGTGAAAGACTGGACAGTCGATATCCCGTGCGTTACAGGGAACCTGAAAGACAATGCCGAATTCCAGGTAGCCCCGCAGGAGGGCGGAAGGTTTCTAGCCTATGGTTCCTCAGGGGGCATACATGGGAGCGCCCCGGGCTTCGGCTGCGGCCTTCATCTGATGTGCGTCACGTCCGGCGGATTCGCGGCGAAATGCACCTTTTACGGCGACAGACCGCTCGGCAGAATTGAGGAGGGTCTCGGTGTGTGCCGCGCGAGAATGAGACCGGTCAGGCTCGGGGATTTGAAATGCGACTGCGCGCACATAGAGAGCTGCAGGGGCGGATGCAGGTTCAGGGCCGAGCTTCTGGGCGATCCGCTGGGCAAGGACCTCTACAGGTGCAAAATGCTGCTGTCGTGATATAATCTTTGTGATCATCGGATAAGACACACGGGCATGATGAAAGGAGGACACAATGAAGATAAAGAAGGTATCGAGAAAGCTTTCTCTGACCTGCAAGTGTAAGAGCTCCTGTTAAGTAAGATCCTACCAGGACAGATAAAGGGCAAACCATAATAGACAGCCTGCCACTGCAAGGCCTTTCTCAAGACTGTTCAGTCTGTTCCCTTTAAAGATGAAATAAATGCTGAGCGGCGAGGTGAGAAAGCAGGCCGTAATATAAACCCACTTAGGCAGGACGTCCCTTCTCTTCGCCTCCGGGAAAAGAGAGCAGAACGGACATTCGATCTCGTTTTCGAGCCGGTGTCCGCAGCGGACGCACCTGACTATTCCCAGAACCTCGTCGATCTTCTCCTCGTCCATGTCTTCCATCTTTGCTTAATCGATAGTATAACTTTTTGCGCAGGTCACTTCTTTACACCGTCAGGCAGGCGTTCTTTGAAAGCGTTTCCCACGGTTATTCCTATTCTCGTTCCTATGATCGCGCCTGCAACGAAATCCGAGAACCAGTGGATCGTCATAGAAACGCCCACGCCTACGTAAAGGGCATAGAGCAGGGCTAAGGTCCGCGCAGCCTTGCTGTCCGGATACAGCTTCCATATAGCAGCAGCGACTGCGCACGCCACGGTGGTATGCGAAGACGGCCACCCGAAAAAGACCCCGCCCTTCAGGAACCCGAAATGAAACTCCTTGCTGGTATCGATCAGCGTGACAATCGCGTGTCTCGGCCCCGGCCTTCCTGTGAAGGCCTTGTAGAATGAAGAAATGAAAAGACCGATAATGGCTGCCTGGGCCGTAGAATAAGCGGCGCAGATCGCGCGCGGCTTCTTGCGAATAGAACCTGATAAATATAAGACCAGCGGAAGGACCATCGGCGTATACCATCCCACGATAACGGCCGGGAAGAGATACACGGCAAACGGTCTGGTAGCTTTAAGATATGCCCAGTCGAGGTCGGACCTGACGATAAATACCGTGGCGGCGATCGCAAGAACATGCCACGGCAGGTTGCGTCCCCAAAAGGACCGGAGGATATTGCGCGGCAGCGTGCGGAAAAAGTACCGCATCATGAGAAAGCCCTCGACAGTCGAGTCGCTCCGCGCGCGAGGGCTGTCTTTTCGATGTCGAATAGACCCAAGAAAAGCAGCTTCGCGCCAAGTCGCAAAGAACGAAGAGTAAAGTCAAATGGTCTTGAAATCACGCGTTTCACCCAATTGTCTTTCTTCATCATATATCCTGCTTCCAGGACCCTGCGTGTTTGCGCTTGAATGTCTGTGTTCATATCCCGAGTCTTATTATAAAAGATCGGAAGCTGCGATGACCCGAAAGATATCTTGGCGCTCATCGGTCTTTGCGTGATTCTGAAAGGACGGAGCGATCCATTATAATTAATGATATTCGCCGTCAGACCGGATGAGCTGATAAGAAACTTATGAATGATACATTGAGGCATAAACCCTTTGCCCTGTTTCTGTGCTCCAGAATCCTGACCTCGGTCGCCTTCCAGATGCAGGCGGTTGCGGTGGGCTGGCAGATATATTCAATCTCGGGAAGCGCTTTGTATCTCGGGCTGGTCGGTCTCGCTCAATTTCTGCCGATGTTTATATTGACCCTCGCGGCCGGTCATGTGGCGGACCGCTATAGCCGGCGTAACGTCTCGCGTCTCTGTCAGGTCATGGAAGGCATTGCGGCTGTGGCGTTGGCTGTATTGAGCTTTGGCGGCTGGCAAACCAAGGAAAGCATACTCGGGATTATCTTTGTTGCGGGCGCTGCGCGAGCCTTCGAAGGGCCTGCCCTGCAGTCGCTCTTTCCCAGACTTGTTCCAGCCATGCTAATACCCAGGGCCGCGGCCTGGTCGGCTTCGGCCTTTGAGACCGCGGGCGTTGTTGGGCCCGCCGTGGGGGGACTTCTCTATGCCGCAGGCCCTGCAATGGTCTATTTAGCGGTAAGCGTCCTTTTCCTCGGGGCGGGCACATTCCTCACCCTCATCAGGACCGAACCGGCGGCGGTCAGGCGGCAAGAGAGGATCAGCATCGAATCGGTCTTTGCCGGCATCTCATTTATCCGCAGCCGTCCCGCGGTCCTCGGCGCAATCTCCCTCGATCTGTTTGCGGTGCTGCTCGGCGGCGCAACAGCGCTGCTGCCCGTCTATGCCAGGGACATATTGCTGACAGGTCCGTGGGGACTCGGTGTTCTCCGTTCAGCCCCGGCAGTCGGGGCCCTGGCGATGTCGGTATACCTTGCGCGCCGCCCTCTCCGGCGGCATGTGGGACGGGTCATGTTCGCCGCCGTAGCAGTCTTCGGCGCGGCCACCATAGTCTTCGGAGTATCGACCTCCTTCACCCTCTCACTCTCCATGCTGGTCATACTCGGCGCCGCGGACGCAATAAGCGTCGTGATACGCCATTCACTTGTACAGATCGAGACACCGGACGAGATGAGAGGACGCGTAAGCGCTGTCAATTCCATGTTCATCGGGACATCGAACCAGCTCGGCGAATTCGAGTCCGGTCTGACCGCGGCCTGGTTCGGCGCGGTCCCGGCTGTGGTCATAGGGGGTGCCGGGACTATCCTGGTTGTGCTGATCTGGGCGCGCCTCTTCCCGCAACTGACGAACGTCTATTCTCTGGAACCGCGAAAATAGGGCGCAGACAGAGCTGAACTTGTCAACTTCCCCTTAAAGCGGCTCTTTGATGCTTATGGCCCCTCTTAAGTCGCCGAGTTTATACCCCGTGGCCTTGTCGTGCGGATAACGCTCTTTGAGGATAGCCCTGACCGAAGGCGCTATCTGTTCCCCGGCGCCGTGACAGGCGAGGCAGGGCTGCTTTATCGAGACCGCCTTCATGTACCGGAAGAACTTGCCGGCCGGCTCGCTTACGACCTCCGAGAAGCTCATCTTATCGATGTCCTCGCCCTTTGCCGCGCGCTTTTCAAAATTCAGGAGCACTTTCTGTTCCCAGGCGTCGGGCATCCCCAGGAGGGGATTGCGGACCTTGGTGCTGACCCTCGTGACGCGCCAGCCCGTATCGCGGGATATCTTGCCAGCAATCGAGGGAGCGAGATCACTGCAGACATTTACGGCCCCCGCGGGCCCTCCGGCCGCCATTTCTTTCTTCAGGGCAGAAAGAAGTTCCTGCATAAAACCCATTACGGTTTTCTTAGCGGCCGCCTCCCTGTCGCCCAGAGGTTCTCCGCCATAGGCGACACCTACAAACAGCCATACAATGCAGACAAGCGCTGCCGATACTCCGACATATCTTTTCATAAGACCTCCTATAGATACTATTGTTCTACCGGATAATGCTTCCTTGCGGCATTATCGATTATGCCCAGGACCATATCGGTCGGCTTCTCTTTCTTCCAGGCGATATAGCCGAATTTCAAGGCAAAAGCCCTGTAGCCGAGCATGCGCAATACCGTCATTACCTTGCTCTCTTCATGCCCGCTGTTACAGTAGAGCAGGATGTCCTTGTCCATGGGCAGTTTCGCGAGATTCTCCTTCTTTGCGATATCTTTGTAGTTGATGTAGATCGCACCGGGTATATGGCCGGCCTCATATTTCTTGACCGTCTCCCGCACATCGACTATCAGAAAATCTCTCTTCCCGGATTCGATCCTCTTCATGAGGTCGTCGGCGGAAATATAGTAGCCGTTGTCGGGCATACTGCTTAAGTACTCATTCGCGATCTCCCTAGTTTTTTCGAGATCACTGCCTGTGACGGCAAATGAAGGACCGCCCGAAACAAGCGCGACGAGCATGAAAGACATAATGATCGCAAACTTCTTCATTTCACTTTTCTCCTTGTGCACTAAAGAATAACCAATGGAATTTGTCCTGACAATTTTTTTCCCCCCGCCTGCCTGCGCGGGCGAGGGGAAGTTATGCAGACCTGACTGTCCTGCGACAAAAGTGCAGGGATACGGACGTTCTTTCGGACCTACTTGCAGCTCTTGCAGGTAGATATACCCAAAAGGGCGTAAGGGGGACACCATCCAATAAGGCCTGTAGCCAAAGGGATGACCCCCAGATATGCCCAGGGGGAATGCGGACCTACAAAAGCCATCGAGATGATTCCGAGGCCTGCAAGCACCCTAATGATTCGTTCCGTCGAACCGATGTTCTTCTTCATCTTCTTACCTCCTGAAGCGAATTCATACTCATTGAATAAAATATAATCGCTCGCAGGGGAGGTTGTATGTGACAAAGTTACAAATCTCCCGGAAAGAGCTATTCCTCCGGAGGAGGCGGACCGGGATAAGGAGTTGAAGAGTCGGGTGGCGCATACCTGAGGTCCGGAGGGGGAGGGGGCGTCCTACGAACGCGGCGACGGACCCTCATGCCCGGGACTTCGTTCCCTTTTGCGTACATGCACTGAATGTAAGCGATGTCATATCTGCGCTGCGCCTGCCAGCCGTAATACTGACCTGCATTGGCGCCCGAGGCAGTCCCGGCGAGAAGCCCACTTGCAGCACCGATCGCCGCCCCGGCGCCGGCGCTGCCGGAAGCCGAGCCGATTGCCGCGCCCAGACCAGCTCCGATGGCGGTGCCTACAACAGCACCTGTGGCGGTATTCTGATTGGCCGTCTCCTGCGGAGACAGACCTATCTGCTCCGAGGCCCACTGTCTGCAATCTGCGTCGTCGATCCTGAACTGCTCGAAGGACTTTCCGGGAGGCGGCAGGACCATGACGCTGGGGCCTGTGGGTATGGTCGCACATCCGCCGAGCGCAAACAGCGCAACGACCGAAAGAATCCCAATGTCTCTTAGCTTCATCATATGCTCACTCCCTCCAGTCCGGCGGTGTCTGAGGAGGAACAACCTTCAGCCAGCCGCTCGGGCATTTTTTCACATATGGATAATAGTTTCTGTAATCCGGACAAAAATACCAGTAATCATCCTCTTCCTGCTGAGGAGACGGCTCCACATATACCGGGCTCTGCGGCTCTACCACAACGGGCGGCTGGGGATACTGGGGATAATAGTATGGATAGGCCGGAGGACCCCACCACGAAGGGCCCCAGCCCGGACCGATCCAGATACCTCCCCTGAAGGAGTAGTGACCGTGTCCCCCGTGCCAGGCATAAACGGGCGGGACGACCAGGATTGACAGCGCTATGACGACAAGGACAATACAGATGATCTTTTTCATTTCCGTTCTCCTTTGCACTAACACACACAAGGAATATTCTGCGCCGCCATCGGGCGGCAGCCGGCAATATCTCCTCTTCCTTATATTATAAAAGACGGCAAGGACCTGCGCACGGTTACAAATGAGTTTTGAGCCGTCTGTTATAAAAAAGCGCGCATCTCTTGCGTTGAGAATCTGGAGTGCTATTATATGAAAATGAAGAAGACTATTGTTTTGCGGGTCTTGGACATAACAGAATCTATCGGCTGTAAAGCGGCAAAAGGGGGGATATTACGTCTGTTGAAGAGCGTATAGAGCATAGTGGGCGGCGTACCGGTTCTCTTTTTTGGAGCGGAATAAAACATATTCTGACTCCTCTCGATCCGGAAGCACTGCTGTCGGTTTCAATGAGGAAGACAGGGCTCGAAGACTTCGGCGATCCGCGGTGCGAAGAGGCGCTGAGGGTCCTTGTCGACTCATGCAATTCAGAGTCGGACCTCAATCTATTCGGCCATTTTGCTGCCGGACGGCACCTGACCGACCTGCTCTGCACAAGGCTTAGGCTCCGGAGTTTCTGGCATCAGACGCCGGAGGTACAGGAACAGGAGATCCGTGAGCCCCTCTTCATTACGGGCATGCCGAGGAGCGGCACCACTTTTCTTCACGATCTGTTTGCGCAGGACCCTGGTAATCGCGTCCCGAGGACGTGGGAGGTGATGTTTCCCTATCCTCCGCCGACCCGCGAAGAGATGGATTCGGACCCGCGCATTTCAAAGACCGAAGGCAGGCTCCGTTGGCTCAGGTGGACCTGTCCGGAGATCGCCAAGGCGCATCCTGTCGGCGCCTGTCTGCCCCAGGAATGCATTGCGATTACAAGTTATTCGCTCCGGTCGGATGAATTCCTCGAGATGTTCCACATCCCTTTCTATGAGAAGTGGCTGAGAAGACAGGACATGGGACCTGTCTACCGGTTCCACCGCCGCTTTCTCAATCATCTGCAATGGCGCTGCGCAGGGGCCCGCTGGGTGCTCAAGGCCCCGGACCATGTCCATTCACTCAGGGAGCTTGTTCAGGAATATCCCGATGCCCGCATAGTCTTTATGCATAGGGACCCGGTCAAGGTCGTGGGATCCGTAGCAAGCCTTACGGCGATGTTAAGGGGGGCCTTCTGCCGCGGTGCCGACCCGCATGTGCTGGGCGCCGAGGAGGCACGCATTCTGGCCGACAAGGCCGTTAAGATGATTGAGTTCCACGACAGCCACAGGCAGCTTTCGGACCGGTTTATTGATATCCGCTACCTGGATCTCGTGCGGGACCCGCTCGGAACGATGAAAAAAATCTATGGCTCCTTTGGGTTTGTCTTTTCGAGCGAAGCCGAGGCGAGGATGCGGGGCTTTGTTGCTTCATTCCGCAGCAAGAGACGCCCCAGGCACACCTACCGGCTTTCGGACTTCGGACTCGATCCTCATCACGAAGACGCCCGTTTCGCCTCGTACCGTGATCAATTCTCTATCGAGCGAGAACCCCTTTGATTTTCGCCTGAGCTATCTCGATCTGGACAGCTCCCAGAGCAGCCGGCCTTCAAACCCCTGCCAGACAAGAAGACCGGGTATGCCCGCAAACACATCTCCTAATCTCTTTACCAGCGACAGCGCCAACCCGATCTCGGCGGGTATCCCGAAGAGTCCGCCGATCACCATGTAGGCCGCCTCCTGGGCGCCGAGCGCCGCAGGCATTATGAAGGCTGCGGTGCATATAACCTGTGACAAGCTCTCGACGATAAAGGCCTCTGCCCAGCCGGTCTCACGCCCCATAAAATATAAGGCGACCCAGATCTGGACTACGCCGAGGACCCAGCCGAAGGTGTGTAGAAGCGTTGCCGCAGCCAGCCTGCGATAATCTCCGTACATCTCCCAGACAGTTTCGTGAACGCTCATGCCGCCGTTGCTGCAATCTACGCCGCACTTCCCGGCAAGCTTTTGAACTGCCTTTTCAACGGCCCTGAGCAGGCCCCAGCGCTGTGCTGCAAGGAAGATTAACAGGACCGCGGCTATCGCGCAGAGACCAAGGATCACAGGATAAAGAAAATCGTTGCCGCTGTCCCGCTCCACAAAAAGAAAAACCCCGGCCACGGCAAAAAGAAACTGTGAAAGCACCTCTACGGTCCTGTCCGCCACGACGCTGGCGCTCGCGAGGTTAATGTCCGTCCCGCGTGTCACAAGCAGCCGCACGCCTATTATGTCTCCGCCGATGCGGACCACCGGAAGCAGGGTATTGACGGACTCGCGCACCCAGCGAAGGATTATGAGGAGTTTTGTATCGGCAGTCCATCCGGAACGGAACAGAGCGCGCCACGCTATACCGCAGGAGACGACGGCGGTCAGATGGACCGCGACGATCAGGACCAGACCCCATCCTATGCGCCATACCGCTTCACCGACAGAAGCAAAACTGTGGTAGGCGATAAGGGCAGCGCTTGATGTCAGTCCGGCCAGCAAGGCCGCAACGGCCCAGATTCGCACGGTCTTACCGCTTCGATTGACGGATTTTTCCATGCCATAGATTATAGCGGGCTTTCGTCCTCATAACAAGCGAGGCGGCCCCTTTGACCGCCCCGAAAACCGCGTACAAATGGATTGTTCGGAAACGTGCTATTTCCTGAGAGTGCCTTTTATCCTGGCGATTATCGCAGTGCCGTTCAGAAAACTGCTCAGGCCGACGATCAGCAGGGCCCCGAGGGTCGCAGTTACAGGCGACATCCCCGTAAGGGCGACAATGCCAAGAATGCCTGCGCCCATGCCGAACAGGAATTCGGCCCCGGTTGCTGCGGACACGGCCTCGCAAAACAGCCTCGTTACGCAGACCGGCGCGCCGGAACTTTCATCTTCGAGGTCATTCAGACGCGCAGTAAGTCCGCTGCCGAATATCAAGGCGCTTCCATATGCGATGACGACAACCGGTACCATGACCAGAGGCCGCCACCCAAGAAGCGCCAGGAAACCAAGCAACACGCCCGTTGTCCCCGCTATGAATTCCGCAGTGACGCCGACGTGCGGCTGCTCTCCGCTAAGTTCGTCTTTAGGCAAATTCCCAAGCAGCCTCAAAATACGTACCGAGATGCTCTTGCTTTCGAGCAAGAAAGCCACACCCATTACGATCGCAGAGACAGGAAGCATCAACTCAGGCGCAAGGTTAAACAACCCGACGAGAGAGAGTACGACCACGACGCCTCCCGCGATGCCTTCAGCCAATGAGTCGCTCAGGACCGTCTTTGCCGATCTTCTTTCCTGCTTTATTTGTTCCATTAAGGTTTGTTGTGCAGTATCCATCTAGTACCTCCTTCGACGCCTTCAACCATGCGTCGCGCGGCAAATCCAACTATCTCTACTATATTTTAGAATATAATGGCGACTAGGGAATCGGAAAATGTCCGTACGGCTTATAGGTATTCATCTGAGTTTTTTGTAAGGTTTCCGCTTATATGAAACAACGGACGCAGACAGGTCCGGACCTCCATTAAGCCCGGCGGGGGTCGTATCTTCTAAATTCTACGAATCTATGACTTTTTGCTCGTCTTTGCGAAGAAACCCGAAATCGCCCTTTCGACATGATCGCTATTGCAGTGTGGACATTTAATCTTCGGGTGCTCTTCATACTCCTTGATTGAAAGAAAAACCGTGAACTCTTTACCGCAGTCTTTGCAGACATATTCGTATGCAGGCATAGAGGTCCCTCCTGTTTTCTTTTACCTTAATTGAAGTCTATAACATCAGGGGCGAGTCTGCAACCTTGTCACATCTCTGACGGCCGGAGAAGCTCCCGGAAATGCATCGCCATTTCCGGTCCTGCTGCCTCATCTTCGTGTTTGAAGAAGACAAAGGCCTTTTGCCGTTTCTGAGAACGGATTCTCTTGAGCCATTCCGAACAAGTGGCCAAAGGTCGAAAGACGGGATTCTGTTTTTCAAGACCGCCAAAGAAAAAGACCTCGAGGGGATAATGGCAAAGCATTCGGGCAGTCACTACCGGATCGGCGAGAGAAGCGGTAAAGGAAATTTGAACTGCGGCGGCGAATACGTAAAATATTGACCGACGCAGCCACAACGAGTCACTTCGCCGCAACCCTCCTCTTTCGGCGCAGGTAATAAAGCGCCGCTCCCGCGAGTATCATGCAGGAGCTCAGTATCTGTCCCATCGTCAGGAAGCCGATCACGAATCCGACCTGCGGGTCCGGCTGCCTGAAGAACTCGACGGAGAACCGGAACAGACCATAGAGGATGATGAAAAGTGATGTAAGAACGCCGCTGCTGAGGCCACGGTCCTTCGCCCTCCAGAGGATGATAAAAAGCAAAACGCCTTCAAGGAGGAACTCGTAAAGCTGCGAAGGATGTCTCGGCAGAGGCCCTCCTTCCGGAAAGACCATTGCCCACGGCACATTCGAGACCCTGCCGAAAAGCTCGCCGTTTATAAAGTTCCCGAGCCTCCCCAGGCCGAGCCCTATAGGGGCTGTCACGATCACCAGGTCAGCGGTCTGCCAGAAATCGACACCGGTCTTTCTGCAGAATAGAATGCCGGCCACCAATGCGCCGACAAGTCCCCCGTGAAAGGACATGCCGCCGTGCCAGACCGCGAAGACTTCAAGAGGTTTCCTGATATAGACGGACAGATCGTAGAAGATCACATAGCCGAGACGGGCCCCGATCAGCAGGCCGGCAATGAGATAGGAATAAAGCGAGCCTTCGAAATCGACAGGGACGTCAAGCCCCTTCCTCCTGATCTGCAGCCTCACGAGAAGGTACGATGATGCAAACCCCAGCAGGTACATCATCCCGTACCATCTGACTGCGAGGGGGCCTATTCTTACGATCTCCGGGTCTATCTTCGGGTATGGAATCAAATCTCTTCTCCTTCGCGAATTTCTTTCTTATTCAATCTATCATATCAGGGGACCCAAAAGCAGCAACTGTGCAGGAAAAGCGAGAAATACGGAGCCGAAGCTTCAAGTCTTCAGGAGGGTGATCTCGCTTCGCGAGAGTGCGACAACACCCTTGCGTTCGAGATCTTTGAGCAGTCTGCTCACCACTTCTCTCGAAGTCCCGAGGTCTCCTGCTATCTTCTGATGGGTCGTCCTGAGGACTTCGTGTTCCGCTTTTTCGGAAAGATATTCCCTCAGTCTGAGGTCCATCCGTCCGAAGGCCACCTCTTCCACCAGGGCCATGAGTGTCGAAAGACGCCTGCTCATAACGCCGAAGACAAAATGTCTTACTTCCTCGCTCGTCTCCATCAGCCTGCGAAAATCTACGGCGGGAATCAGAAGCATAGTCCCGTCCTTCGCGGAGACTGCATTCGCCGGATACGACGTATTCGCAAGGACGCAGGAGGCGTTGAGGATACAGGTCTCCCCTCTGCCGATTTCATATAGCGTTATCTCGCGCCCGGTCTCCGCAGATTTGTAAACGCGAATTTCGCCCGAAAGCAGGAAGGCCACGGCCGAGCAGGCGTCGCCTTCGGAATAGACAAGCATTCCCGCAGGGAACGACCTGACCACGGCTTTGGAGAGGATGTCCCGCACAAGCTGCTCAGGCGCGCTGCGAAGAACCGGGAATGTCTCGATGAGCTCGCGGTCCGATATAGTCATCCTGAGCTTCATACTACACCTGCAATCTCGATGCGTCAATCTCAGCTGCGCGTTTCAGAAACAAGACAGATGCGCCGGGAACACCGGTTATGGCCGGCCATCTGTAGAAAGTCCGACTATCTTGCCGCCAGCTCAGCCGACCCGCTGAACTTTACCCGGACAAGAATCGCCTCGGGCCCTGCAAAGACTGCTGCTCCCTGCGCGTCTTTCAGTCCCACATTCAACTCCAGATGGTCCGACACCTTGCGATTGAGCGCGTCCTGAAGTTTAGCCCTGGCCTGGTTTATCGCCTCCATTGCGTCGAACCTGGCCATGGGCTCCAAAAAGGCTATCAGCTTCCCCTGATCAAGCCAGCCGGCCTTCTTAAGGAGGAGGTCCCTTGAATATGTATCAAGCCTCAGATCGGACAAATATACGGCCTGCGCCGAGGGATCAAAGCCGGGTCTCCCCGTAAGATACATCTTGCCGCTATTTGTCCCGTCAAAGGCAAGCGCCAGCACGACCCTGTCTTCACCGAGGCTGTAAACAGAGGCGCTCCGGATCTCGATATACTCTCGGCTATCGACATTGTATTTCTGTCCTTTGAGCGCATCGTTGAGAGTTTTCGATATTTCCGCGTATTTCAGAGGGGCGTCAAGGACGAGACTGAAACCGCCTTCTGCCGGAACTCCCTTGAGCTGACGGAGCGCCTCGGGCCCGCTCTCAGGTCTTTGTCCGTGGGAGATGACCGGCTGCGCAGCAGCCAGGAAAACGGCCTTGACCGCAAGATCAGAACCCTCAAACCCGGAGAGGCTAAGTCCCTGCGGGTTCATAGCAAGCCATGCATCGCCGTAAATATTGATCGGCTCGCGAAGTACCGCCCATGCGCGCTCCGCATCCGTCCTGAAGCTCATGCTGTTCAATCTGTTCACAAAATTGTTGATTCCTCCGTTCAGAAACAAAAGGGCCCTGTCTCTCAGAAGGTCCCCCGCGTCGCCTGCGCCGACATAGCCCAACGCACAACTGTCAAGCATATTTACATCGCGCCCCGTGAGCCTGGCAATAATTCCATAATCAGGCGCAGGACTAATCGTCACTTTAGCCCAAAGTTTTGCCTTACGGGGCCACTCCGCCCCCTGTCCGCAGGAGACTTCCTTGCCGAGGACGGTTCTGACGCCGAGTTTATAGCGAACATCTGTCGAGGTGATCACTACATTGTCTTTTATATCCATATTGAAGGGTTTTCTCTCAACGAGGTACTTGAAGCATGGGGTGCGGGAACAATCATAGACCCCCCACATATTCAGACTCGAAGGCAGAGAGGCCTCAAGCCGCTCTTTTTCCTGTGACAGGTCTATTCGCGCAGGAACGGTGATAGTTGAATCAATTCCTCCCGAAGCAGGAATCTCTGTCGGAGACAAAGGGTCTGGTACGTGGGGATTGATAGCGCAGCTCGACAATATGAAGGCTGATATACATAGGACCACAGCATAGAATCGCATTTTCCCTCCATAAAAAGCGTTTATCAAGATAGTACTGCAAGGATGCGATGATCAAAAAAATTAACAGAGTCGCCATTATTTGTCAAGATTTTTTCATGCGAATTGAGGGAGACGGCATCCGACCGATCGCCCTCATTCCGGCAAAAACCCTTTCACCTTGACCACTCGCCAGTTCATCCTTCCTTTTTCGAGTATGAATCTCAGGTGAACCGGCTCTTTCGGATCCCCCAGGATATACCCTGTTTCAGTACCCATCGTAGCAACCACCCTCACATCGGCCTCGGCTATCGCCCGCTTTGTGCCGCCTTCTTCTTTCGGACTCTCATCCTTCAACACCTTAACCTGCAGGTTGTCGAATTCGATATGCGGCTCGGAGATCCGCTCGAACTCCCTTCTCAGGGTCTCTTTCAGGTATATGTAGGTCATTCCATAGTCATCCCGATAATTATATGAGAACTTCGACATTACACCGTCGAGGTCCCTGGACTCTGCCGCCGCAACTCCTTCCTTAAACAACTTTCTTATCCTTTTTTCGTCTGAGGGCCAGAAAAATAGGAGGACCGCTGCCGCGACCGCCAGGAAGAGAAATCCAGCTACGAGTTTTTTGCTCATCATCGGTCAAATCTTAGCAGAAGTCCCGTAAAATTGACATTCCCCAGGGGTTAATGTAAATTGATACAGTGGCTAAGGAGAATGTCAAGCGGACTACGGAGGAGATCCGGAGCAGCATAAGGCTGCTGAACCTCATAGCACTCTTTATTGTAATTTCCCTCCTCGTTGTGATCCTGAGATACCTTTCTCCGCCTGTGCAGCATCTGCTGAGCTTTCTGCCGCACACTTCTATCGCAATAATATTGGTTGCCGTTGTGGCGCTAGCCGTTGGGGGGCTGCTCTTTTCGAGCGCCCTGTCGCGTAAGATCGTGCACAAGATCGAGGACCATAATGAACGTCTCGATAAGATCCTTGCTATCACCCGGGACATAAAGGAAGAGATATACGGAGACGTGCTGCTCGAAAAGCTAATAAATTTTTCCCTGGCCATCACTAAGTCAGACGCCGGCTCGATACTTCTTCTTCAAGATGACAACCTCGTATACAAGACCGCAAAGGGACGGGAGGCCAAGGGTCTCGCCGGGAAGGAGATCCCGAAAGACAAGGGCATTGCCGGCTGGGTCCTGGAGCACGGAGAGCCTGTGATGATCGGGGACGTGAGAAAGGACAAGAGGTATGACCCCTCTCTGGACGCGTTTGCCGGATATCGGCCTGTCTCGCTACTATGTATGCCGCTGAAGACGAAGGCCTCAACGCTCGGGATCATCAAGATACTTAGCGACAAAGAAGGGTTCTACGGCGAAAGGGACATGGAGGTTATACGATACCTGGCGGACCAGGCCGCCACTTCGATAGAGAAGACAAGTTTTTACGACGACCAGAAGAACTACGAGATACATCTTACGGACATGCTGCTCGATGCGATCGACCGTTTCATGTCAGAGAAGAGGGGCCACTCAAGGAGGGTGGCGCGATATTCCAATATCATTGCAAAGGCTGTAAACATGCCGGAGGACAAGAAGAGGAGGCTCTATTTTGCCAGTCTCCTGCACGATATAGGTTTCCTCCGGATATCTCCCGAAAGCACCTTCGAAAAAGACTCCTTCACCCTCCACCCGGTCATAGGATATGAGATGCTGCACCCTATAACCTTCTACCGGGATATCGCGCCCTATGTCCTTTATCACCACGAGAGATATGACGGTAAAGGATATCCCGAAAAGCTGGAGGGAACTAAGATCCCGCTCGAGTCGAGGATTATCGCCATAGCGGAGGCCTTCGACTCGATGGTGAGCAGGGTCTCCTACAAGGTTTCCGTGAATTTCGATGTCGCAATAGATGAACTGCTGAAGAACAAGGGGACCCAGTTCGACGCAGAGCTTGTCGACCTCTTCGTGAGGGACGTCACCAAGCCCCTGGACTGAACGCTCAGCGCCTGTCGGTTATCTTTTATGTATCTTGGTATCTTTCAAAGAATCAGAGAGAGGCTCTTAAGCAGGATTTCCAAGGAGCGTCCGAGACCTTTTGCGCAAAAGGCGATAGGGGTAGGCGCCGGCGGAGACAAGACCTTCCCGGTTGACAAGGTTGCCGAAGACATTATTATATCCGAGCTTGAGTCTTCAGGCCTCCCCTTGTCGATTGTCTCGGAGGAATACGGATTGAAAGAGGTAAACGGCGGCGGCAGCAAGGTCATCATCGACCCTATCGACGGAAGCAAGAACGCTATTTCGGGGATACCCTTCTTTTGTACGTCGATAGCGGTCGCTGAAGGGGCGACTGTCGGCAGCATTACAACTGCCTACGTAGTAAACCTGATCAACGGCGACGAGTTCCGGGCCGAGAAAGATAAAGGGACCTTCATGAACGGGGAAAGGGTCTACAGCCAGAAGGACGAGGAATTCTACCTGGTCTCATACGAGGCCCAGACCCCCGGCAGGGACATTACTCGGATACTTCCCCTCCTTGCGAGGTCGCGCAAGACGAGGTGTCTTGGGGCCACCGCCCTTGACCTTGCCTATCTCTCGTGCGGCTCGATTAGCGTGTTCGTGACCCCTTCTCTTTCGAGGAGCTTTGACTTTGCGGGCGGATGGCTCCTTGTCAGGGAGGCCGGAGGTGTCTGTACGGACCTGAAGGGCAAGGCGCTTGACGATATCGACCTGGGACTCAGCAAGAGCGCCCCGATCCTTTCATCCGGAAATGAAAGGCTGCATGAAAAGGCCCTGGAGATTCTCGGATGAAGAGACCAATCCTTGAGCAGATCCCTCTCTGGGGGCCGGAGATCAAGTCGGTCCTTCTCGACATGGACGGCACGCTCCTCGATAAGTACTTCGACGATTATTTCTGGGAGCACCTCGTCCCGGAAAAGTACTCGGAGAAACACGGCGTGACCTTCGGCAGGGCAAAGGAGGAACTGATGACTAAATACAAACACCACGAGGGCACGCTGAACTGGACCGACATCGATTTCTGGTCAAGGGAACTCCGTCTTGACATACCCGCGCTCAAGGAGCAGATTAAGCATCTGATAGAGGTCCATCCGCATGTGGAGGATTTTCTCAGGATGCTCCGCAGGCACAAGAAGAAAGTGTTCCTCGTCACGAACGCGCACTTCAAGGTGCTTGACCTGAAGATGAAGAAGACGAACATGGGAAGATATTTTGATATGTGCATCACCTCTTTTGAGATGGGCCATCCCAAGGAAGATATCGGGTTCTGGGAAAAGGCGGAGAAGATACTCGGGTTTGACAAGGAAAGTTCGCTCTTTATCGACGATACGGAAGAGATACTGCGGACAGCGCGCAAATTCGGGATAAGGTATATAGCCTTTAAGGCAAAGGCGACCTCGAAGAAGAGTCCCGGAGCTTCGAAGGATTTCCCTACGATAATGGATTTCAGCGAGTTCTGCAGGTGAAGGCGTCCGAACTCATCATGCGTTGTCTCGAAAGCGAGGGCGTCAGATATATCTTCGGCCTTCCGGGAGAGGAGAACATAGATCTATTGGAGGCGGCGATTTCGTCGGGGGTCGAGTTCGTGCTGACAAGGGACGAGCGCGGCGCTTCCTTCATGGCGAACGTCTGGGGAAGGCTGTCCGGGAACCCCGGGGTCTGCTGCTCCACGCTCGGACCGGGTGCGACAAACATGACGACGGGCATTGCCGACGCATACCTTGATTTTGCCCCCGTGGTCGCACTTACGGCCCAGAAGGCTACCAAAGATCTTCACAAGGAGTCCCACCAGTATATAAATACGGTGTCGATGTTCAGGCCGATAACGAAATGGAACACGAGGCTCGAGGTGCCGGACAGGATCCCTGAAATCGTACGCAAGGCCTTCAAGATTTCGTCCATGGAAAAGCCCGGGCCGGTTCATATAGAGTTCCCCGAGAATATCGCCTCTCTGCCCCTTGACGGGGAACCGCTGAAGTACGCGGCTTTCAGTTATCCGGCTCCGTCTGCCAAGGCGATCGAGCGCGCTATTTCAGCCATCAAGAAAGCGCGGCAGCCGCTTATATTGGCGGGCAACGGCGTTATCAGGGGGAAGGCGACAGCGCAGCTTACTCGGTTTTCAAAGAAACTGAGGATACCCGTGACGACAACATTCATGGGGATGGGCGCCGTCCCTGCGGACAACGAATTGTTTGTCTCCACAACCGGACTCCAGACAAGGGACTATATATCCTGCGGCTTCGACAGGGCCGATCTCGTCATCACCGTAGGCTATGACCCGGTGGAGTTCAATCCCGAATACTGGAGCGGCGACAAACAGTGCATTCACATAAATTTCACCGCTGCCGAGGTAGACAAGAATTACAGGGCCATAGAGGTGGTCGGGGATATCAGAGACACGCTTTCGATCCTCACCCACTCCCTTTCCGTGGAAAAGGACCCTTCATATTTCATTAAGCTCAAAGGCCATTCTGAAAGGCTGCTGCAATGCCCTCAGAAAGGTTTTCCCCTGAAACCCCTGCGTATCATAAGAGAGATGCGAAACGCCCTCGGCAGGGACGATATCCTCATCAGCGACGTGGGCGCCCACAAGATCTGGATAGCGAGGTTTTACCCGGCCTTTAAGGGAAATACGGTCGTCATTTCGAACGGCCTCGCCTCCATGGGTTTCGGACTCCCGGCCGCCATATCCACAAAATTGCTGTTCCCCGAAAGAAAGGTACTGGCGGCGGTGGGCGACGGCGGCTTTATGATGTCCGCGGCAGAGCTCGAAACCGCGGTCAGGGTCGGCACTCCGTTTGTCTGTCTCATTTTCAATGACGGAGGCCTCGGGCTCATAGAATGGAAACAGCTTTTGAAATACGAAAAGTCTTTCTTTGTGAAGTTTAATAATCCCGACTTCGTAAAGCTGGGGGAATCCTTCGGGGCTAAAGGCTATCGCGTGAGCGCCGAAGACGAACTTGCTCCGATACTAAGAGATGCCCTTGCGCAAAAGGTCCCGGCAATCATCGACTGCCCGGTCGATTATTCCGAGAACGTCCGTCTTTCGAAAAGGCTCGGGAAACTGATCTGTCCGATGTGAGAGACTTGCCCTCCGATTGCCGATCAGACCATACTCATGCAGAAGGGTACCTAACGGAGCTTACTTCGGGCGCAATCTAGTTACGGGTCCCACTGAAGATCGTGGCAACGCCCATTGAGAGAGAAGACGCCCTCACTTCCGAAAAACCGCAGGACTTCATCACACCCTTGAATTCTTCCGGAGAATAGAAGACCTCTATGGACCTCGGAAGGTAGGCATAGGGAAGCGAGTTCCTTGTGATAATCTTTGCCACAGAAGGCATAATCTTGAAAACATAAAACTTATAGAACGGGATGAAACAAGGTCTCTGAGGTCTCGTGAGTTCAAGGCAGTAGAATCTTCCGCCGGGCCTCAAAACGCGTCTTATCTCTTTGAGGGCGGCAACAGTATCGGGGACGTTCCTTATGCCGAAGGATACCGTGACCGCGTCAAAACTGCCGTCTGGAAACGGCAGCTCCCTTGCGTCTGAAACAATGAGTGAGAGGTTGGCCGGAATCGGCTCCATCTTCTTCCTCGCGATCTGGAGCATGTCCTCGCAGAAATCGACGCCGGCAAGCGAACCCTCAGGGCCGACTCTTTTCAGGATCAATTTTGCCAGCTCCCCTGTGCCCGTGCATATGTCAAGTACATGCTTTCCCCTGCCGATACGTGAACTGACCTTTCTGCGCCAGACATGACAGAGCCCGAAGCTGAAGGCCGTATCCAGCGGATCAATATAAGGAGCTATGCTCGAAAAAATGTCCTTTACTGCGGTCGCCCTTTTTGTATGAGGCATATCTAATATCTGTGATGCGGCACGACGCTGGTCCATCAAACCTCCGAATAAGGTCTCTCCTGATACCTTGTAACTATTATCAAATAAACGGAGTTTTTGTCAAGAAAATCTCAGACCGCTTATTGGAATATCTTTCCGGGATTCAATATGTTCTTGGGATCAAAGAGCCTCTTTATTCCCTTCATCAGATCGAGCTCGCTCTTTCTTATCTCCATTCCGATATAGGGCGCCTTGGTCATCCCGACCCCGTGCTCCCCTGAAATGGTCCCCCCGAGCCCGAGCGTCATTTCGAATATCGATCTGATAAGGGCTTCCGCTTTGCGGGATTCTTCCTCGTCGGACCTGTCCACCATCAGATTAACATGAATGTTGCCGTCTCCGGCGTGGCCGAAATTGATTATATCGATGCCTGTCTCTTCGGAGAGTCTCTTCAGACCCCCGAGCATCTCGGGGACCCTGTTCCTCGGCACGACGATATCTTCACTGATCTTCCGCGGACTCATATTATACAGGGCGGGTGATATCCGCCTTCTGCATTCCCACAACCTGTTTCTTGCGGTCTCGTCTTTGGCCATACTGACGTCCGCGCCGAACTTCGTACAGATGTCGGCGACCTTTTCAGCTTCCTTTCTGATGGACCCCGCCTGCCCGTCTATCTCTATCAGAAGGAGCGCTCCGACATTCCCGGCGAGTCCGAGCGGCTGCAATTTCTCCACTGCGGCGATCGCCCCCTTGTCCATAAACTCCAGGGTCCTCGGAACTATCCTCGAGGCTATTATCTTCGAGACGGACTTGCCCGCCGCCTCCGCGTCTGCGAAAAGGGCAAGGAGGGTGACAACGTCGTCAGGCAGCGGAAGAAGCCTCAGCCGTATCTTCGTCATTACCGCGAGTGTGCCTTCAGAGCCCACGAGCAGTCTTGCGATGTCATAACCTACAACGCCCTTGTGAGTCCTGACACCGGCAGTGATAAGGTCGCCGCTCGGGAGAACGGCCTCAATCTCCATTACATAATCTTTCGTAACGCCGTATTTTAGCGCCCTTGGACCCCCGGCATTTTCCGCAACATTGCCGCCGATTGTGCAAAAATTCATGCTTGCCGGGTCGGGAGGGTAAAAAAGTCCGAGGTCTTCCACTTCCCTCTGTAGCCTGCCGTTTATCAGTCCCGGCTCGACGAGCGCCGTGAGGTTCTCCCCGTCAAGATCGATTATCCTGTTCATCTTCTCCATGCTCAGGACGAGCGAGCCCTTGACAGGCACCGCGCCACCGGTCATGCCCGTGCCCGCGCCCCTCGGAACCACGGATATTTCATTGTCGTACGCATATTTCATTATCCTCGCCACGTCTTCTGCGTTTTCGGGCCAGACGACCGCCGAGGGGACCTCCTCGAGTCCGCAGGCGTCGAAACCGTAACAGATCAGGTCTTCCGGGGCCGTGGAAAATTTTATTTGGGGCAATGAGTCGAAAAGCTTCATAGGTCTGATTCGTCCGATAGGTCCTATAGAACCTATTATTCTACGATTCCGAAAGCTGCATGGAGATTACCTTTGAGACGCCCGGCTCCTCCATCGTGACTCCGTACAGATGGTGGGCCGCTTCCATCGTCACCCTGTTGTGAGTGACCACTATAAACTGAATTCCACTCGACAGTTCCCTCACCATGCCGGCGAAGCGCCCGATGTTGGACTCGTCCAGGGCGGCATCGACCTCATCGAGGATGCAGAGAGGAGACGGCTTTATGAGAAAACTCGCAAACAGAAGCGAAAGGGCGGTAAGGGCCTTTTCTCCTCCCGAGAGGAGAGTGATGTTCTGGAGCTTCTTGCCGGGAGGCTGTACTACAATGTCAATGCCGCAATCGAGGATGTTGTTTTCGTCGGTCATGACGAGCTCCGCCTTTCCCCCTCCGAAGAGATGCAGAAAGACTTCCCCGAACTTGGCGTTGAGCTGCTCAAAGGCCTCTCTCAGCTTTTTCCGGGTAGTGCTGTTGATCTTCGTTATAGCCTCCTCGAGTTCCGATATGGACTTATTCAGGTCTTCCTGCTGCTTTGTGAGGAATTCATAGCGCGTCTTCAGCTCCTCATATTCGTCGAGGGTGCCGAGATTGACCAATCCGAGTTCCTGGATCTTCGCCCGTATTTCGAAGAGGCGCTCCTCGTCTTCCGCAAGCAGGGGCCCAGAATCATAGGAGGCTATCTCTATATCGAAATTCTGTCTGGTATTCGTTACGAGGTTCTCGATCTTCAGCCTGTGCTCCGCCAATGACACGTCCGCTTCGCTCAGGGCGGACACAAGTGAATCTACCCTCCCCCGGAGTGTCTTTATCTGCTGTTCAGAAAAGACGAGCTCTTCGGATTCGCTGCGGACCGTCTCCTTGCTCCTTGCAATATCCGTTCTGAGATCGTCGGCCTTCAGCACGAGTCCTTTCAAAGTCTCGTTATTCTTCCTGATCTCCTCTGCGCATTGAAGGATCCTTGCCTCTATGTCCGACTTTTCCCGGAGAAGCGTCTTCCGGGTTTCCGAAAGCTCTGACAGCGCTTCCGCAGAACTCTCCATCTCTTTTCCGAGAGACTCCAGGCGCTCCTTGGCCGAGTTCAGAGAAAGGCGCAATTCCGTTATGGAAGAACGCTCCTTTTCATAGCGCTGCCTGTCTTCTGCCACGGTATTCTGGAGTTCGGACAAAAGCCGCTCGGCCTCGTTTTTCCTCGCAGCCAACGCTTCCTTCTCCCTTTCCTTGTCCGCGGCGGCCGTTCTTAAAGATTCCTCTTCCTTCTTCAGTTCCTCTCTCTCTATGTTCAGGTAGGCGAGCTTCCGGCTTATCTTCTCCGTCTCCTCTTTCATGTTTTCGGCGGTCAGCCTCAGAAGCGAGATCTCCTTTTCCGCATGAACTATGGACGCCTCCGTATCTCTTAACGCGCCCTGTTTTTCCTCAAGGGAGGTCTCTATGTCTGCAAGGGTCTCTTCAAAGCGTTTCATCTCGGCCCTCTTGAGCCCGGCAAGAACTTCCAGCTCGCGTATCTCCCTTTTCCTTCTCAGGACCCCTTTGCCTACCCCCACTGTAACTGCGCCGGAGGGCTCAACGGTTTCGCCTTCCAGGGTCACGAATGTCGGCCTGCCTGACGCGGAATCACGGCCGGACTCGGAAAGAAGCGCGAAGGCGGCGGAGAGATCCTTCACGACGACCGCATCCCCAAGGATATCCTTTATGACCGGATAAAGAGATTCCCTGCCCGGGTCGATCCTGATAAGATCGGTCGCTTTTCCTATGACGGAATCATGATTGAAGGACAGGCGCTGCGCGGACTCGTCCGGAGCAGCCGGGCGCAGATCCATAGGCACAAAGACCGTTCGCCCGATCCCCTTCTCCTTCAGGATCGGCGAGGCCGCGGAGACCTCCCCGAATGTCTCCACGACGAAGCCCTTTATCTTTTCCGACAACGCACTCTCAACGGCCTTTTCATACGCCTCATCGACCTCGATTATTTCGCCGACAGAAGCTATGACGCGAAGATGTTCGGAAGAGAAATCCCTCGAGAACTCTTCATGCATCATTTCAGAAAGAGAGTCGAGGCGGGACGATGCGGAGGCAAGCTCCTCGCGCGTTCTGAAGAGGGCGTTCCGAGTCTGCTCCAGGGTCGCCTTGTGTCCCTCGGTCTGGACAAGGAGCTCTTCTTTCCTATCCTTATAAAGAAGAAGCTCTTTATTCCTGACGACGACACCTTCGCCGGTGTCTTTCAGACCGGCTTCCACGATCCTCAGCTGTTCGTCGGCCGTCTCCGAATCCTTTAAGGATGAGGCGCGCCTTCTTTCGAGGTTCTCGATGGAGGTCAGCAACTTGCCGATTTCGTTGTTCACCCGACTCATTTCTTCGGCTGTCCTGAAGATTTCCCTTCTCTTCGATTCCATCAGCTCCTCTTTGCCGGAAAGCTCGGACTCCAATGCGCGGACCGACTCGCCCAGCGCCGATATTTCCTCCCTGAGCCCGTCCATCTCGGTCGTGAGACTGCTCTCGATGGAGCCCAACTCCTTCCTGCGGTTTTCGATGCCCCCGATCTTCTGGACAATGTCGGCCTCCTGCTGGACGAGTCTCGTCAGATACTCCGACAGGTTGGCGCTTTCGGTATTTGATACCGCTATCACCCTCTCCGCCTCCGCCATTTCCCTTTCGAGCCCCTGGAGCTCCGACATGAGCGCATCCACAGACTTTTCCTTGTCGAGCAGCCCGACGCGTTTCGTCTCGGCAACGTTTTCCAGTCTGTTAAGCTCTGCCCTGACAAGGGCCTCTTCTTCCTTTAGTCCGTTGTGAGAGGCGACGATCTTCTCCAGCGAGCCGTTCAAAGCAACAAAGTCTCTCCTGGCCATCTTCAATTCGATGGACCTTATCTCTGCGGACAGTTTCTTGTACCTCTCCGCCTTCCTGACCTGTCTGTCGAGGGAGTTGATCTGCCTTTTCACCTCAAGGACAATGTCATTTATTCTCTGGAGGTTCAGCCTTGAGGATTCGAGCTTCGAGACCGCCTCTGCCTTTCTTACCTTATACTTCATTACGCCCGCCACCTCTTCGATGAGGAACCTTCTGTCCTGGGGCTTTGAGTTAAGTATCTCGCCTATCCTCCCCTGCTCCAGGATCGAATAGCTCTTTATTTCGAGTCCCGTATCGAGGAAGAGGTCCTTTATGTCCCTGAGCCTGCATTGGCTCTTGTTGATGAGATATTCGCTTTCACCCGACCTGTAGAGCCTCCTCGAAACGGTAGTGACGGTCTGGGAGTTGCCGTTGCCCTGCTCGGCGGAATCGAAGGACAGCAAGAGGTTCACCTCCGACATCCCCCTCGGCTTCTTTGAGGCCGAGCCGTTGAATATGACCTCTTCCATCTTCTCACCCCGCAGGCTCTTGGCGCTCTGCTCCCCCAGGACCCATCTAAAGGAGTCCACGATGTTGCTCTTCCCTGCCCCATTGGGGCCCACGATGCAGGTTATCCCCGGATGGAGGAGGAAGACGGTCCTTTCCGCAAACGACTTAAAGCCTATTAGTTCGATCTTTTCAACGCGCATACAAATTCCCCGGAGTGAAGAAATTGAATTTTTTTAGTATAACCTCTGGTCTCCGATTATGACAAGACTATAATGGAGATAGCCACTGCATGGCCCCTATCGGGCCTATAACTACAATTATTAGATTAATAAACAAATATGATTTGCCGATTAATTTTTTTAATTTGACCGTAAACTTCAGCTTGTATTACCCTTTAACAATTTTCATTTCCAGGCCTATTCTTTATCTTTAAAAATAAAGGGTCGGAGACGCGTAAAAAAATTACGGGAAAAAGGAGGATTTATGCCAAAGAAGTATGACACTCCGTTGCTGGATCAACTCGAAAAAGGCTCTTATCCGAGTTTTGTGACGGAGATCAAGAAGGCCGCTGCGAAGAATGAACAGGCGAACGACCTTTTGGGTGCGCTCGAGCAGTGTTACAAGGACAAGAAGACCCACTGGAAGCACGGCGGAATCGTCGGCGTAAGAGGATACGGAGGCGGTGTCATAGGAAGGTATTCCGACATCCCCGACCAGTTCCCCGGTGTCGCACATTTCCATACGGTAAGAATCAACCAGCCGAGCGGTTTTTTCTACAATTCAAAGGCATTGCGTGAGCTCATGGGCCTTTGGGACCAGTACGGCAGCGGTCTCACGAACTTCCACGGTTCCACAGGTGACCTGGTTCTCCTCGGGACAAAGACCGAGCACCTCGAACCCCTCTTTGCCGAAGTCTCTTCAAGAGGGTGGGACTTGGGCGGTTCGGGCTCTGCCATGAGAACACCGAGCTGCTGCGTCGGCCCAGGCCGCTGCGAGTGGTCGAACATCGATACTCTTGATATAACATACAACATTACCCAGGAATTCCAGGACGAGATGCATAGGCCCGCGTTCCCTTACAAGTTCAAGTTTAAGACCTCGGGCTGCGCGGTGGACTGCATCGCGTCCATCGCCCGTGCGGACTGTTCCATTATCGGCACATGGAAGGGAGATATCCGGATCGATCAGGACGCCGTCAAGTGGTACGCGAAGAACGGAATGGACATCAACGCCGAAATCATAAACCGCTGCCCGACAAGGTGCATGAGTTATGACGGAAAAGAGATCAAGATCGCAAACGAAGACTGCAGCAGGTGTATGCATTGCATAGCCAAGATGACGAAGGCCCTCAGGCCGGGCAAGGAAAAGGGAGCCACCATACTTATCGGGAGCAAGGCGCCCTTTGTCGTCGGTGCACTCCTTTCCTGGGTCATCGTGCCCTTCATGAAGATGGAGCCGCCTTACACCGAGCTCAAGGAGCTTACGAGGAAGATCTGGGAATGGTGGGATGAGCACGGCAAGAATAGAGAGAGGACAGGTGAATTGATAGAGCGCAAGGGCATGAGGAATTTCCTTGAGTTCATAGGAGTTAATCCGCAGCCGGCCATGATCAAGGAGCCGAGAAGAGACCCGTTCTATTTCTGGCAGCCTGACGAGTTGAAATAAGAATTCAATAATATATAAAGGAGGAAATAGTTATGTCAGCACCTCAGAGAAAAACAGATATCGGCCCGCCGCATTTCAAGCAGTTCCTGCCGCCCGTGATTCAGAAGAATTACGGGAGCTGGAAATACCATGAGGTCCTGCGTCCCGGAACCATGGTCCATGTTGCTGAGAGCGGCGACAAGGTGTGGAGCGTGAGGATGGCCTCCCCGAGGCTCATCAGCACGGACTTCGTAAGGGACATATGCGACGTAGCGGACAAGTATTGCGACGGTTTTTTCCGCTTCACCTCGAGACACAACGTGGAGTTCCTCGTTTCTGATGAGAGTAAGGTGAAGCCGCTCGAAGACGACCTCAAGAAGAGGGGCATGGTGATGGGCGGCATTGGTTCGAGGGTGAGCAACATCGTGCACACTCAGGGATGGGTCCACTGCCATTCCGCCGCCACCGACGCCTCTGGTCTCGTAAAGATAATCATGGACGAGTTCATTGATTACTTTACTACGAAGGAGCTGCCTAACAAGGTGAGGTTTGCGGTTGCGTGCTGTACGAATATGTGCGGCGCGGTCCACTGTTCAGACATAGCTCTGGTGGGCGTCCACAGAAAGCCGCCGATCCCTGATCATGCAAGAATCCCCAATACCTGCGAAGTCCCTTCGACGATTGCTTCCTGCCCGACGGGCGCAATAAGCCCCGATCCGGCAAAAAAGAGCGTCAAGATAAACAATGACAAATGCATGTATTGCGGCAACTGCTACTCGGTCTGCCCGGCGCTGCCGATCTCGGACCCGGTGAACGACGGAGTTGCGATCGTCGTAGGCGGAAAGGTCACCAACCTGAGGACCGCTCCTAAGTTCTCGAAGCTCGTATACCCCTGGCTCCCGAATAACCCCCCGAAGTGGCCTGAGGTCACCAATGCGATCAAGGGCATCCTAGAGGCTTATGCCAAGGGCGCCCAGAAGCATGAAAGGGTCGGCGAGTGGATAGACAGGATAGGCTGGGAAAAATTCTTCAAGGTGACGAAGATCCCGTTCACATTCCAGCACATCGACGACTTTACCTTCGCGAGGGAGACATTCAGGACTACCGCTGCATTCAAGTGGTAAGAGACGCGGTAATATAGAGAACGCGGGGAGGGATCTTCGGATCCCTCCCCTTACTAATATTAACCTAACACTTTTAAGCGAGGTGGCAGAATGGACAAAGAAGAAGTTAAGAAGAAAATATACGCTTTGGTTGAGAAGTCCGTGGGCAAGAAGAAGCTGAAATCTTCTGATATCCAGAAGACCATATCTGCAGAGCTGGGAATTTCAAGAGACGAAGTCAAGGAAGCATTGAAAGACCTGGTTGACTCCGGTACGCTCATTTATACCTATTTCGGCGGCAGCTTCGTGGAGATTCCGCCTAAATAGCCTTACTCTTAAACTCTTTGCGTAAAAAGGCAGCCCATCTGGAAGGACTGCCTTTTTTGTGCAACTCACATCCCGTCGCTTTCCGAATAAATCCGTGCGCATACGTTATAATAAAAAATGTCCTGTTATCCGAGACTGGTCATCGCAGGCCTTAAAGGCGGTTCCGGCAAGACCACTCTTTCGCTTGGCCTGATCCGGGCGCTGAAAGAAGACGGCTTTAAGGTCGCCCCCTACAAGAAGGGGCCGGACTACATCGATGCCGGGTGGCTTGCGAGCGCATCGGGGTGCGCCTGCTATAATCTCGACCCTTTTCTTATAGGCAGCGAACGCCTCTTGTCTTCCTTTCTGAATCATTCCCTGGGCTCGGATATCTCGGTTATAGAGGGGAACCGGGGACTCTTCGACGGAATGGACGAAATCGGCTCATACAGCACGGCCGAAGTAGCGAAGACCTTAACAGCCCCAGTCATCGTCATTATAGATTGCACAAAGGTCACGCGCACTGTTGCGGCTATGGTCCTCGGCGCCCGGAGATTCGATCCCGAAGTGGATGTAAAAGGGGTTGTGCTTAACCAGCTAGCCGGAAGCAGACATGAATCAGTGATACGCAAGTCGATCGAACGTTATTGCGAAGTACCTGTCCTGGGGGCTATTCCAAGACTGGCGGAAGCCGCGTTCCCGGAGAGGCACATGGGGTTGACCCCGCATCAGGAACACCCCCAAACGGAAAAGGCTATTTCATTTGCCGGAGAAACGGCGCGGTCTTATCTCGATATGGAAAAGATAGTGCGCATAGCGCGCGGGGCGACGCCGATAATGAATGAGACGGAGACACGGAGACCCGGTGACGCGGTGAACGCGGAATCGTTTCCCCGCGTCGCTTCCGTCGTCAGGATCGGTGCTGTCAGGGACTCCGCGTTCCAGTTCTACTACCCCGAGAACTTCGAAGAATTAAAGAGACTGGGGGCCGATATAATAGAATTCAGCGCCATCACCGAGGGACTTCCTTCCGACATCGACGCCCTCTATATAGGGGGAGGCTTTCCCGAGACCCACGCCATCGCCCTTGCCGGGAATGCCCGTCTCCGCGAATCCTTGAGGAACGCCGTTATGGACGGCCTCCCGGTCTATGCTGAATGCGGAGGGCTCATGTACCTTGGCGAAGGACTTCTGCTGGAAGGCAAGACATATCCTATGACAGGCATCTTCCCTCTTCTATTTTCACTCGAAAAAAGACCGCAGGCCCATGGCTACTCCTCGGTCGAGGTTGTCGGGGGTAACCCATTTTTTGCAAAAGGCACGGTACTTAAGGGACATGAATTCCATTATTCCAGGCCGGTCAACGCCGGCGAGCTGAAAGAGTTTACCTTTGCCTTCAGGATGAAGCGGGGCCGGGGACTGCACGAAGGGATGGACGGGATCTGCTATAAGAATGTCCTTGCCACCTACACTCACATTCATGCATACGGTGCAAGTGAGTGGGCCGGGGGGGTGCTGAGGCGCGCCTTGGAATTCAGGGAGAAGAGACGCACTATGCGGGAGGCATGACTCAGAATGAAGACGCCTATATGCAGTGTAAACCGCGCGGCCTGCATTTGATATGAATAGTTTCCCTCGCATAAAGGAAGAGATAAGGAACGCGCTTCTGTCTGCGGACTTTGAGAAGATCGCGCAACTTTCTCTTGACGACAGGAAGGTGTTCAGCATATTGATCTCCCTCGCCTATGATAAAGAAGACGTCCTGTGCTGGAGGGCGATTGAGGCCGTCGGAAAGGCCGCCTCGGCCGTGGCCGCAGAGGACCCGGCGTCGGTCAGGAATATCGTCCGGAGGCTGCTCTGGTCTACGAGCGACGAATCAGGGGGAATGGCCTGGAGCGCGCCTGAGATGCTTGCGGAGATAGTGGTGAATACCGCTCTTTTATGTATGGATATACCGCCCATCATCCTTTCACTCGAAGAGGAAGAGATATTCTTGAAGGGTGTTCTCTGGGCGATGGGGCGGGTCCTTCGAGCGGGGATCGATGTCGAAGGCGCCAGGGATATAGCGCTTCAGTCTCTGGGCCATAAGGATCCCGCGGTAAGAGGCCTCGCGTTGTATGTGCTGTCCGGAGACAAGAGCGCCGGGTTTGCGGGCAGGATCACGTGCCTGGTGCATGACGAGGGACGGTTCAGGATATACCGGAACCATGAATTGATTGAGACGACTGTCGGCGATGCTGCGAAGGAGGCCCTTAAATGTTGAAACGTCGCGTTAGAGAGGAAAAGGATGAAATGGCAAGATGTCCTTTTTGCCGCGCTCTTCTGAATGTTCCCGAGGACATAAGGACTGCCTCCGGGGACTTCCTGGGCGGGCGGTGCGAGTGCGGCGCCGTTTATGTCTGCGACCCTACCGGTCACAATGTAGGGCAGGGCTATCTTGATGCGCTCGCATATGCCTGCGGAGACGACTGGGACAAGCTCAACTCGCTTAATTCCGGCAGGGATTACAGTGAAGCGGTTCTTAACTATGACGTCAGGACGCACAGGCTGCTGGAGATCGAGGATATACGCAGGAACTTCTTAGGGAAAATGATTTTTATCAGACTTGCCCGAAATGAATAAACTACACAAATTAATAAATAAGTTATTTTTATTTGACCGCGTAACTAATATTGTATTATTGTGTATAACTTCAATTTGGTTTATAATTTGAATTTTCGGGTTGAAAACATTAGAATACAAAGTTGCTCAAAGTGCACGCTTTCAATAATCAGAATCAAATAAAAGGGAAAGGAGGAGTTTGAGTATGCCAACGATGGATTTTCAGGGGAAACAAATCGAGATTGACGAGGACGGCTATATTGTCAACCTCGACGACTGGACGAAGGAACTCGCTGATCACATAGCGAAGATAGAAGGCATTGACATGACCGAGTCTCACTGGGAGGTCGTTAACTTCCTCAGGGACTATTACCAGAAATATCAGATCGCTCCGATGATCAAGATCCTGGTCAAAGAGATCGGCAAAGTCATGGGCCCGGAAAAAGGCAACACAAAATATCTGTACGAGCTTTATCCGGGCGGACCTGCAAAGCAGGCCTGCAAGATCGCCGGGCTTCCGAAGCCGACGGGATGTGTATAACATAATCAGAAAACAAGAAGTAGGAAAAAGGAAGTTTCTTAGGTCTCATCTCTCATCGGCCGAACGTGGTTTCACATTGCTGGCAGCTTCAATTTTCCTACTTCTTTATTCTCGCTTTTGGGGGAGTAGGGCATGGCGCTGAAGGATTTCCTGTCAAGGAACAAATCAGCCATTCTGGAGAGGTGGTTCGAAAAGGCATTAGAGTCTTATCCCGCTGACACAACGGGTTTCCTGAAACAGCGAAGAAGGCAGTTTGCAAACCCGGTCGGATATACTACCGAAAAAGCGCTCGAAAGCATCTTCGACTGGCTTCTCCAGGACAAGGGGTTCGATGAAGTAACTCCCCATATCGATGACATTGTCAGAATCAGGGCTATTCAGGACTTAGCCCCCTCACAGGCCTTGGTCTTTCTGTTCCACCTCAAGAGTCTTATCAGGGAGCGGGTAGCGGGCGAGTTGCAGGCGTTCTCCGCCGAGCTGCGCGATCTTGATTCCAGGATAGACGCCCTCTCGTTGATATCTTTTGACATCTATATGAAATGCAGGGAAAAGGTCTATGAACTCAAGGCGAACGAGGTGAAGAACAGGACTTACAGACTTTTGCAGATGGCAAATCTGGTGTGTGAGGTTGACGAGGGGTAGGCAGATCCGTAGCAGTTAGCAATGCCGTTCAACTTTAAAAATGAGGTAAGAAAATGGGACCCATATTTGCTTTGTTTGCAGTGATAGCACTCGTGCTCGTCGCTTTCGTAGGCGCCGGGGTGGCAAACCTGCACTTCCTTTTCGGAGTCGTCATTCCCTATGCCGCCTTTGCGATATTCATTGTGGGCTTCATCTACCGAGTTCTCATATGGTGGGGGAGTTCGCCCGTGCCTTTTTGCATAACCACGACCTGCGGACAACAGGAGACCCTTCCGTGGATCAAGCAGAGCAAGCTCGAAAACCCCTCAAGCACTTCCGGCGTTATCGGGAGGATGGCCCTTGAGGTGCTGCTCTTCCGCTCCCTCTTCAGAAACCTGAAGACGCAGATGGTGGAGGGCACCAAACTCGTCTATGGCGAGGCGAAGTGGCTCTGGCTGGCCGCCCTTGCATTCCATTGGTCATTTCTCGTTATCGTAGTCAGACATCTGAGGTTCTTCATACAGAACATTCCCGCCCCCCTTAAGGCCATCGAGGGCCTTGACAGCTTCCTGCAGGTGGGCGCTCCGCTTCTGTATATCTCAGATGCGGTGATTCTCCTGGCCGTGACTTATCTCTTCCTGCGAAGGGTCTTTATCCCGCAGGTGAAGTACATTTCACTTGCCGCCGACTACTTCGCGCTCTTCCTGATTCTGAGCATAGCCGGCACAGGCGTGCTCATGAGGTACTTCCTGAAGGTCGATGTCGTCGGAGTAAAGGAATTGGCCATGGGTTTGATCGGTTTCAATCCGGTAGAGGCGAAGAAGATGCAGGAAATCGGCGTCCTCTTTTATATCCATCTCTTCCTCGTCAGCAGTCTCCTTATGTACTTTCCCTTCAGCAAGCTGGTGCACATGGGAGGGGTCTTCCTGAGTCCCACGAGGAACATGACGGCCAACAGCCGCATGAAGAGGCACATCAACCCGTGGAACTATCCCGTTCATGTCCACACATATGAAGAATATGAAAATGATTTCAGGGAAAAGATGAAAGGCGCCGGGATACCGGTTGAAAAGGAGTAACTATGGCAAAATTTACGGCAAAACCTGATGAACTTTCAAAGATAGACTTTACTCCTCCCCGGACGAGATGGATGGAGACACCCGTCGAGATCAGGGAGCATATGTTCTGCCACGCAGCAAAGCCCAAGGAGCTTGATGTTGTCGGTTTCCCGAACGGACATGAGTGGAGACCTCAGGATGAAGACTGGAAACTTCCCGAGAACTGGGAAAGGATGCTTCTCGAAAAGATGAGCGACCTGCTGGGTAAATACCGCTCCTTCAAGGTCTTTATGGACATCTGCGTGAGATGCGGCGCCTGCGCCGACAAGTGCCACTTCTTTATCGGCACAGGGGACCCCAAGAACATGCCTGTCCTCAGGGCGGAGTTGATGAGGTCCGTGTACAGGAAGAATTTCACGGCAGCCGGAAAGATACTGAGGAAGATAGCCGGGGCCAGAGACCTTACCGTAAATGTTCTGAAGGAGTGGTGGTACTACTTCTACCAGTGCACGGAATGCCGGCGTTGCTCGGTCTTCTGTCCCTACGGCATAGACCAGGCCGAGATCACCATGATGGGGCGCGAGCTCACGAACCTTTTGGGGCTGAACATCGGCTGGATTGCCGGCCCCGTGGCCGCCTGCTACATGAAGGGCAACCACCTCGGCCTCGAACCTCACACCATAACATCGAGCGTCGAGTTTTTCCTTGACGACATAGAGACGATAACTGGCATCAGAATAAATCCTTCGTTTAACAGGAAGGGGGCGGAGATACTCTTTGTCACTCCTTCCGGCGACCTGTTCGCAAACCCAGGCACTTACACCGCTATGGGCTACCTGATGCTGTTCCATGAGCTCGGACTCGACTACACCTGGAGCACGTATGCGTCTGAGGGCGGAAACTTCGGTTTCTTTACTACGAATGAAATGGCGAAGAGGTTGAATTCCAAGATATACGCGGAGGCGAAAAGGCTCGGAGTAAAGTGGGTCCTCGGCGGGGAATGCGGCCACATGTGGAGGGTCCTCCACCAATATATGGATACCTGGAACGGACCGGCCGATTTCCTTGAGGTCCCGAAGTCGCCTATCACGGGTACCGTCTTCGAAAACGCAAAATCCACAAAGATGGTGCACATAACCGAGTTTACTGCGGACCTGATCAAGAACGGAAAGCTTAAACTCGACCCGAGCAGGAACGATCATCTGAAGGTGACCTTCCACGACTCCTGCAACACAGCCCGCGGCATGGGGATCTTTGAAGAGCCCCGCTATGTCATCAAGAACGTCTGCAAGCACTTCTACGAGATGCCGGAAGACACCATAAGAGAAAAGACCTTCTGCTGCGGCAGCGGCACGGGATTGAACGCCTCTGAAAATATGGAGCTGAGACTGAGGGGCGGATTTGCGAGGGCTAATGCCGTCAGGTTCGTGCATGAGCACTATGGAGTGAACATGCTTGCGAATGTCTGCGCTATCGACCGGGCCACACTTTCTACCTCGATGGATTACTGGGTGCCCGGTGTCGGAGTGACCGGGGTGCATGAGCTCGTGGGCAATGCCCTCATCATGAAAGGCGAGAAGGAAAGAACAATCGATCTGAGGATGGAACCCCTTCCGGGGAAGGAGGGCGCTCAATAATGAAAATCTATGACGGCGGGAAAATAATCGTAGGACTGATCGTCTTTGTAGGTTTGTTCACATTCCCCTTTGTCTATAACATTGGCAAGGCGAACGTGATGCCTGAACCCAAGATCAACACTCCGGCGATAAACGAACTGACTGAAAAGAAGTGCGTGGAGTCAAAGCAGTTCATGAGGGCCGAGCACATGCAGCTGCTCAATCAGTGGAGAGACTGGGCTGTCCGCAAGGGTGAGAGAGTCTATGTCAATTCGGAGGGGAAGCCCTATACGATCAGCCTTCAGAATACCTGCATGCACTGCCATTCGAACAAGAAGGAGTTCTGCGACCAGTGCCACAACTATATGGCGGTGAATCCCTATTGCTGGAATTGCCACATAGCGCCGAAGGAGAAAGAGTCATGAGCATGAACCGAAGACAGTTTTTAAAAATAGCAGGAATGTCCACCGTTCTTGGACTCGGCGGCGTGCCGGTCATCAATCTGCTCAAGGGCGACAAGTCGGAGGCCTCACACGTATTCGTAAACGAGAAGGCACTGACCGCCAAGCGCTGGGGCATGGCCATCGACGTAAGCAAGTTCAGGACGGACGACGACTATAAGAAAGTCATACACGCTTGTAACAGCATCCACAATATCCCCGATTTCGGCAACTCGAAGGACCAGATCAAATGGATATGGACCGACACCTACGAACACACGTTTCCCACTCAGCCGAATGAGTTCATCGAGGAGAGCGTCAAGGAAAAGCCGTTCGTGCTCCTCTGCAATCATTGCGAAAACCCCCCGTGCGTGAGGGTCTGTCCCACCAAGGCGACGTTCAAGAGGAAAGACGGCATTGTCATGATGGACCAGCACCGCTGCATAGGCTGCAGGTTCTGCATGGCCGCCTGTCCCTTCGGAGCGAGGAGCTTTAATTACAAAGACCCGAGGCTCGGTCTTAAGCCCGAGGACGAGAATACGCAATATCCCACGCGCACGATCGGTGTCGTCGAAAAATGCACCTTCTGCGCAGAACGCCTGTCGAAGGGACTCATCCCGGCGTGCGTCGAGGCATCCCAGCAGATAGCCAAGGACGCGGGCACTGAGGCGGCGATGTATTTCGGCGACCTTGACGACCCGAGCTCCGATGTGAGGAAAGTCTTGGCCGGCCGCTATTCCATTCGCAGAAAACCGGAACTCGGCACAGGTCCCAGTGTTTTCTACATAATAGGAGGAGATAAAAATGCTTGAGAAGGCGCTGCAAGGCAGTCGAAAATACTGGACATGGATTTTCTTCTTGCTTCTGATCGTCGGCAACGGGTTCATTAACTATCTCTATCAGTTCAAGCACGGCTTGGGAATCACGGGCATGAGCAGGGACGTTTCATGGGGACTCTACATCGGCCAGTTCACTTTCCTCGTGGGCGTGGCCGCCTCAGCGGTCATGCTGGTCATACCGCATTACCTCCACGATTTCAAGAAATTCGGGAAGATCGTGATACTCGGGGAGTTCCTTGCCGTAGCAGCCGTTACGATGTGCGTGACCTTTATATTTGTCGACCTGGGACAGCCGATGAGGGTCTTGAACGTGATATTGCATCCGACGCCCAATTCTATCCTGTTCTGGGACGCGGTCGTACTTAACGGTTATCTTGGGCTGAACATTGTCATAGGGTGGATGACGCTGAGTGCGGACCGCAAAGGGATCAAACCGCCCGCTTGGGTAAAACCGTTGATCTATGTGTCGATCCCCTGGGCGTTCAGCATTCATACCGTCACGGCCTTTCTCTACGCAGGCTTGCCGGGTAGGCATTTCTGGCTGAGCGCAATAATGGCGGCCCGCTTCCTCGCATCGGCGTTTGCAGGCGGTCCGGCCCTCTTGATCATCCTTTCTCTGATCGTGAGGAAGCTGACCAAGTTCGATCCGGGCAAGGAGCCTATCCAGGCGGTCGGGAAGATCGTGACTTACGCCATGATCGCGAACGTCTTCCTCCTGGGACTCGAATTCTTTACCGCCTTCTACAGCCAGATACCGGGCGAGATGAACTCTTTCAAATATCTCTATGTCGGCTTTGAAGGTCATGACAAGCTCGTTCCTCTTATGTGGACGTCGAGCATCCTCGCCATCGTATCGCTTCCGCTCCTCATAGTTCCGTCCTGGCGCAAGAAAGAGGGAGTCCTGGCGACGGCCTGTGTCGCGCTTTTTATCTCACTATGGATTGACAAGGGATTCGGCCTTGTAATAGGCGGTTTCGTTCCTAACCCCTTTGAAGGTGTAACCGAATACTGGCCGACGCTCCGCGAGGCCTCAATCGCGCTCGGTGTATGGGCCCTGGGGTTCCTGGTCCTGACGCTCCTTTACAAGATCGCTATCACCGTGAGAGAACAGACGGCCGGAATAGAAATAGAACACTGACCCGGCGGACTACCGCTTGGAATAATGTGGAAAGGGCCTATTCCCTGATAGGGAATAGGCCCTTTTTATGATATTTGAAAACAGTAAAAGATAAGACTGTAAATTGACTTCCAGACAAGTTTTTAATTAGAATAAATGAATAAGAAATTCAGGAGGTGATTTATATGTACATGGTATCAGTAAACGCGGCAACATGCGACGGCTGCGAGGAGTGCGTGAATGTCTGTCCACAAGGGGTATTTCAGTTGACCGATAAGAAATCGGACCCGTATCAGACTTCTGAATGCGTCTTCTGCGAGAGCTGCCTCGGCGTGTGTCCTACGAATTCCATAACGATAACCGAGATGTAGGATCAAGAGGGATTAGCACTAATAAAAATAGGGGATGCCTTTGGCATCCCCTATTTTTTTCTCCACCGCCTACCGGTATTTCAACTCCGGCTACAGGCGCAAGAACGGCGCTGCTATTTCTTCTGGATGTAAAGTTCCCAGTAGCCCTTGTCTTCGAGCTTTATCGACTCAAACTTGAAACCCTGTTTTTCACAGTAGCGCGGTATCGAGTCTTCAGCCGAGGCAGGCGCATCACACAGGACCTTGAGCAATGCTCCGCTCCCCATCTTCTCGATGGTCTTCTTCGTCAATACCAAAGGGTAAGGACATACCCTTCCGAGGACATCCAGTGTCTCCGTCGGTGACATGCTGCTCAATTCTCCCATATCTTCCTCCTTAAAAGAATAAGAGATGGTTAGTCGAATCCATCTCCTTCATAATCTCACTGAAAGGCGCAATGTTGGCCTTCGTCTCTCCCCCGATATCCTCCGCGTCCATTATAAGGGCGTCTTCCGAAAGGCCCAGCTTTTCCATATCCTCTTTACAGATCAGAACTCTCATGTCAAGCAGCAGGGAATTCTTAAGATGCTGCTCAAGGCTCGTTACTCCGTACATATTCATGGCCTTCTGATTCTTGAGACAGTTTAACACACCGTCTCCGATAAATGCCACAACCGGCTCGACCATGTCGCCGTCTTCGAGATATATCTCGACGGTCTGGCTCGCAATTGCGTGCGTCAGGGCAAGCCGGGAGGCCTCCGTCTTATAAGGGAGACTCTTAACAATGAATCCGAGTTTTACCGTAGCCATATTAATCACCTCCTATATGAAGGACTCTGTCTGCGCTGAAGGTGCTCGCCAGATACCAGTCCATGCTATGGCGCTTCCAGCCCTCCATGGTATCTTCCTTGTGGAAGCCCCTCGCCTCCGCGCAAGCTTCGCATGCGGTGGCCTGGAAACTGCCGGAAGCAAACATCTCATGCAGCTTCTTCTCGAGGGCCGAATAGTCTTTAAACGCCCTTTGCCCTTTCTTGGAGAGCATCGTGGCGTTGCCGGATACCCACATATCCACTTTATGGCCCTTCTTGATCGCGGCATCGGCCAGCTTGACCGCAAAGTCCAGCGACAACGAGCCAACAAGGGACGAAAAAACACCGATTGTCAATTTGCCCATGATAGCCTCCTATATCCAGATCGTTTTGTCGTAGTCATTGAATATCACGTCCACCAGATCGCTGTATGTGACGGGCTTCACCCTGCTGTCGATCTGGACCTCCGAAAAACCTCTTGATTGCAGGTCCTCGGTAAGGACATACATATTCGGAGATTTCTCCAATAGAGGGGATTTCTTGCCGCCTTCTTTCGTGGCCGTGTGGTAGACGCCGTTACTGACAAAAATGACTCCAAGCTTGTCCGCTTTCAGGCGCGAAAGCGTCTCATCCATATTCCTGAAGTCGCTGACAATAACGCCTAATCTCATGAAACACCTCCTGGGATAATAATTTGGGGAGTGTAATCCTGTTTTATATCACTTAAACCGCCGCGTTGTAAATACAAAATCCTTTATAAATTCATTAACATTTGTTATAACTTTTATATACATTATGGACTACGATATAACGGCTCTTAAAGGAGACGACGGAAAGCCTGCCGTCTTCTTTATACACGGTCTCGGTATGGACAAGAAGATCTGGGTATCACCCGATGATTCCACGATTCTCGGCGGGCAGTTCCCCCTCGGACTCATCCTGGCCCGGAAGCCGGCAACGCAAGTGAAAGACGCGGAGGAAGACCCGGATATGTCGAGGGGGCTTTCACTTGGACTTCCGCCCCGGAATCTTTCGACCTTGTTTCATCTTCTTAGGGACCGCGGCTACCCCGTTATTGCATGGAGTCAGAAGCGTCCCTCTGCCCGCATAGGAGTTGCCGTTTCAGAGCTTAGAGACGTAACAGCCCATTATAGAAAGTATTGTAAAGCAGGGGCGATCCTTATCGGACATAGCAGGGGCGGACTCGTAGCGAGAGAATACCTCAGAGACGCGAACGTCCGCGTCAAGGCCTTGATCACGCTCGCCACACCCCATAGAGGAAGCGGCCTGGCACGATGGACGAAATATGTGGCGCCGCTCGTCGCCTTTCTCGGTCCCCTTCTCCCTGATTCGGAAAAGGGGACTTTAAGATATGCGGTAAGACGTCTCTTTGATTTCCTTCAAAGCCCGGCCGTTAAGGAGCTCCTGCCGGATTCCCAATTCTTCAAATCCCTCAGGGACGGGCCCTCGGATGGAACATGTTACATATCGGCAGGAGGGAGCGACCCCACGCTCCTTACCGTTTACAAGAAAGTGATCGAGAGGGCGGAGTACGGGGACAGAGAAAGATTCGTGGTGAGTGCGCAGACTCTTTTTTCCATACCAGAGGTCTTCGAGCGAATAATCCCGGAGAAGTTCTATCCCGAGGAGATGAAAAGGGGCAAGGGAGACGGCCTTGTCTCGGTTGAGAGTTCCAGGATTCCCTGGAGCCGCGACCACGCAGTTTATGACGTCAACCATGCAGGCATACTGTTTGACGAGGAGGCGAAGGCTGGGATAATGGAGGTCCTGAAGGAGATCGGATGACGATATCGCTGCGCTGTGAAGCAGAGCGGATATCGTATATAATGGAAAAAGTTATACCGGCTTTCGGGAGACTTGCATCCATCGGCCAGGCGGGAAAAAGGAAGGAGGCTTTCATATGATGTCGGGAATACCGATAGACCCAGGAAAGGTGGGAAAAGGCCAGCTCGATAATGAGATACTCAGGGCGGGAATCATGGCGGAGCTTGACGCCATAAATCTCTATGAGCAGATGGCGGCGATGACGGAGAATAAGGATATAAAGACGATCCTTCTTGATATCGCAAGGGAGGAGAAGACCCATGTAGGAGAATTTCAGGCCCTGCTCCTCATGAGGGACAGGGAGCAGGATGAAGAGCTGATCAAAGGCAGGAAGGAAGTCGAAGAGAAGTTATAGAAATCCCTTAATAAATGTAGTAGTATGAAAAGTAAAGGCGCTTGCCTGTATCCAGGGCCGGTTTCCGGCCTGAATGCAGCACCTCGGAGGACCATCATGGCGAGTAAGAAACTGGTGGACATGCTCAACGAAGCCATCGCGCGAGAGCTTCAGGTCAGTATCCAGTACATGTGGCAGCACGTTACCGTAAGGGGCATCAATGCAGAATCCGTAGGGGGCATCTTCAGGCAGATTGCGATGACCGAGATGAAACACGCAGAGCAGATCGCGGAGAGGCTCGACTATCTCGGCGGCAGGTTGACCACGAAGCCGACGCCGATCGATGTCGGGAAGACTACGAAGGAGATGCTCGAAATAGACAGGAAGGCCGAGGAAGATGCGATAAGGCTCTACAAGGAGATCATTGTCCATTCCGGAAAACAGGGAGATGTTGTTACCAGGAAGCTCTTTGAGGAGATACTCTCGGCGGAAGAGGACCATCACAATACCTTCAGCACGCTGCTGGAAAAGGATTGACCCGGAAGAAGGAAGAGGTTGAGGGAAATTAGAGATTCGGAGGTTGGATGAAGGCGGTTGAATTAAGAAAGGATATTTACTGGGTGGGAGCCATTGACTGGGCAATCAGGGATTTCCATGGATACATGACCCCCCTCGGAACAACTTATAACAATTATCTCATTATGGACGATGAGATAACCCTTATCGATACGGTCAAGTACGATTTTTCCGACGTTACGATCAAAGGTATAAGGAGCGTTGTCGACCCATCGAGGATAAAAAACGTCGTTATCAACCATATCGAGAACGACCATGCCACAAGCATCGACAAGATTATGGAATTGGCTCCTTCTGCCACAATCTATATCACAGAGAAGGGCAGAAAAGGCCTTGAGAGATTCTTCGATCTGTCAAAATGGAACATGAAGACCGTGAAGTCCGGTGATACCCTGTCAATCGGCAGAAGGACGCTGCTCTTCATCGAGACCCCCATGCTCCACTGGCCCGATTCCATGATGACATACATAAAGGAAGAGAAGATCCTCGTCAGTCAGGACGGCTTCGGGCAGCACATCGCCTCTGCAGTGAGGTTCGATGACGAGTTTGTCACCTGTCAATCAGCGGCGGAACTGGAGGGCGCGGTTGTGGATTATTACGCAAACATCCTGATGCCCTTCGGGCAGATCATAAAGACAAAGATCTCCGAAATACAGAAGCTGGGCCTGGAGATAGAGATGATCGCGCCCGACCATGGGATAATCTGGAGGACGAGTCCGGAAAAAGTGATGCAGATGTACCTTGACATGGCAAACGGCAAGTCCGACCTGAGCGTCTCCATAATCTACGACACCATGTGGCACAGCACGGAAAAGATGTCCTTGCCTATAATGCAGGGAGTTAAAGACGAGGGAGTGGAGTGCAAGGTCATCAAGCTGCGGGCGACGCCAATGAGCGTGGCCGTCAAGGAATTCTGGAAGTCGAGGGGATGTCTTGTCGGCACGCCTACGCTCAATAACATAATGTATCCGACCGTGGCCGAGTTCCTGACCCACCTGAGGGGGCTGAGGCCGAAGGGCCGCATTGCGGGCGCCTTCGGGAGCTTTGGATGGGGCGGAGGGGCCGTCAAAGAGGCATATGAAGAGTTCAAGAGGATGGGGCTTGAGACCTTCGAGCCCGGCCTGCAGATCCTTTACAAGCCATCTCTGGAAGATGAGACGAAATGTTACGACTTCGGCAGGGAATTCGCGAAGAAAGTCAAAGAATACCATCAGAGATTCTGACGCTCAGAATATTATAGTATCGTTGGTAAACACTCTTCAGCACATCAGCCCTGCATTGACAGGATGATTTCATTTATAAACCGAACAGCAGGAGGGCAGAGATGTCAAAAGCAGAAAAAGATCTTCAGGAGGCGTTCGCCGGCGAGTCACAGGCGAACAGGAAATATCTGGCGTTTGCGAAGAAGGCCGAGCAGGAGGGATTCAAGCAGGTCGCGAAGCTGTTCAGGGCCGCGGCCGAGGCGGAAACAGTCCATGCCCACAACCACCTTAAGGAACTCGGCGGAATAAAGGGCACCAGGGATAATCTGGAAGAGGCGATCAACGGAGAATCGTACGAGTTCCAGAAGATGTATCCGCAGATGATCGAGGATGCGAAGGCCGAAGCGAACAACGGCGCGCTCAGGACCTTCAGTTACGCCAACGACGTCGAGAAGGTCCATGCGGCCCTCTATAAGAAGGCCCTGGAGAACCTCGGCAAGAACCCCGATGTCGATTACTACGTGTGCCAGGTCTGCGGCTATACCGCGGAGGGCGGGATACCCGATGAATGCCCTGTGTGCAAGGCGAAGAAGCAGGCGTTCAAGAAGATCGAATAGTCAGAGGGATACGGGCCGGAAGACGTCGGCTCGAGACGGAGCGGGTAAACTCCGGGTTTCAAGACCACACTTCAATGTAGGAGGGAATATGAGAGTTGCGGTAAGATATTTTCCCTGGTTTTTAGTGGCGATAACGCTCCTCACTTACGGGACAGTGTTTGCTTCAGAAGATGAAGAGATGAAGGATATAAAGCTGAGCCCGCAGACAGAGACCTGTATCGGCTGTCACAAAATATATACTCCGGGTATTGTCCAGGACTGGCTCACGAGCAGGCATTCGAGGACCCTGCCCGGCGAGGCGCTTAAGAAACCCGCGATCGAGAGAAGGATTTCAGCCGGCTCGGTAGATGAGAGTCTTTCAAAAAACGTTGTGGGCTGCTATGAATGCCACAGTCTGAATCCCGGAAGCCATGCCGACAATTTCGAGCACATGGGCTTTAAGATCAACGTGGTCGTCTCGCCGAATGACTGCAAGACCTGCCATCCCGTGGAGGTAAAACAATTCACAGGGAGCAAGAAGTTCAACGCCTACGGGAATCTGATGAAAAACCCCGTCTATCATACGCTTGTAGCGAGCGTGACCGGCATGAAGAGGATAGAGAAGGGCGAGATAGTATCGGAGAGCCCCTCTGAAGGTACGCTTCACGAGACATGCCTCGGATGTCACGGCACAAAGGTCACCGTAAAGGGCATGAAGAAGATCAGCACGAAGATGGGAGAGATAACGGTCCCTGATCTCACTAACTGGCCGAATCAGGGCGTAGGGAGGGTGAATCCCGACGGTAGCTTCGGCGCCTGCACTGCCTGTCACCCCAGGCACGGGTTCCTGATTGAGGTCGCGCGAAAACCCTACACATGCGGCCAGTGCCATGAGGAGCCGGATGTGCCGGCCCTTGACGTGTACGAGGAGAGCAAACATGGCGATATCTACGAGGCAAAGGCGGCCACGTGGGACTTTAAGGACGTGCCATGGAGAGTAGGGGTTGATTTCAAGGCCCCGACATGCGCCGCGTGCCACAACAGTCTTCTGGTTTCACCCGACGGAGAAGTGATAGCGGAACGGACCCATGATTTCGGATCACGGCTGTGGGTGAGACTTTTTGGGCTTATCTATAGCCACCCTCAACCCAAGTCCGGAGACACAACCATAATAAAGAACAAGGATGGGCTTCCTTTACCGGTGACATTTAGCGGCGAGCTTGCAACTGAGTACCTTATTGACAAACCCGAGCAGGAAAGGCGTTTGAAGATCATGAAGGGCGTCTGTAACGGCTGCCACAACATCGACTGGATCAACGGCCATTTCGCCAAACTCGACAATACCATAAAAGAGACGGACGAAATGGTTATGGCGGCCACTAAACTCGTCTCGGAGGCATGGGAAACAGGCGTGGAGGACAAGAAGAATCCTTTTGATGAAACAATCGAGCAGATGTGGATAAAGCAATGGCTTTTCTATTCCAATTCGGTTCGCTACGCCTCTGCAATGACCGGCGCCCCTGATTATGCCGCTTTCAAGAACGGCTGGTGGTATCTGTCCGAGAACCTTCGGCAAATGAAAGACTGGCTCGATTTGAAGAAGAAGGCGAAGGGAAAAGTATCTCCATGAAGGTGGTCGCCTTTAACGGCAGCCCGCGGGTTGACGGAAACACCGATATCCTGTTGAGAGAGGCCCTGAAGGCGGTCGGGGAGACGGGCCACGAGGTAAGGCTCTTCAGGCTGAATTTCATGAACATCAAACCCTGCCAGGACTGCGGCGGATGCGACAACACCGGTGAGTGCATCTTCTCCGACGATATGAATGAGATATACGCTGCGATCAGGGAGGCCGACAGGATCATCCTAGCCTCCCCGATCTTCTTCTTCGCCCTGAGCGCCCAGGCAAAGGCTATGATCGACAGGTGTCAGTCTTTTTGGTGCGAGAAGTATCTTCTGAAGAAGCCGATAGCTGGAGGTCCGCACGGAAGGAAAGGACTCCTATTGCTGGTAGGCGGCATGAAGAAGGAGATCGGTGTGCAATGCTCCGAGGAGACCGCTAAGGCCTTTTTCAGGACCGTGAGCGTGCCGGAGCATAAGACGCTGAGTTTCCTGGGAGTGGACGCCAAGGGAGCGATAATGGAGCATCCCGCTGCGCTTAAGGACACCTTTGAGGCGGGAAGGGCGCTGGTCGAACTCAACTGAATATCCAAAGATGCGCAGCGGAAGGGGAGCAAGCTGCTCCCCTTCCGGTTTTGCCGTAAACCTCTAATACAACAAGGGGACGTAGATCCGGTCAGCCGGAAAAATGGACAGGCTTTCCCTCAGGCAGACCTTAGGTTGCACCTTAAACGGAACAGGCAAAGGTAGTATGCAGCTGTCTACATATGACCAAGCGAAAGTCGAAATATCAGAGGGCGTGTATATGGTATTATGCCCCAGGGCATCGGTCTCACTCACGACCAGATCGAACTTTGCAAAGCCCCTCTTCGGGAAGCCGCCCGGGAAGAGGCCGGCCGGTACGTAATCGCTGACATTATAGAAATTCAGGAGGTCGGCGACCGGCAGCGCCACGCTCAGACAATTCTCGTTTTCGTCGCAGACCAACCCGTTCAGCCTTACCATCCTGGTCAAACCTGGAGACGTTGACGACTGGACCCCGGTCAAGACGATCCACCAATTCTTTGAAGCTGCATTGTCAATGGAGAAGCGCAGGATAAGACTCTTCGCGGTCACGGGCACAGGCACTTCTCCCGAGCCGTTTTCTGCAAACGGATGACGGTCATAAGGCGGATTATAGTCGGACATTGCCAATCCCTGCTCTGCCTGAAAAGGCTTAAGGCCCGCGTCCGTTTCATTCTTTCTCAGGGTGATCCAGCCGGTGAACCGGTCCCGAACTGAAGGATCTTCAGAGAAGTTCTGCTCCTGGAAGAAGGCCAGGAAGCCGACGTAGTAATCGGCGCCGTCGATGGTCTTCTTGACAGCTGCCTTGCTGGAGGAGCTCAGTTGTTGTATGAGACTCTTGCAATTGCCTGTGACAACGTCATATGGGGTCCATGCAGCGATATAATCGAATATCGCGTTGCCCCGCGTGTTGTACAGCATGACCTCGGCGCGGGCCGCATTACCCATTAAATCAGTGGCTCCTCCCATAACATCAGAGATGGCCCATGAGGTATTCAGAGGAGCGGTCACCCCGCATATGACAGGAAAGAGGACGTCCTGGCCCGGCACATTGTCATCAACACCCAACACTGCCGACGCAGTGCCCTGAAAAAGGAACAAAAAAAACAGCGACACGAACAGCATTCCGAAGGTTTTCATCTTCCCCTCCTTCTTCGATAGCTGAAGTTACTTCTATGTTAAAAAGGCAAGTCTTTTCTTCTCCCGCACAGTATGCTGTACATATGTATATCAAGCACGATCTCCAAACCCAATCTTCTATAAGCAGACAGCC